>NZ_JBIMDK010000018.1:0-77325 GCF_048552595.1 Acinetobacter psychrotolerans | reverse complement strand
CCGTTGTTCCTGTTCCAATCACATTACCTGCAGGGTCTTTAATCACAATTTTTGAATTTGGTTCTGCTTTACCTGTGACAACACTACCCTCTTGCACGACAGCCAAGTTAGTCGGTGCTGCAGGTGGAGTTAAATCCAAAGCTTTTACTGTTGCATCTAGTGATTTGTTATTTGAAGGATCTATGGCATTTACAGATAACGTTTGGTTGTCTTTTTGTGGTGTAGTTAAACTTACAGAGAATGAACCCGTTGGATCCGTTGTTCCTGTTCCAATCACATTACCTGCAGGGTCTTTAATCACAATTTTTGAATTTGGTTCTGCTTTACCTGTGACAACACTACCCTCTTGCACGACAGCCAAGTTAGTCGGTGCTGCAGGTGGAGTTAAATCCAAAGCTTTTACTGTTGCATCTAGTGATTTGTTATTTGAAGGATCTATGGCATTTACAGATAACGTTTGGTTGTCTTTTTGTGGTGTAGTTAAACTTACAGAGAATGAACCCGTTGGATCCGTTGTTCCAGTTCCAATCACATTACCTGCAGGGTCTTTAATCACAATTTTTGAATTCGGTTCTGCTTTACCTGTGACAACACTGCCCTCTTGCACGATAGCCAAGTTAGTCGGTGCTGCAGGTGGGGTTTTATCTGGTGCGACGAGTAATGTAGGCACAGACTCATTGTGATTGGTAGAGCCATCTGAAGCTGTTACTTTTAATGCTTCACTCGCAATTTGAGCAGGTACTAATGGAACACTGAAATTACCATTTTTATCGGCCGTAGTTGTGGCAATCACTTCATCATTTGCATTTTTAATTTTAATCACTGCGCCTGGTTCAGTATTGCCTGACACCATAGTACCCTCAGCATCAATATTTGCAATAGGTGCTGCAGGTGCGACAAAATCTTTAACAACTTGCGTTTTGGTAAGTTCTAAACCTTGCGAGTTTTTACCTACTAAGTTTACAGTTTCACCATTTAGAAATTCACTCGTCTGATAATTAACAGTACCCGTGGCATCTGCTTTAACAATAACTGTTTTAAGTAAAATTTTTGTAATCGTGTCGTAAAAAGTTAAGGTGACATCTACCCCTGGTTTAAACCCGATCGCATTTACTGTATTTAAAAGTCCAGTGACGGTACCTATAGCAGGATTAAGTCCTAAATCTTGTGAATTTGCCATTTCTTGCCTCATTTTTAAATTATTAGTGGTAAAATTTTTGGCATTATAACGGCAAAAATGATAACTAGTTAACATTTTTGCCGTATTTATTAATTTATTTTTGTTTTTTTTGCTGACTAAAAATACAACACAATGACTTTCATCACTTATTTTTGTATTTCATATCACGTTTTAGTTTATTTATTTATCTTATAATTAACCTTATAAATGTAAATAATTACATATAAGCAAGTATTGTTCACATTTTTCTCACTGATTTTACAACACCAAAAAAATATTGACACACTTTAAGGTTAAAATACTGTTTTACTGTCATTAAACTTTATACAACAGATAGATGAATATGAATAAATTGACGTGTTTTAAAGCCTACGATATTCGAGGCAAACTTGGCTCAGAACTGAATGAAGATATTGCTTATAAAATTGGTCGTGCTTATGGGCAAATTTATCAACCCAAAACTGTTGTGGTCGGTTGTGATGTACGATTATCCAGCGAAGAATTAAAACAAGCAACGATTCGTGGTTTAAATGATGCGGGTATCAATGTTATAGATTTAGGTATGACAGGAACTGAAGAAGTGTACTTTGGTGCATTTCATCTAGATGTTCAAGGTGGTATTGAAATCACTGCAAGTCATAATCCTATGGATTATAATGGCATGAAATTGGTTCGTGAAAATGCACGACCAATTAGTTCAGATACCGGTTTAAAAGAGATTCAAGCTCTTTCTGAATCTGAGCAATTCATTGATGTTGCACAAAAAGGCACAACACAAAAATATAATATTCTTCCAGAATTCATTGAACATTTACTGACTTATATCAATCCAACAAAAATTCGACCACTTAAACTGGTAATGAATGCAGGCAACGGTGCAGCAGGTCATGTTGTCGATGCCATTGAAGAAAAATTCAAACAACTGAATATTCCTATTGAGTTTATTAAAATTCATAATGAGCCAAATGGTCATTTTCCAAATGGTATTCCTAACCCTATTCTTATTGAAAATAGAGACAGTACTCGTGATGCAGTATTAGAACATCATGCTGATATGGGCATCGCTTGGGATGGTGACTTCGATCGTTGTTTCCTTTTCGATGAAAAAGGACAATTTATTGAAGGTTATTATATCGTTGGATTACTCGCTCAAGCATTCTTACTTAAACAAGCAGGTGAGAAAATTGTGCATGATCCACGTTTAGTTTGGAATACCTTTGATATTGTTGATCAATATAAAGGCATTGCCGTTCAATCAAAATCTGGCCATGCATTTATTAAAGATGTCATGCGTGAAAATAATGCCGTATATGGCGGTGAAATGAGTGCTCATCACTATTTCCGGGATTTTGCGTATTGTGACAGTGGTATGATTCCTTGGTTACTCGTGGTTTCCGTACTTTCAGAAACACAGCAATCATTGTCGAGTTTAGTTGAAGGTATGATTGAGCGTTTCCCTTGTAGTGGTGAAATCAATTTTAAAGTTAAAGATACTCAAAAAACCATTCAGAAAATATTTGATTATTTCGCAGATCAAAAACCGACAATTGATCAAACAGATGGTGTGAGTTTAGATTTTGGTGTTTGGCGTTTAAATGTCCGCGCATCTAATACTGAACCACTTTTACGTCTGAATATTGAAAGTCGTGCAGATAAAAATCCCAAACCAATGCAAGATTATGTGGACGAATTAACTCAGTTGATTCAAGGTTAACTTGAATTCTGAAATAAAAAATAGGCACTTGGAGTGCCTATTTTTTATGAATTAAACCATTATAGTTAATCTTTATAGCCTGTAGGATTTTGCTTCTGCCAATTCCAACTATCAGCGAGCATATCTTCTAATTTATATTGTGGTGTCCACGCTAACTCTGTCACTGCACGTGCATTATTTGCAAAAGAGGTTCCAACATCACCCGAACGACGTGGTGCAATTTCATGTGCAACAGAAACACCATTGACTTGCTCAAACGTATTCTTGACCTCAAGAACAGATGAACCATTCCCAGTACCTATATTCCAAGCGCGGCAACCTTTAGCTGTTAGGCGATTATTTAAAGCACATAAATGCGCATTCGCTAAATCGACTACATGAATATAGTCACGAACACCTGTACCATCAACTGTGTCGTAATCATTACCATAAATTGACAGCTTTTCACGACGACCCACAGCAACTTGGGTTACATAAGGCATTAAGTTATTTGGAATTCCTTGAGGATCTTCACCAATTCGACCACTTTTATGTGCACCTACTGGGTTAAAATAACGTAATAATGCGATTGACCATCGCTCATCAGCAATCGATAATTTTTCTAATAATTGCTCAACAATCAGCTTCGTATAACCATAATTATTGGTTGGCATACCTGTCGGCATAGTTTCATCTAAAGGTGAAATATTGGCTTCATCGTAAACCGTTGCAGAGGAACTGAACACTAAATTAAATACGTTGGCTCGTTCCATGGCTTGTACCAATTGCACAGACCCAGCAATGTTATTGTCAAAATAAGTCAGTGGAATTTGCTGACTTTCGCCGACTGCTTTTAAGCCTGCAAAATGAATCACAGCATCAATCTGATGTGAAGCAAAAGCCTGATCTAAATCCTGTTGTTGGCGAATATCACCCTGAATAAACGTCAAAGCTTTTCCAGTTAGTTCTTGAACACGCTTTAACGAATCTTCACAACTATTGGAAAGATTATCTAAAACAATAACCTCATGTCCAGCTTCAAGTAACTCAACACACGTATGCGAACCAATATATCCTGCACCGCCAGTGACTAAAATTGTTGCCATAATTTTTCCTATATTTCTATTCTTTTCCAAGCAAGATTTTAATCAAACCTTGTGTTGAAGCATCTAACTGAGAAATATCTTTCTCTTTTCCACTTAAGATTGGAAGCAATTGATTAGCAATATCTTTGCCTTTTTCAACACCCCATTGATCGAATGGATTGATATTCCAAATCACCGATTGTACAAAAACTTTATGTTCATAAAGTGCAATCAACATTCCTAAACTATAAGGACTCAATTCATTTAAAAGTAACGTGGAACTTGGTTGATTACCTTCGTATTGCTTATATACAGGTAGTTGTAGCAATTCTTCAGCATCTAACGCTTTATTACCAAAAGCCAATAATCTTGACTGTGCTAAACAATTGGACAATGCCAAATGATGCTGCTCAATCAACGCTTCAGCACTTTCTGCATAAGTAAATTGATTCGCATTATAACGCTGTATGGGCGCAATAAAATCGCAACTAACGGCATGTGTTCCTTGGTGTAATAACTGATAAAAAGCATGCTGTGCATTTGGACCAACTTCACCCCAAACAATTGGGCAAGTATTCAATGCAACTTTTTCGTTATTCCTTTGAATCGACTTACCATTCGACTCCATCTCAAGCTGTTGCAGATACGAAGCAAAATACTTTAAACGCCCATCATAGGGTAATACAGCATGGGTTTGAATATTCAGAAAATTATTATTCCATATACCTAATAAACCCATCAATACAGGGATATTTTGCTCAAATGATGCATGTTTAAAATGTTGATCAATCGCATAAGCACCTGCCAAAAGCTGCTTAAATCCTTCGACCCCGATCTGTAAAGCAATCGGTAAACCAATACATGACCACAGTGAATATCGACCACCAACCCAATCCCAAAGTAAGAATTGATTTTCGGCAGAAATGCCCCACTCCGTCATTTTTTCAGGTTTGGTTGATACGCCAATAAAGTGATGTTGTACAACACTTTTTTGTGCACCCAGAGCTTTCTCTAGCCATTGTCGAACAGTTTGTGCATTGGAAAGTGTATCTATCGTCCCAAACGACTTAGATGAGACAATAAATAGTGTGGTTTCTGGGCGCAACTGATGCAATAAATCAGAAAGCTGGCTACCATCCATAGTAGAAACGAAATGAACTTTTAGTGGCTTTGTTGTACTCACTTTAAAGTCCGATAAAGCGTGATTGACCATCAATGGCCCAAGATCTGAACCTCCAACACCAATATTAACCACATCTTGGATCACTTCACCTGTAGCACCACGACATTGACCTGCATGGACTTTTTCAACAAGTTGGAACATTCGATCTAATTGTTGATGAACCAAACTAGCCAATTCAGGATAATCTTGATCATGCTTCGGTAAACGTAATGCCCAATGCATCGCTGCTCGGTCTTCTGTATAGTTAATTGACTCTTCTGTAAATAATCGCCCCACCCATTCTGTTAATTGTTTAGTGTCGGCAAATTTAAATAACAAGTCTCGTATCTCTTGATCAAGACGATGCTTACTATAATCAAAACTGAGTGGGTTAAAATGGACTGAAAACTTTTCAAAACGCTGTGAATCGTGTTCAAATAAGTCCGTTAATTGTATTTGCTGCTGTGTAATGGCTTTTTTTTGTAAGTGTTCTACATTTTGCTCAGCATCTAACTGCATCGTATCTAAAATAGACATTGTCATACTCGCCCTACGCCTTGATAAGCAAAACCTTGCGCTTTCACAAAATCTGGATCCAAAATATTACGCCCATCTAAAATTAAAGGATGTGCCATTTTTTGCAAGAGTTTTGTATAATCAGGGCTCCAATATTGTTTCCATGCAGTCAATAAGCATATTGCATGCGCATTCGCTACTGCTTGATATTGATCTTGACATAAAATTAAATCTGGACGATCACCATAGACATTTGCAACACGCTCTAAAGCTTGAGGATCATGCAATTGAACTATCACACCCTGTGCCCAAAGCGCAGCGAGCATAGCGTGAATTGGGGAATTATCGATACTCGAAGTATTCTCTTTAAATGAAGCCCCCCAAATTGCAACAACTTTACCCGTCAATTGCCCTTGGTAATAATTCCATAATTTTCTAAATAGAATTTCTTTTTGTTGCTCGTTGATATTCCAAACCTGATCTAACAATTGGCTTTGGATACCAGAACCTGCCACGGTTCCAGTTAAAGTGAGAATATCATGCGAGAAATTTTCGCCACCAAAACCCACACCCGGTGAAAGATAAGTCGCTCCAATACGATTATCTGCTGCTAAACCTTGTTTTACATTTTGAATATCAATGTTCAGTTTTTCAGCAACTTGCGCCATATCATTCATATAACTAATACGTGTTGCGAGCATGCCAGAAATACTCAACTTGGTAAATTCAGCATCCAAAAATGGCATAAACAAATATTGCTGTTTTAATTGAAAGAAAGGACGCAGTAACTCTTTGACCAATTGTTGAGTATTTTCTTCATCAATACCAACAATAACCTGTTTGGAAGCAATAAAACTTTGAATCGCATTCCCTTCTTGAATCGTATCCGGTAAATAAGCCCAATGATCTGCAACTAGAATTTGCTTTAACTTTTCAGTGCCTTCCAAACCAAAAGTCGAACCATTAAGCATTAATTTTGGATGAATAATCGGTTGCGTTTTCAACTCTTCGGCTAAAGTAATTGCTTGCTTGAATTCTGTGGGATTAAAACTAAAGAGGAAAACATCACTCTGTAAATGAATATTCTTTAAACTCATCAATTGCAGTGAATGATTGGTCATTTGTTTTTGAATAAGCTGATTTAAATTTTCATCTTGATAATGGACTGATGATTGCTGCTCAACTTCAATTTGAGGGCACCAATAAACTTGATGTCCATATTCAGCAAACAAGCCAGCAATTACGCCAGCTTGAAGAGTTGAGCCAAACACACAAATATTCATATGTAATCTACTCTATTATAAATTCAACTCTTTAATCAGCTGTTTGAATTCATCGCCTAATTTAGAATGTTCCACACCATAGTGTAATACAGCTTTGAGATAGCCAATTTTACTACCACAATCAAAAGTCTGCCCTTTCATACGATAAGCTTCAACATTCTCTATTTTTTGTAATGCTGCAATTGCATCGGTTAATTGGATCTCATTACCTGCACCTTTCGGTGTTTGTTCTAATAATTGCATAATTTTAGCAGGCAGCACATAGCGCCCAACCACTGATAGATTTGATGGTGCAGTACCTACAGCAGGTTTTTCAACAATACCTTGCATGACAATACTTTCACCTTCTTCAGGTGAATGAGCAACATCAACAATACCATATTGATCCACCAAGTGATCTGGAACAGCCTCAACCATAATTTGTGATGCTTTTGACTCATCAAAACGACGAATCATACGCGCTAAATCATTCTCTTTATTTTTTTCTTTCACCAAGACATCAGGTAATAACACCACAAAATCATCATCACCAACAACTGCTTTAGCACATAATACAGCATGCCCTAAACCCAATGGTTGAGGTTGGCGTACACTAATCACGCTGACATGTTGAGGTAGTATTTCTGTAATTTCTTTCAATAAATCAAATTTCTTCTTATTCTCTAATATCGTTTCAAGTTCGAAGTTACGATCGAAATAATTTTCAATAGAAGCTTTAGAAGAATGCGTCACCAAAATTATTTCTTCGATTCCCGCTGCGACAGCTTCTTTAATCACATATTCGATTGCAGGGCGATCGACGACGGTGACCATCTCTTTGGGAATTGATTTACTTGCAGGCAGAAAACGCGTTCCTAAACCAGCGACAGGGAGAATAGCTTTTTTGATCATGATTTACTTTAACAACATTATTAATGATGGGTAGATTTAGTATCAGTCGTTTCCGAACCTGAAAAACGTCTAGCACCAACTGCTTGGTCTGGTGAATCAATGCCTTCCTTATTCAACATAACTTCAACTGTCTTTAACATAATTTTGAAATCATATAAGGTTGATTGATTATCAACGTATTGTACGTCCAAATCGAATTTTTCTTCCCATGAAAGATTATTACGACCGCTGACCTGTGCCAATCCAGTCATACCAGGTCTGACCTCATGACGACGTTTCTGATGTTCTGTATAATGCTCCATAAATTCAGGCATTTGAGGTCTCGGACCTACAATACTCATATTGCCTTTTAGAACATTTATAAGCTGTGGCATTTCATCTAATGTTGTAGAACGAAGTTTATGACCAAAAGGCGTAATACGTTGTTCATCAGGTAATGCATTGCCCTCTTTGTCGAATGCATCTTTCATAGAACGAAACTTGATCATTCTAAAAAGTTTCCCATGTAAACCTGGGCGCTCCTGATAAAAAAAGACAGGAGAACCTAAATTTCGCCTCACCTTATACGCAACCAGAAAAAAAATAGGTGAAAGTATTGTTAATGCAATTGCAGCAATGATTACATCAAGGAGTCTTTTCATTTATCACTTCTAAACCCATAATTTCAAATAGATTTTTATTAACCTTAAAAACATCAAAATTTTCTTGTGCTATTTTATAACTTTCCTGACCCATGATATTAACCTGTTCAGGATGCTCAATAAAATAACACATTTTTTCTGCTAAAGCTTCTGCATCCCACTTAGGAACTAAAAATCCATTTATGCCATCACGAACTGTTTCACGACAGCCTGGTACATCAGTTGTAATAACAGGACGTCCAATAGCCATTGCTTCTTGTGTACTTCGTGGCACACCTTCTCTATAGGATGGCAGAACAAAGACACTTGTATCTGTAATCCAATCTTTTATATTTGTAACATAGCCTGGGTACTCAAAAAGTTTTTCTTCAATCAATTGATTGAGTTGTTCCTGCTTTAATGCGCCCATATTTTGATGATCAATGGCTCCGAGAATCGTAAAGCAAGCGTCAGGATATTTCGATTTTACAATGCGTATTGCTTGAATAAGTTCAAAGACGCCCTTTTCTTTTAATAATCGTCCAATAAACAAAAATTTAACAGGAGAGATTTCTGCTTTTGTATAAGGATAATCAATCAAATTCAAACCAATTCCACCTAAAATATGAACTTCATGTACATTCAGATCATGCTTTTTCATTAAATCATGTTGATCATCTGGATTTAAAAAAATCATTTTATCTAAACACGGAAACGCCATTTTATAGAGTAATACTTGAATATTACGAATCAATTTCGTTTTTATTGTCTGACCTTCTGGTTGCTCTGTAAAGGTATAGCCTAAACCTTCGAGCATTCCTATCTTTAGCGGAACCTTTGCAGCTCTTGCAGCCATGCTCCCATAAATAACTGGTTTTGCGAAATAAGATAAGACAACATCTGGTTGAATATCTCTTAGTATTTTTTTAAGTTGTAAGAAAGACTGAATATCTGCAAAAGGATTTAAGCCACCTCTACTCAGTTGATATTTTAGAGGTATAGCGCCTAGTGCTTTAATTTTTTCTAGGCATTCTTCTGTAGATTCTGAAGTTAAAGCATAAACGATATGTCCTTGTTGAACCAACTGAAGAATTAAATCTGCGCGAAAGCCATAAAAACTTGAACCAGTCGTTCCAATTAATGCAATTTTTTTAAAATTCATACAATTTCAGCCATCTCTCTACAGAATTTATTAAAGAAAACTGATCTTCAATTCGTTTACGTGCTACTTTATTATTATTTATCACTTCACTTTCATTTAACATTAGAACATCGTTAAAAGCATCGGCAAGAGCGGAACTATTTTGAATAGGAATTAACTTCCCAGTTTCCCCCATTATTTCTGCACTACCACCACAATCTGTTGCAATAACATACGTTTCGCATGCCATTGCTTCTATTATTACAGTAGGTAAACCCTCATATTTTGATGAAAGAACAAAAAAATCAGACATATTTAACAATGCTGGGATATCATCTCTTCGACCTAGCAATATAACATTAGATTGTAAATTCAAAGTATTAATTAACACTTCAGTTTCTTCCCGAAGCTCACCTTCCCCAACAATGACTAATTTAGGTTGTTTTTCTTTAAAAGAGGAAGTCTCTTTAAATATGGAAAATGCTCTTAATAAATTTGGATAATCTTTAGCTTCATGAAAACGGCCAACTGACAGAAATAATGGTGTAGATTCCAAAACTTCAATTTCGTTTTTTAGCCAGTTATCTTTATTATTTTTTTCAAATTTAGTGAGGTCTATACCATTATATATCGTCATAATTCCATTTTCAGGCACTGCTCCTAATTTTTCAAAACTAAGAGAAGCATTTTTACTTACATTCGTTGTTATATCAGCGAGATTATGGGTGTATTTATAAGCTAACATCCTAAACCTACCACCCTCATTATTACTATGAGCTGAGCAGATTAAACGTGGAACTGATAAAAATTTCCTAGAAATTCGAGCAAAAATATTGGCATGAACCATATGTGCATGAACAACATCAGGCTTAAAATCTAAAATTAATTTTTTATAATTTTTATATGCAAATTTAGCCTTTGTTAAATTTTCCAAACCTAAATATATAAGTTCAATTTCAGTATTTTTTGGCCGAACAACTACACTACCTTTTAAATAAGCTATTTTTACACAATGACCTCGTTGTGACATTTGATCAGCTAAATCGGTTACTATTTTTTCCGCACCACCACCACCAAGGCCAGTAATTAAAAAAAGAAGGTTCATTACCTATTACTCATATAAAGCATTAAAAATTCTCAATACCCCAGCCAAACTTAGGCAAATCTAATAATGGATACCATTGGCCTAGAAAATATATTCCAACTAAAATTATAAAAAATATTTTTAACTCTTTAGTAAAATAAGTGCCAGCCATTAATATCAACAGCATTGTGCTTTCAAATATTCTAGCTGTGTATGGTGTAAAAAAATATGTTGTCAAATATACAATTATACATAAAATAATGAAACTCTGCTTTGCTACAACAAACTCCTTTTGTAATAGAAATAGAATCATCATTACTAACCAAAATAGAAAACCAAGCCCACTTATTTGTCCAAAAACGGGTACAACCTCTTCTGCTTGTCTAGCACCTAGCATAGAAGCAATTATCCCCATTAGTAACAATAAAGTGATGGCAGCTAGGAAACAAATGATACTTTTTATATAGATATCAACTTTTAAAGTTGAGACAATTTTATCAATAAAAACAAAAGCAAGTACAAAAAGAAATGAACTATGAATAAAAGCCGACATTAGGAAAAATATATTTTTCTTGTACTTTTTTTCAGAAAACCATCCTATTAAAAAGAAAGATAGAGCTAGGCCTTGCCTTAAATGTATAATGTGATTTTTAAGCACCTGAGGTAAAAAGAGAATTATTAATAATAAAAGAAAGTTTCTCTTACTGTAATTTAAAGCAAAATAGGAAACACAAAAAGATGAAAAGAAAATTATAAACCTAACAACATTTTCTGGATTTAAGAATGTGGATAGAAAAATATTTATTAATAACCAAATTGGTTCATTAAATATCAATCGCAATAAACCAGAAGAAAAATTCAAGCCTAAAAGATACTTTGCTTGCTCTGCATAAATTAAATAATTGTCCCTATCAACAAAAGCATCAACTGGTAGGTTAGCAAGGAAAAAGGCATAGAAAAATGAAAATAAAAAAATTCCCATTTTATACAAAGTATCTTTTTTAATACGAGCATCCACATACGAAACTTTAAAATTTTTCAAGTTTTCAGACCTCATGATAAATGTTTTTCCGATTTATTTTCATTTTCAAACGAAATAAAATCAAAGAAAAAGTATATATCCATTTATTAAAATAAAAATAGTCTGAAACAACATACGGTCCTTGCTCTATACTATTTTCACAACTTGAAATACTAAAGAATTTTGCTGCTTGATAATGCTCTAAACTCAAATTTTTTTTATTTTCAAAAGAGGAATTTACAAAACCTTTTAGAACATCGAATACAGGTGTTTTACGAATATCTAAACTTTTTAAGTTGTATTCACAATCATAAAAATCGCTAAAGAAACCATAAGTTAGTGGTTCGTTAATTGATTCTATTCCTATAATACTAGGTATACCAAGTGAAGCAGCCTGAATTATCGCTGTACCACTACCTATAAATAAGTCATATTTAGATACTATTACACTAAATTCAGAATAATTAAAAGGGGGATATAAAGTCACATATGCAGATGCATTCTTTACAGCATTTCTTACAATAGGCTCACTATTTCCATCACCATAGATATCGAGGCAAATATCATAACCGTTGATATTTAATTCTTTAATAACATTTGGCATCCAAAAATTATATGTTTTAAAGTCTGTTAAACGTCCAACAGCACACATTCTAATTTTTTTAGAGGAATTAAAGCCGTATTTACATTCTTGAGCAGAGTCAATAACTCCAAGCCTAAATGTTTTTGCATCTTCAATAGTATAGCCAGTTCTTTTACTAACAAAATCTTTTGTATTCTGAGAAAAACACATTAAATTCTTGCTATTTAATGTCTTATAAATAAAGTCACGATTCGTTTTTTCAAAAAAAGGAAGTTTATCCCCACCCCATGAAAATTCGAGAGAATGATACATACCAACTGTTATTGGTATTTTTTTATCTAGTTTTCTTAATATATTATTTGCTAATAATGCCGACTGAGCATCAGTTACATGTATTTGATTACAATCACGAATCATTTGTTCTAAATTATTTTTTTTTAAGCCATGAAGAAGAAAAAAACGCCAATTTATAAATTTTTTTTCAAAAACATCATTGAAATAATAAATTTCAGCATACTCAATAATTTCATTGAATAAGTCTACATTACTTCCACCTAGCTCAGGGGGATTTAGCAATAAAATTTTTGTTTTTTTATTATTTCTAAACCGTTCTTTTGCAAGCCTTACAAAAAAAGTCTCGATTCCTCCTAATCCTAGAGCACCATATATTATTAACACTGGAAACTTCCTAATTTAATTCTCTCAAGAAGCCAAGAAAGTCTACTTGAATAAAGACAACAAAGTATAAAAAAACCGAATAACCAAGCAGCACTAGAAATAAGCGTATTAGGGTATATTTCAAACACTTGCAAAAGTGTTAATACAATATAGATAAGTAAAAATATGTACATTTTGACTCGAGGTAAAGATCGCCATAAAAATGAGCTAAATTCTGTTCTAAGAACCAGAAAAAATATAAATGCTGTCATCGAGGCTAAGGCTGTTCCTTTAACACCAAATATTGGTACAGCAATATAATTCACTATTACATTAGTTAACAATGCAAATAATGATGTAATCATTGCATAGCCTGTTTTTCTTGAAATTCCTATTCCTATGTTTGTAGTTTCTGAAAGCATATAAAGTAAAGGCATAGCAACACATGCAACAATAATATATTGAACACCATTATACTGTTGAGGGAAAAAATATACTAAAATCCATGAAAAAAGTCCAACTAAAGTCCACAACAAACCAACAGCGAGAACCATCAATTCATTTATAAAAATTATCTTTTTAGGATCTATTCCCTCTTTTACCCACTTATATACTAAAGGATGCCATAAATTTGAAAAAACTGTTACAAAAACACCAATACCCGCAGCTAAGCTTGTTGCAACAACATAAATACCAACTTCCTCAAAGCCTCTAAAATAACTAAGGATTAACCTATCCACACTTATTAAAGCCCAATATGCTAAGCTCCCTGTTAACAAAGGAAGTGAAAAACTCAACATTTTTTTAAAAATTATTGCATCAAAACTTTCTTTCCAAGCTTTTTTAATCTCATCCCAAAGAATAAAAATAAAACAAAATGTACTTAACAATAGTACTAATACATTAGTAACAATTAATTGCTCATAATTTTTTTCTCTAAAAAAATATACCAACAACAATAAAAATATTAAATAACCTAATTTAGGAATAATTTGTGTTGCAGAAAAAGCCCAACCCCGGCCTTGCATTCGCAAAGCATGAGAGAATAAATTTATACAAAATAAAAATAAAATTCCTGTAAATATACAAAAATCTAAAACTTTTGAATCTAGTCCAAGAAAATAATATGAAAGTGAAATATCTATTGATTGAAATAATACAAAGCAAATTATAGATATTAAAATTCCAGGTAAGAAAGCTAACTTAAGCAAAACTTGCTTTTTTTCTACCTCATAGTATTCCCTAACATAAGATTGGTGCATATCTAAACTTACAAGAATTACTCCTAAATTTATTATTAATTGAAACATGCTAAAACGCCCAACATCATCTTGGGAAAAAAACCAAGTGATAATAGGTATTGTAACAAAGCTTAATGTTGCACCAACTATTGGCCCTACAGAAAAAGAACCTATATGTTTAAGATTCAGGAGAAAAACTCCTTAATCTTTTCAGTAATTAAATTAATATTTTCTTTCGTTAACCCATACCACATTGGTAGTCGCACAAGCCTTTCACTTTCTTTAGTTGTATTAACATCATCTCCATTAAAACTACCATACTCCAAACCTTTAACTGAATTATGTAAAGGAACGTAATGAAACGCCGAGGATATACCTGAGCCTTTTAAAAAATCTATTAATCGACTTCTTTCTGTTAGATCCTTTAACTTTATATAAAACATATGAGCATTATGCAAACAATCTGTTGGTATTACTGGCAATTCGATCCAGCCTTCTAACTCTATAGGTTTCAAACTGCTATAATATTCTTGCCATATATTTAATCTAAAATTATTTATATCCTCAACTCGCCCTAATTGTCCCCATAAGTACGCTGCTTGAAGATCACTAGCTAAATAACTACTTCCTATATCCACCCAACTATATTTATCAACCATACCTCTGAAAAACTGACTCCGGTTTGTTCCTTTCTCGCGGACAATTTCAGCCCTCTCTTTGAACTGATCATCATTTACAATAAGAAGCCCCCCCTCCCCACCACTAGTATAATTTTTAGTATCGTGGAAACTATATGCCCCTAAATGACCAATTGTACCTAAAGCCTGTCCTTTATATGTTGAATGCATTGCTTGGGCGGCATCTTCAATAACATATAAATTATATCGTTTAGCTAAGTTCATAATTGTATCCATTTCACAGGACACCCCAGCATAGTGAACTGGTACAATTGCTTTAGTATTTTTTGTAATGGCTGCTTCAATTTTACTTTCATCAATATTCATTGTATCTGAACGAATATCAACAAAAATTACTTTTGCTCCACGCAATACAAATGCATTTGCTGTACTTACAAATGTATAACTTGGCATAATAACTTCATCACCTGCTTTAATATTAATTAAAATAGCAGCGAGTTCTAAAGCATGAGTACAAGATGGTGTTAACAAAGCTCTATTGCAAGGTAAATTATCCTCAAACCATTTATGACATTTTTCTGTATAAAAACTATCACCTGACATTTTTTGATTATGTATAACATCAAGTACATATGCATCTTCATCACCTGTATAAGGCGATTTATTAAATGGAATCATTATTCTCTTCACTTATAAACTTGTTTACCAAAACTAAAAGCTTCTTACTTCTCTCATTAATGCGCTTAGCAGGAATTCCAGCATAAATACCCCACGGTTGTGTACTTTTCAATACCAATGACATTGAACCTATCGAACAACCTTCCCCTAAATCAACGCCAGGAAAAATCACTGCACCAGCACCAACGATCACATGTTTATTCAGCTTAACTGAAGAAAAATATTCATTTTTGTACTTTTTAGGGATTAATGAATTAACCATACTTTCTCCAGAGTAATCATCACTCTGCGAAAATACTTTCACTCCATATGCAAGTGTACAAAAATCAGCAATATCAATACCTGGCTCTCCACCAGCTATTAAACACATAGGTGTTATATGACAATACTTACCAATTTTAATATTCCCAGACAAAATGCAAAAGTCATCAATTCGTGAGTTATCGCCAATTTCAATTTGACCACAATCATAAATGCTTGTTTTATCACTAATTTTAACATTCTTACCAAGCTTTTTAAAACCTAAAGCTTGAAGTTGCACTCCACTTAGATAAGCCATAAAAGTTTAAACCTTTTTATTAAACAACAAGTGAAATCAAATACTTACCATAATCATTCTTACTCATACTTTGACCAATCTCTAAAACTTGTTCTTTAGTTAACCAACCATTGTTGAGAGCAATTTCTTCTAAGCAAGCTACTTTATAACCCTGTCTTTTTTCTATGGTTTCTACAAACTGAGCTGCTTCTAGTAAACTTTCATGGGTACCTGTATCTAGCCATGCAAAACCACGACCTAACAACTCCACATTTAAATCACCACGCTCTAAATACATTTGATTTACTGTGGTAATTTCAAGTTCACCACGATCAGAAGGCTTCACGTTTTTAGCAATTTGAATAACATCATTATCGTAAAAGTACAAGCCAGTGACTGCAAAATTTGATTTTGGATGTTTAGGCTTTTCTTCAAGTGATATAGCCCGTTTCTGATCATCAAACTCAACCACACCAAAACGCTCAGGATCTTTGACTTGATAACCAAAAACTGTGGCACCTTTTTTGCGCACTACAGCCTGACGAAGCATTGGTGTAAAGCCTTGACCATAAAAAATATTATCGCCTAAAACTAAACAAACATTACTTTTGCCAATAAACTTTTCACCGATAATAAAAGCTTGCGCTAAACCATCTGGGCTTGGTTGAACTGCATAACTAAGCTCTACACCAAATTGTGATCCATCGCCCAAGAGTCGCTTAAAGCCATCAATATCTTCAGGCGTGCTTATAATTAATACTTCACGAATACCTGCCAACATCAAAACTGACAACGGGTAATAAACCATCGGTTTATCGTAAATAGGAAGTAGCTGTTTAGACACACCTTTAGTAATTGGGTACAGGCGTGTACCAGAACCACCCGCTAAAATAATACCTTTTGTTGTTATTAACATTATGCACTTACACCTAATCTTTCACGTTGATAGCTACCATCTTGAACTCGACGGCACCATTCTAAATTATTTAAATACCATTCCACTGTTTTACGGATACCTGTTTCAAATGTTTCTTCAGGTTTCCATCCGAGATCTTGACCAATTTTACTTGCATCAATTGCATAACGTAAATCATGCCCTGGACGATCTTTAACAAAAGTAATCAGTGACTCGTATACTTGACCATTTGACTGTGGTTTTAATTCATCTAGAATTTTACAAATGGTTTTTACAACTTCAATATTTTGCTTTTCATTATGCCCGCCAATATTATAAGTTTCACCTACTACACCTGCTGTAACAACTTTGTAGAGTGCACGTGCATGATCTTCGACAAATAACCAATCACGGATTTGATCACCTTTGCCATAAATAGGTAATGGCTTACCATCCAAAGCATTTAAAATCACCAAAGGGATGAGTTTTTCTGGAAAGTGATAAGGACCATAATTATTCGAGCAATTGGTAATCATTGTTGGTAAACCATAGGTTCTTTGCCAAGCACGGACTAAATGATCTGAACTTGCTTTGCTCGCAGAATAAGGTGAACTTGGCGCATAGGATGTTGTTTCAGTAAATAGATCCGTTGTACCTTCTAAATCGCCATACACCTCATCCGTTGAGATGTGGTGAAATTTGAAAATTGCTTGATCTTTCTCATCCAAATCCGACCAATATTTACGAGCAACCTCTAGCAAGGTATAGGTTCCAACAATATTTGTTGTAATAAATTCAGCAGGCCCATCAATTGAACGGTCTACATGTGACTCTGCGGCAAGATGCATCACTAAATTTGGTTGAAATTGATTAAAAGCTTGGGTCAAAGCATCAGCATCACAAATATCAACTTGTTGAAATTGATAATTCGCGCTGTGAGCGATTTCCTTCAAAGAATCTAAATTGCCTGCATAGGTTAATTTATCAATATTCAATACTTCATCTTGAGTATTTTTTATAATGTGTCTTATGACTGCTGATCCAATAAAGCCTGCACCACCAGTAACCAAAACTCTCATATTGTGTCCTATGAATCATTTTTAATAAAAATATCTATTTTCAATCATTTCAGACTAATCAATATCTTAGTATGAAACTAAATCTTTCAAGTTGATTATTCACTCTAAATTTTAAGGGCATTATACCTATAATTTATTTACGATACACAATATAAACTGATTTCACCAAATACAATTTATCAATATTGGTAACATTGTGTATAAAAGATCTCATTGTTTCTTTTAGACAATAGAATTTATATATAACAAAGTCGTGAAAAGATACCTGTCCAGACATTTTTCAGCTTTAATACAATAGTCTCTAAATAACGCGATATCCTATTTTTCTTTTTTAGCTTACAATTCTGCCTCAAGATTGAATTTTAAGTAACAACGCAATATAAAATAAGGGTTTTGAATGTGAAGCAAGCACACATATCACTTTTTTCAGTTTTAACTATTTCTTTATTATTTTCTGGTTGTGCAATCACATCTGGACTTCAAACTTATGATTTACCAGAGCATGGGCAATACAAAACCGATCAAGGGGCTGAACTTTCTGTTATCCAACTTGATCAACAAAATATTCCAACTCTAAATATAGCGAATATTGAAAATTCAAATAGCGTGTCTTCTCTATTTCATCAACAACAAAAAATTTATCGATTAACTGCTGGAGATGTCCTCTCCATTCAGCTTTGGGCTTACCCAGAAATTACGCCACCAATTCAAGATGCAACCAACATTAAGGCTGTAGGTTACCCGATAGATCCTGATGGTAATGTTCAATTACCTCTTGTTGGTTCAGTTCGTATTGCAGGTAAAACCCTTGCAGAGACTAATCGGTTTTTACGCAGCCAATTTGCAAGATACTTAAAACATCCTGATGTCGTTGTTCGTGTTCTGTCTTATGAAGGACGCCGTTATTTTGTTAATGGTCAAGTGATGAAAAGTGGGCAATACACTTTAAATGATCAACCGATTAGTATTTATACTGCACTCGGTCAAGCTGGTGGTATTGATACAAAAACTGGTGATACGACCAACATTCAACTAATACGTAATGGTCAAACTTATAATCTGAATAGTATCCAACTTGAAAAACAAGGTCGGTCTTTACATAATTTATTAATTCAAGCAAATGACACGATCTACGTTAACACGAAACAAGATCAAAAACTTTATGTCATGGGTGAGTCAAATAAAAGCCAAGCTTTGGCACTTCGTGAACAAGGTATGACTTTAAGTGATGTATTGGGTGAAAGCGAAGGAATTAGCCCATACTCTGCTAGTGCAGCAAGAATTTATGTCATGCGAACTGATTTAAATACTAAACAATCAACAATTTACCATTTAAATCTTAGTAGTCTTGGCAATCTAGCCCTAGCCAATCAATTCCCTATGCAAAAAAATGATATTGTCTATATTGATGCGACTGGCTTAACACGTTGGCAACGTATCATGAACCAAATTGTTCCATTCTCAAGTGCCTTATATACCTTTGATCAATTAGGTAAATAAAATGCAGATCAAAAATATTTTAGTGGTCTGTGTAGGTAATATCTGTCGAAGCCCAATGGCAGAATATTTTCTAAAAAACCAAAACCCAAATTTAAATATCGAATCTGCAGGACTTTCTGCAATGGTTGGTCATCAAGCTGATGATAAAGCGATCGCTTGTATGGATGAGCTTCATATTGATATGCGTGAACATATTGCACGTCAAATCAACGCTGAACTGATTAAAAAAGCTGATTTAATCTTAGTTATGAGTAAAAATCAGTCTCAGCATATTGAACAAAAATGGCCATTCGCAAAAGGTAAAGTATTTCGCTTAGGTCATTGGCAAAGTCAAAATGTGCCTGATCCATACAAACATGATCAAGCATTTTTTGATGAAACCTGTAAGAATATTCAAGTTTATGCCAAAGATTGGCAATCACACCTCTAAATTTTAATTAGTTGTTAACTTATGAACCAAAATTCAAAAACTAATGATGATGATACAATTGACTTAAAAGAGTTATTTTTCTCTTTAATTTCCCAATGGAAAGTGATTGCACTTTGTGTCATTTTGAGTTTAATCTGCGCGTTACTTTATCTTCGTGTTACCGCACCCGTCTACTCAACCGACGCCATCGTTCAAGTTGAAGATGGCAAAAGTGCAGCATCTGCTGCTTTAATGGGTGGTCTATCAGATGTTGCAGGAAGCTTAGGACAAAAATCTCCCGCTGATGCAGAGATAGAAATCCTAAACTCAAGACTTGTACTAGGTAAAGTGATTCATGACCTGAATCTAGACATCCAAATTTCCGACAATGAAAATACTTTTTTCCATAACTTGGTTTCAAAAGATAAAACTCGATTAAGCTACGACACTAAAGCCATTACTTTTCAAAAGAATCAATCAAGCTTTTCAGTCTTGAAATTTGATATTCCACAATATTACTATGATAAAAAATTAACCCTGCAGTTTGTTGATAAAACTAAATTTAATTTAAGCTATAAAGATCAAGTTGTCTTTAAGGGCAGTTTAAATCATTTAAATCAAACTCAAGATAATAAAGGAATGTGGTCTGTTCAAATTAATAGCCAGAGCCCATTTAAACAAGATTTTACCATCACAAAACTTTCGCTTCCTTCGGCAGTTAAACTGGTACGAGAAAACTTTGCAGTTTCTGAAAAAGGTAAAATGACTGGGGTGATTGGTCTAAGCTATACAGGCATTGATCAAGAACATATTACAAAAGTTCTTAATCACATCTTAAGCATCTATCATGAACAAAATATTGAACGTAAAACATTAGAATCAAAGCAAACTTTAAGCTTTCTTGATCAACAGCTACCTGAGTTGAAAAAGCAACTTGAAGATTCAGAAATCAAATTCAATAAATTCCGTGAACAATATAATACTGTTGATGTCACACAAGAATCTGAGTTGATGCTCAAGCAAAATATCGAACTGGAAAAAATGCGCATCGAACTCAAGCAAAAACAAGCTGAGTACTCTGCAAAATATACCTCAGATCACCCGCTCATGACTGAAATTAATGCGCAACTGGCAGCTATTGATAAAAAAATCTCAGAGTTAGCACAATCTATTAAGCGCTTACCTGAAACCCAGCGCCTGTATTTACAAATTTATCGTGATGTTAAGGTGAATACTGAGCTTTACACTTCATTATTAAACAGCTATCAACAATTAAAAATTGTGAAAGCGGGTGAAATTGGTAATGTCCGTATCATTGATACCGCTGTAGAACCCGTTAAACCAATCAAACCACGAAAACTGATTGTATTAAT
This sequence comes from Acinetobacter psychrotolerans, assembly GCF_048552595.1. Lineage (NCBI taxonomy): Bacteria > Pseudomonadati > Pseudomonadota > Gammaproteobacteria > Moraxellales > Moraxellaceae > Acinetobacter > Acinetobacter psychrotolerans. Next base: position 56,058 of record NZ_JBIMDK010000018.1, on the reverse strand, counting down.
TCTTTCAATTTTTGTTGGTGGCTTTATTGGTGTTTTAATTGCTTTAGTTCGTAATATGCTTTCTTCGGGTATTAAAGATTCAAGCCGTATTGAAAATGAGTTAGATCTGCCTGTTTATGCAACCGTTCCTCGATCTCCTATACAAGAGAGCCGTGTTCAATTGCTTAAAAAGAAAAAGTCGATTCCTATTCTTGCGGTTAAAAATAGTGAAGATATTGCGATTGAAAGTTTGCGTAGTATTCGTACCACCATCCATTTTGCTTTAAATAATGCAAAAAATAATATTATTGCTATTTCTGGACCTGCACCTGAAATTGGCAAATCATTTATCTCGACAAATCTTGCCGCAATTTTTGCACAAGGGAATAAAAAAGTTCTTTTGATTGATGCAGACATCCGTCGTGGTTATTTACATAAGTATTTCGACCATGATACATCGCCTGGTTTAACAGAATATTTAACCAATCAAAATTCAATTGAACAATGTATTGTACATTCTGGAACAGTCAATAATTTAGATTTCTTACCTCGTGGTAAGAACCAAGGCAATCCTTCAGAAATGCTCAGTTCACAGCGCTTTAGTGAGTTACTCAATCAATTGTCTCAGCAATATGACCATATCATCATAGACACACCACCTATTCTTGCAGTCACTGATGGTATTATTATTTCCCAATTTGTCGGTGTAAATCTTGTTGTCGCACGTTATGGCAAAACACAAATGAGGGAATTAGAATTAACCATCAATCGCTTTGAACAAGCTGGAACCAAAGTCAATGGTATTATTCTCAATGATGTTCAAGCATCGATTGGAGGAAGTTATGGCTATGCTTATGCCTATACTTCAGTCAAAGATGATTAATACTCTTGTATTTAGATAGCAAACACTCAAAAAGCCAGATTAAAATCTGGCTTTTTGATAATTGAGATCTGTATATTTTTAGTTGTCCTCATCAGATAACTATATCGTTTGCCATGAAGACGTTATATGCTTGTTCAGTTTATGCTAAGGATCAACTTAGCCTTTTAAAAAGATTAAAATTTGGGAATTTTTATGAGTAAAGCCTTACCCATCGCAGTTGCTGTAATTTTAGGTGGTGCTGCACTTGTACCTGTTTATTATGCTTCTCAACATCCAGCTGACGTAAACAGTAGTTCAATGTCAAAAACTGCAAAACCTGTTGAAAAAATCAGTTATGCACTAGGCTATGAAGTTGCAAGCCAAACACCACCTGAAGTTGATGTAAATACATTTATTAGTGGTATTCGTGACGGTCATGCTAAAAAGCAACGTGCATATACAGACGAAGAATTACAAGCTGCTTATGTTGAATTCCAAAAAGAAATGCAACATAAACAATTAGAAAAAACCGAGAAAACGACATCATCAAATGACACTTTCTTAGCAGAAAATGCTAAAAAACCAGATGTTGTAACTACAGCATCTGGTTTGCAATATAAAGTGACCAAACAAGGCTCAGGTAAGCAACCTGCGGCAACTTCACAAGTTACTGTACATTACAAAGGTATGTTGCTAGATGGCAAAGTCTTTGATAGTTCTTATGATCGTGGACAGCCTGTAGAATTTCCTTTAAACCAAGTGATTCCTGGTTGGACTGAAGGCTTACAGTTGATGAAAGAAGGTGGTAAAGCGACGTTCTATATTCCTGCAAAATTGGCTTACGGTGAACAAGGTGTACCTGGAACGATTCCACCGAATAGCACATTAATTTTCGATGTTGAACTTCTTCAAGTGAAATAAATATTAAAAAAGGAGAGCTTAGCTCTCCTTTTTGGATTTTAATTATGAAAAAAACACTCATTACCTTTAGTTTAAGTCTAATCACGACTACTACATTCGCAGCGCCTATTAATAATAAAAGCCCCCAACAAGATCAATTGGGTTATAGCTACGGTTATGTAATGGGACGTACCAATGCAGACACGTTAAAAGATATTAATTTAGATACTTTTATCCAAGGTATTAAAGAAGGTTCTTCAGGGCAAAAAGCTTCTTTGACCGATGAAGAAATGGCGAAAGCACTATCGCAATACAAACAACGAAGCGAAGCGAAGCAAATGCTAGAGTTTAAAAAAATAGCAGATGAAAATTTAAAAATTGGGACAGCTTTTTTAGACAATAATGCCAAACAATCAGGTGTTATCACTCTGCCAAGTGGTTTGCAATACAGCATTCTCCAACAAGGATCTGGCAAAGCCCCCTCTGCTAAATCGAAAGTATCAGTCAATTATGAAGGTCGCTTGTTAGATGGGACTGTTTTTGACAGCTCTTTTGCTCGAAATGAAGCTGTAGAGTTTCAAGTCAGCCAAGTCATTTCTGGTTGGACTGAAGGCTTACAACTGATGAAAGAAGGCGCTAAATATCGTTTCTTTATCCCTGCAAAATTAGCGTATGGCGAAATCGGTGCAGGTGATGCCATTGGACCAAACAGTACATTAATTTTTGATGTTGAGTTATTGAAAGTTTTACCTTAAAAATTATTTAGCAATTCATCAAAAGGCATCAATAAAAAAACATCGCTCAATAGCGATGTTTTTTTTACAGCAAATATTTTCAATGGAATGAATAAAAATACTTAATGCTTCAAATGTCTTGGTCTAAATCCAGCAGTCAACAATGCAATGCCATAGGTTACAACACCAACAATACATAAACCCAAGACTTCTAAAATACGAATCCATTGCGAAACTTCTCCATTATACCAAGTCATGGCATAGCAAAGTGCTGCGACCATTGCGATATTAGCAATAGAAAATTGAACAAATAATTTTTTCCAATGTGCGCCAAATCTAAAAATATCACGCTTATGTAAATAGAAATATAACATTCCTGCATTCACTAAAGCCGAACCAGAAGAAGCAATTGCTAATGCTATATGTTCTGCTTGCCAATCTATGAACCTAAAAAAGCCAATAAATATAATATTAAGGATCGCATTGGCAGCAACAGCCATTAAACCGACACGAACAGGAGTCTTGGTATCTTGCATTGCATAGAAACCAGGCGCAAAAACTTTAATGAGCATGAATGCCAACACCCCACCACTCATACATTGCAGTGCCATTGCGGTCATTTGAGTATCACGCACATCAAAAGCACCTCGTTGGAACAGTGCTTGAATAATCGGCGTTGAAAGCATAAACAATGCGATACTTGCAGGAACACCGACAAGGACAATCACACGTGCTGCCCAATCCAACATTTTGCGAAATTTAGCTTGATCTTGTTCAGCCTTACTCATTGATAATGAAGGTAGAATCACTGTTCCAATCGCAACCCCAATCAATCCCAAAGGCAGCTCTGTCATTCGTTCTGCGCTGTAAAGCCAAGATACAGAACCATCCTGCATGAACGATGCCCAAATCGTATTTAACAATAAATTAATTTGTGTCACTGATACCCCAAATAATGCGGGCAACATCAATTTAAGAATACGATCTACACCTTCGTGTTTAAAATCAACCTTAGGTGGAATAAGTAATTTTTTTTTCCATAATTCCGGTACTTGTATCGCAAGTTGTAAAATACCCGCGATCACCACAGCCCAACCCAGTGCCATAATCGGCTGTGCTAAATAAGGGGAAAGCCACCAAGCTCCAGCAATCATCGCAATATTTAACAGTACAGGAGAAAATGCAGGTGATGCAAATGAGCCATAGCTATTTAAAATGCTGCTAGCAAAAGCAGTCAATGACATAAACATTAGATATGGAATCGTTAAACGAAACATATCTACAGCGAGATCAAATTTAGCAGGATCGTTATGAAATCCGGGTGCATAAGCATATAAAATCACGGGTGCAATAATCATACTGACTAACGTCAATATTGACATCACGATCAACAGACAACCAAACACTCGGCTAATCAAAATCTGCACTTCCGCATGTAATTTTGTAGTTTTATATTCAGTTAAAACAGGAATAAAGGCTTGTGAAAAAGCCCCTTCGGCAAATAACCGCCTAAAAAAGTTCGGAATACGAAATGCAACCACGAAAGTATCGAAGTCTTTACCTGCACCAAAAACATTCAGTAGCACCATGTCTCTGACTAGACCCAATACCCGAGAAAGCATGGTCATTGCACTGACAATAAAGGTGGATCGCCACAGCGCCATCGTATTCACCCAGTTAAAATAAAGTCGCTATTGTAATTAAATATTCTTAAAAGTTCGTTGTTAAATCATAAATAGAATTGATTTTTTATGATTTTAAATCGTTCAGATATTCACAAATCAAAAGAACTTAACTATTTTTTAGGAATCACCCACTAAAAGAGCAGCTAATTTATGTCAAAGCCCATGTTTAACCTTGACCAATAACTCACGAAAAGCTTGCCATTGAAAATGTGGCCCAGGATCTGTTTTACGCCCTGATGCAATATCTGAATGTCCTGCAATATGCTGCTGGATCATTGGATAAGCACGTTGCAGCGTTGCAACAGCGTTCACCAATTGTTGATATTGAATTGCTTCAAAATCAGTATCATCACTGCCTTCAAGCTCAATACCGATTGAATAATCATTACATTCAATTTTACTTAAATAAGTAGAACGCCCTGCATGCCATGCACGATCATTAAAATTCACAAACTGTAAAATTTCACCTGTTCGTAGAATAAGTAAATGCGTGGAAACTTTCATACCTTCAATGGTTTGAAAATAAGGATGAATCGACCAATCAAGTTGATTTTGAAAAAATTGCTCAATATATCCACCTCCAAACTGCGACGGCGGTAAGCTAATATTATGAATCACGAGCAATTGAATTTCTGTATTTTCAGGACGTTGATTATAATTAGGGGATGGAATTTGTCTTGCGCCAATCAGTTGACCATCGACCACTTGAAACTGCGTTGCAATCTGCATCATCCACCTTTTATTCAAATGAATATCAATATTTTATAGATAAATTTGGATACTGAATCCACCAAATTTTAATGCTGCTAGTTTACTCTGATCTGTATAAAATAAAAACTTCTTCAAACTGGTGACGACAATGTTAATATAACGCTCAGTTTTTAAGGGTGACATTATAGGGACATTCCATGAGCATACCTCAATCTTTGCTTGAACAATCGATTCAAATCAATATTCAACAAGCACTCCAAGAAGATATTGGTGATGCGGATATTACTGCCCTACTCACGCCTGAAGATGAACAAGCCACTGCAACCATTATCTCACGAGAAGATATGATTTTGGCAGGTCAGCCATGGGTCAATGCTATTATTCAAACCTATGATCCATCAATAAAAATTACTTGGCTTAAAAATGATGGCGATCGAGTCAAAGCCAATGAAACCATTTACAAGCTTGCAGGTTCTGCACGTAGCTTACTCACCATAGAACGCCCTGCTTTAAATTTTGTACAAACCTTGTCTGCTGTTGCGACCAAAACTGCTGAATATGTTCAATATTTAGAAGGCACACACACCAAACTGCTCGATACACGTAAAACTTTACCCGGTTTACGCATTGCACAAAAATATGCAGTTGCGATTGGTGGTGGTCAAAACCATCGTTTAGGTTTATTCGATGCTTTTTTGATTAAAGAAAATCACATCATGGCCGCAGGCGGTATTGAGCAAGCCATTGCCAAAGCACACCAAATTGCACCCGGTAAGATTGTTGAAGTCGAAGTTGAAACTTGGGATGAATTAAATCAAGCACTTGAAGCGAAAGCGGATATTGTGATGTTAGATAATTTCAGCCAACAACAAATGATTGATGCGGTAAAACATGTTGCAGGTCGTTGTAAACTAGAGGCTTCTGGCAATATCACACTTGCTAATTTACATGAAGTCGCAAAAACAGGCGTCGACTATATTTCGATGGGTGTATTGACCAAAGATGTCAAAGCTATCGATTTATCGATGCGTTTTAATGCCTAATTACTCAATCATATTCGGTCATAAAGCAGTATCAATATACTGCTTTTTTTATTACAAAATAAAACGATGAGTCAATAAATAATCAGCTAATTTTATGCAAAAGATCTTCTAAATAACAATCAAATTATGTGCACCAACAAAAGAGATAAACAATGAAAAAACATATTTTATATTCATCACTATTCGCATCCATTATTCCGATCTTGAGCCATGCAGACACCGTCAATGTGCATGTGTTAAGTGCAACAGTGAAAGATCAAAATATTGCCAATGCTGAAGTGATTTTGCAAAAAAATGGTGAGCGCTCTGCATCAAGCTCTACCAATACAAGCGGCCGAGCCTCAGTCAATAGTAATACTACAGACAATTCAGATAATTTACTGATTATCAAAAAATCAGGTTATTCAACACTGGTTGCAAAATGTCCATGTGATGGCATGACCTACGCCTTAAGCCCTGTACTCAAAGATCTCAACAGTATGCGAATTGTACTGAATTGGGGGCAAAACCCTTTAGATCTCGATTCACACTTAAGTTATAAAAATCAGCATGTATATTGGGACAGTAAACAAGGTTTGGCTGCAAATCTGGATGTGGATGACACCGACTCTTATGGTCCTGAAACCGTCACGATTGATAAACGTTTAGAAGGTCAATATTATGTGTATTCAGTACATGACTTTTCTGATCGCACTCAACCAACTACGACCAATTTATCCAATAGCCAAGCCAAAGTCATGGTGTATGCAGGTGAATCACTGATTCGTTCTTATTATATTCCAACTGGTCAAACGGGGAATTTATGGACTGTATTCCGCATTAGCCCTGAAGGTGAAATTCAAGACATCAATCGTATTTCAGGAGCCACGGTTAACGCAAGCCAAGTGGGTTCAACAGTATCAAATTATCAAAATCAAACCACTCGGGTAAATATTGTTCCTGTCTCAGCCGATGCGCAAAAAAGAGCCAAGACCCTTAATTTAAGTGCAGATAAAGCCTATCAAAACAACCAGATTGAACAAGCTGCAATGCTCTATCAACAGTCTATCGACTACAATCCAAATGTTGGCCAGACCTATAGTAATCTTGCCGTTGCTTATCAAAAGCTCAATCGTTCCTCAGAAGCTTTATGGGCAAATCAAAAATCCATTGCTTTGGCGACCAATAACAATACCAAAGCTTATTCTCACTATAATATGGGTAAAATCTATGAAAATAATCAAGATTACGCCCAAGCTAAGCAACATTACCAATTGGCAAATCAATACAAACCAAGCGCGACTTATGATGAAGCGATACAACGCGTAAGCCAGTAAAAAAATTGCCCAAAGGATATCTACATTCTTTGGGCAATTTTGATGCTTTAGTTTGCTATTTTTTATTGATTAGTTTTAATTTTGCTTACAAAACAAGCAGTTTTTACATAGAAAAGCCGTCTGAATAAGCCTATAATCTTTGGCTTCCAATACATTCCTGTAATTAGGCCAATGAAGACTTTGAAACAACAAGTTTTGTTTTTACTTGTCGCTTTTTTATCTGTATTTGCTTTTTTCTTATACCAAGAAGATATCACGCGTTTCTTTCAATTACGTGACATCTATCTAAAACCACGTCTGTATAAATATGGCTTTTCAATTCTCTTAAACTACGCCTTTATTAGTTTATTTTATTTAATTTTAAGAAAAACCTTTGCGACTATTTTACTCAGTCAATTTATTATTTTTTTACTGAGTTTTATAAATATCAAGAAAGAGCAATATCTTTCTGCGAGTTTGGTTCCTAGTGATTTTTTATTATTTAAAGAAACCTTTATCGCCTCTCCAATCATGCTCAAAATTGCGGTCTTTGCAGCAATTGCTGTGTTTATTGGACTATTTGTATTTCTCTATAAAAAAGAGAAATTAGGGACAAAGCCGCTTCTCCTAACAAATAGCATTTTATCTTTTGCTATCCTTGGCTTCTTTATCACTGCGAATTTTAAAAATAATTTTAGTGAAGCGTGTGTCAATGCAGCAAAAAATTCAATTTGCCAATATGCAAAATATTTACCCAATACCCGTGGTGACTGGATCGGTGATCATTTAACCATTAAATACTTAGGTTTTTCGACCTTCTTTTTTTCCAAAACCGTAGATGGCTTAAACAATAAAATTTTCCAAACACAAGTTATTCCTGAAGAAAAAGTTGCTGCTTTTTATCAACCAATGACGGTTGAGCATGATGAAGAACCTACATCGAATCTAGCATCAGATGATCAGTCACAACAAAAGTTATTGCCAAATATCGTTTTTGTGATGAGCGAGTCGCATTGGGATGCCACAAAATTAGATAGAAGCATTCCACGTAACATCACCCCAACAATTACTAAAAATCAGGTTTCTAGCTTATTGTCTCCAAGCTTTGGAGGAGGAACTGCTAACGTTGAGTTTGAAGTTTTAACCAGCCTAAATACCTATTTAAATCATAATGAATTGGCTTATGTATCAAAATTAAAACGCCCAACCTATTCATTACCAATGTATTTAAATACATTGGGTTATGAAACAACTGCAATGCATAACAACGGCAAATATTTTTATAACCGTAGCGCAGTTTATCAAAATCTAGGTTTTAACCGTTTTACTTCAATTGAAAATATGATCAACATGGCTGACCGTGCCAAATATATCAATGCTGCGGGTTGGGCTACTGATGATTTGATTTATAACAGCATTGAAAATCAGCTTAAAAATACCGACAAACCGCAATTTATCTATGCCATCAGTGTTGAAAATCATCCAATGTATAGTGATGATCGCTTTGGTAAAGACCATTTTAAAATCACTAAAGATGGTGTGAGTGAGAACAGTAAACGTGCACTGAATACTTATTTAACGGGTATGCAACGTGCTGATGATAAATTTAAAACCCTGATTGAGCATGTTAAACAGCTTGATCGCCCAACGATTGTGATTTTCTTTGGTGACCATTTACCTAACTTACAAAGTGTTTACGATGAATATGGCTTCTTTAAATCAGAGCAAGAAAAAGCTGAGAAAAAAGATGTGCGCTTCTTTGAAACACCACTTGCAGTTTGGGCAAATTTCCCGATTGATCATAAACAATTTAAAGGGCCTTTTGTGGCAGCACATTTCTTAGCACCTAAAGTATTAGAAGCTGCGCATATTCCCCTTTCACCTTACTATGCTTTTGTAAATAAGGTGAGCGCTTGTTATACAACCGTTCATCAGACAGGTACACAAACGCAAAAATCTTGTGAATTTAATCAAGCTGAGATTCTACAACAGTATAAAGACATGAATATGGATGTGTTAAATGGTAAGAATTTCACTTATCAGATGTTAAAATCAAAAGCTGAAAGCTAGTCCTATCCAAATGATCAAGAAGGTTCTCCTGAGTCTTCTTGATCGTGCTGTTGTTCAGCATGTTGTTGTGGTTCATTATTTTTTGCGTCAAATTCTTTGCTTTCGAAATCTTCACGGCGTGGATCTCCAGCTATCAATACAAAGGTAATCACTGCGAATAGAACAATGAGTATTTTCATAAGCCTGCCATTTGCTAAAATTTTAAATATTCTAAATATTGGCTGATGAAAAGATTTGTAGAGTCTGTATACGAAACAAGGGATTTCAGCTGATTTATGTATCTATTGAGATAAATAGATGATTGGAATCTTAATCATGTAAGTTTGCGCAAATTATGTGAGCATTTATCAACTCAAAAATAAGGTGCAAAGCGCACCTTATTTAAATCATAAAAATTTAGCTATTTAAAATTAAGATTCTATGAATCCCATATAAGGGTCAGAAAATGAGTCTTTACCCGTTTCAATACGCCCAGCAAAACGGCGTTTAAAGGTGCTATCACCGTCTATTGTCACAGTAAAATCATACCAACCACCGAAATCAGACATATTCCAATTCAACTCCTTTTCTGTAGAAGCAGTTTCGATATTCCATGTCTTATTGGGTAGATAAGCATTGGCTTTCACCGTCAATTTTGCTGTTTTCGCAGCGTCATTACGAACTTTTAAATAGAGTTTAGGATCACACTCTTCAACACATACACGCACTTCTGGCAATGCATCTATTTGTGCAGACTTGACTAGATCTCCTGTAAAGCCACGATGGAAGCCATTTGGACCCAACACCCATAAATCATATAGTCCATTTGAAGTGTTCCATACATCGTCCAATTGCTTGCCTGCTTCAACCATATAACGACGAGGAATTGCGTCTAAATTCAATTTGTCGTAAACATGGAAAACTGCGGCATGTGTTCCTGTATTGGAGAACATTAACTTCACCGTTTTTGTTACCACATCAACTTTCGCACTACTATGTAAAATATAAGGTAATGCCCGAGACAATCGTGTTCCTAATTCTTGAACAGGATAGACCTGACTTAAAGGACGAGAGACCGGCGGCAATAGCGCTTGCGCATTACGAATCGCATCTGCATCATTTTTGGTTTTTTTACCCATCAAATCCGAAATAGCCGTAGTATTTGGATTTTTAAAGTCAAAAGCTGTGGTTAAATCACCACATACAGCACGGCGATATGGACTAATATTCGGTTCTTGCACGCCAAAACGTTGCTCTAAGAAACGAATAACAGACGAATGATCAAAAACCTGTGAATTTACCCAACCACCACGGCTCCACGGAGAAATCACATACATGGGTACGCGTATTCCTGGACCATAGACCCCTACACCATTGCTGACTTTAGGATCAGTAAAATTAGGTTGGCTTGCTGAAGCTTTGGGATGTGTAGCGTATTCATATGAGATTTGTTCATCACTTAAGGTGGTTTTACCTTGCATCACACCTGAAGCATCTTTTGAAGGCGCACTTGGTGATGGAATGTGATCAAAAAAGCCATCATTTTCATCAAAGTTGACCAATAAAACCGTTTGACTCCAAATCGCAGGATTTTCCGTTAAAGCGTTTAAAACTTCCTGAATATACCAAGCACCTTGTACAGGGCTCGATGGTCCTGGATGCTCACTATAGGCCGCTGGTGCAACCATCCAGCTGACTTGAGGTAATTGACCTTTGGCAATATCATCTTTAAATGAAGCGAGAAATCCGCCATCAGGCATCGTATTGGCAATCCCTTTATACAATGGTTGTGTTGCATCAATGGCGGGATCATAAGCAGGACACGTGCTGTCATTGTTTACAGGTTTACCGGATAACTCATTGGCACGGCGATACTGTTTAAAGCCCGCTAAAGGATTGTCAGTAAAGTTATCTGGCATGTTTTGATAAACTTTCCATGTCACACTCGCTTGTTGTAAGCGCTCTGGATAGGTTGTCCAATCATAGCCTGTGCTTGATGCACCAATACTGTCCAAGTCATTTACGACACTGGCGACACCCGCAGCTTTAGGACCGTTTGAACCTGTCCATAAGAACATACGATTCGAATTGGTTCCTGTATGCATTGCACAATGATATGCATCACACAGGGTAAAGGCGTTGGCAAGTGAGAACTGAAATTCAACTTCTTTTTGTTTGTAATATCCCATAGATTGGGGTTGCTTATATTGTACCCAATTGCCCATACGGCCATGGTTCCAAGCAAATTGCCCATCTGTCCATGAGTGTGGCGTACCGCTAACACGTTGTGCATTGCCACGCGTGCTGTCTAAATGATAGGGAAAGATTTTGTTCTTATCTTTATCGTATTGTTCCCAAATCTTACGGTTGTCGGATAGCGGAATGGTAAAACGATCACCAAACCCACGAACACCTTTTAACGTCCCAAAATAATTATCAAAGGAGCGATTTTCTTGCGTCAAAATGATGACATGTTTTACATCTTTAATCGTGCCTGTTTCGACTTTGGCGTCAATGGCTAAAGCTTTTTGGATGCTGGCTGGAAAGCTGGCTAAAGCGGCTGTACCAAATATTGTTTTTGTTGAATTGACTAAAAAATCACGACGGTTCATCTCTATTTCCTTATTTTTTTATTATGGTGCGCAATGTACTTTACAAGCAGCGGGTGGCTGTGGATTCGTCGTTGAGCTTTCATTATCATCATTACAAGCACTGAGTAAGACACTCAGACTAGTCACTAAAATCAGCAAAAAATTTCGCATTGTCCTATCCATGAAATAAAGGTAGGGATAGTCAATACAACTGGTATGACGCTAGAGTGAAGTTTTTATGGCAGTTTGATGAATACTTTTTAAAATATGATAAATATCAAATATTTGTTTTAATTTATAAATAAGTGACTTAGGTTAAAACAATTTTATATAATAAAAAACGCATCCGAAGATGCGTTTTGTTTATAAAAATATATGAATATTTTAAAATTACCAACCAAGTGCTTCTTGCTGTTTTTTCACAAGTTCTTGAATACCTTTTTCAGCCATTTCAAGCATTGCATTGGATTGAGCGCGGGTAAATGGTTTTTCTTCCGCAGTTCCTTGAATTTCAATAAATTCACCTGCTTGAGTCATCACAACATTTAAGTCAGTTTGGCAATTTGAATCTTCTTCATAACAAAGATCAAGCAGAACTTCATCTTCATAAATACCGACTGAAATTGCTGCAACTAAACCTTTTAAAGGGTCATGTTTAATTTTTTTCTTTTCTAGAAGTACATTCATCGCATCAATAAGTGCAACTGCTGCACCCGTAATTGCAGCAGTACGTGTACCACCATCTGCCTGAATCACATCGCAGTCGATAGTGATGGTGTTTTCACCCAATTTTTTCAAATCGACCATTGAACGTAAACTACGCCCGATTAAACGTTGGATTTCTTGTGTACGACCCGATTGCTTACCACGAGCAGCTTCACGATCACTGCGAGTATGAGTTGAACGTGGCAACATACCGTATTCAGCAGTCACCCAACCCTGTCCTTTGCCTTTTAAAAAGCGCGGTACAGAGTTGTCGATGCTTGCAGTACACAGAACTTTTGTATGACCAAATTCAACCAATACAGAACCTTCCGCATAACGAGTATAGTTACGTGTAATTTTTACTTCACGTAGTTGATCTAATGTTCGTTGGTCGATACGCATAATTCGTCCTAATTTTGACTGAAAAGAATTGCGCACTAGTATAACAGAAGCAGATCAGATGGTTTTGTTACAAGATGGTGGTTTTTAAATTTGTGTAATCAACATACAGATGATTCAAGTTTTAGAACTCATGTTTGCTCCAAAATATTGGCAATAAAAAGGCCTATCCAGAATAGAAAGGCCTTTTACATGATTCATCACATTCCACACATAACTTTCACGACTCAAAGAAAGTTAAGCAAAAATACCCTTCAACTTTTGTAAAGATTGCGTAATGGTCGAAGTCCAATTATTCGGTACAGAACACTTGGCTAAACGAATCCAGACACTCCAAAACTGCTGAAAGAAATTCGCTTCATTATAATGAATACCATATTCAGCACATAAAGCCTTAATCTGTGGTGCAACTTCTGCATAACGGTTGGCAGGCATATCTGGGAATAAATGATGCTCTATCTGATGGCTCAAATTACCACTTAAAATATGCAACCATTCCGTCCCTGTGAAATTACTTGAACCGCGAATCTGACGTAAATACCATTCCGCACGGGTTTCATTCGCCGTATTATCCGCTTCAAAGGTTTCCGCATCTTCGGTAAAGTGACCATTAAAAATCACCGCAGAAGACCATAAACTACGAATCACATTGGCAACCGCATTGCCTGCCAAAACAGGTAAAGCATTCGGTCCTGCAATCACTGGGAAAAATACATAATCTTTTAAAATCTGACGACGTGCTTTTTTACGAAACTTCTCTGAATCTGCCCAAACTTGCTTCCACGTTTTAGTCTTATAAACGGCTGCATCCTCTAAATGTAAATTCTGCACACCGACATACCATTCAAAAAACACCATCAACTGAATTGCCAAAGGAATATTCAATAAAAAACGTGGTTCCCATTTTTGCGATTCACTTACTCGAAGTAAACCATAACCTACATCGTGGTCTTTGCCGACAATATTAGTATAAGTATGATGCATATAATTGTGCGTATATTTCCAGTCATCACCTGATGACATAGTATCCCAATCATAGTTTGCACCATTCAAACTTGGATCATTCAGCCAATCAAATTGACCATGCATTACGTTATGACCTAGCTCCATATTTTCAACAATTTTGGAAATACCCAACAAGCCAGTACCCACCACCCACACAGGTGGAATCCAGCCACCAAACATCAACATACCACGAGACGCAATTTCGCTATAACGCACAAAATTACGAATCTTATAAATATATTTTGCGTCTTGCTCGCCAATATTTTCCATCACCTCACGGCGAATTTCTTCAACACGGCGACCAAATTCTGCTATTTGCTCTGGGTTTAAATGCTTTGACTTACTATTTGTAAAACTGACTGACATATTCATTATTTTTCTCCTGAGCAATCCTTTTATTTAGAACTGCTACTCAATTTTGTTCACAACATGACTCGTCATACGCCTAGCGCTTCTTTCTAAATCGAGTCTTTAAATTGTGAAATACTTTAATCTTTAAAATAAATTACAGGTTAATGGTTACAGGGCTCACCGCTTGGCTAATACACAATTTGATCTGAGTATTTGAGCCATGATCAATCTCACCTGTAAGCATATTCTTGGTTGAACCACTCACTTTTGTACAAGTACAGGTATTACAAATTCCCATACGACAGCCATGTGTCGGTTTCAAACCTGCTTGCTCAGCACTCTCAAGTAAATTAGATTTCGCTTCAAAGGTTTGCTGTGAACGTAAGAAAATGATCGGCTGGACTTCAAGGCTTTCATCAACTGCGATTTGAAAATATTCTTGCTTTAATTGCGCTGAAATATTCAAATCTTGGAAAATTTGATTCAAGCTTTGCATCATTGCATTTGCACCACAGGCAAAGCTTTGACGCTGTTGAAAATCGGGTACAAGACCTTCTAATAGTTCCGCAGTTAAATGTTGCTTACGCGCTACAGTATTGATGTAATGATAATTAAACTGCACATGTTGCTGATGTAATTGTTCTAAATCTGCATGAAAAGCTTCATCACGAGTGAAATAAATTAAATCAATTGGACGCTTTGACGGTTGTAACGCTTCTAACAATATCGAATAAATTGCAGTAATGCCGCTACCTGACGCAAGTAATAATAATGGCTCACTAGAATTATCTAAGATAAACTCGCCCTGCGCTTGTGATAATTCGACAATACTTCCAAAAGCGAGCTGGGTCAGTACGTTCGACACTTTACCTTGCTGTTTTACCGCAATAATCATGTCACCATTGGCCAAAAATTTCACAACAGAATAACTACGTTGTTGGCGTACCCCTGCAATATCCACAGTAACCAGAATGCTCTGCCCTGCTTTAAATTGCTGCTGTTTAAAATTACGATTTGGGCGCAATTGAATTTGATAGAAGTCTTGCCCAATTGCACGACTTTTAATGATTGTTGCCTTCACTTTTTTCCAAGCCCAAACAGGATTGAATTTTTCGGCAATGAAATCAACAAAATCTTCACGAACCCACTCAGGGCGGTACTGATCGTGCTGATTTGAAGCTGGCTGATACTGCATAGAACTACTCATATTACGTTCCTCTTTGTGCTTGCTATTTATTGAGTGAACAAATGTTCTTTTAGTGAACATCTGTACACTATAATCATTTTTTCAATTCAGTCAACACCTGTACACTGACATTCGTCGTTTAATTTATGTTAATTTTTGATAGACTCGTCACAACAAAAATCTTTGGTAACCAGTATGTCGATACGAGATGAACGCAAACAGCAAAGTCGTCAGGCTTTACTTGATGCTGCTTTAAGCTTAAGCACATCAGGCCGTTCATTTTCCAGTATCAGTTTGCGTGAAGTGGCACGTGAAGTGGGCTTAGTTCCAACTGCTTTTTATCGCCATTTTCAAGACATGGATGAATTGGGCAAAGAGCTCGTCGATCAAGTCGCCTTATATTTAAAAAATGTTTTGCATCAATTAGGAAAAGGTTTGGCGCATCCTGAAGCGAAGACCAAAACCAGTATGGAGCTGTTTTTTGAAGCGGTTGAAACCAGTTCTCGGCAATGGATTTTTATGATTGCAGAACGTTGGGGTGGTTCAGAAGCATTGCGCAGAGCAATTGCACGTGAAATCGACTTTTTAAATGATGATCTTGCCAGTGATTTGAAAAAATTCGAGATTGTACAAAACTTTGATGATGAGAATAATCTCAAGGTAATTACCAATATTCTAATTAATTTATCTTTTACTTGGGCAATGTCGTGGATTAACTTATCTCGACAATACTCAGGAATAGAACTTGAATTGCAAAAAATGGTACTTAAAAAGCAATCTGTGACTCAAATCCGTTTAATTTTTAAAGGGATCGAAAATTGGGACACGACAAAGACATCAATAACATCGAGTATCCATTAACAAAATAACAATACCACCACCCAATAAAAAACCCGCAATTGCGGGTTTTTTAAAACGACAAGCTTATTTAGCTTTACGTTCTTTATTAATTAAGTAATCAACAACTTGTGTCACTTTAGCATTCTCACCTTGTACAACATATTTACCATTCACAACTACTGCAGGAACACCTGAAAGTTGATATTGTTGTGCCAATTGATTCGATTCAGCTACTTTAGCAGTAATCGCAAAAGAACCGTACATACTGTTAAATTTCGCCTCTGGTACACCATACTGAGTAAAGAACTTAGCAAAAGCATCTTTTTGTAGAACTTGTTGGTTGCCTGCATGGTTCACATGGAATAAAGGCAAATGTGTACGTTTACGCACACCCAGTGCTTCACTCACGTAATACGCACGAGCACCTTGTTCCCAAAGTGGATTCATTGCTGCTGGTGTACGAACAAAATGTACATCTTTTGGAATTTTCTTTAACCACGTTTGCATATGTGGTTCTAATGTAAAGCAGTGAGGGCATCCATACCAAAAAAACTCACGTACTTCAATTTTACCTGGAACGCTGATTTTCCCAGGGTTCTGTACGACTGTATAATCTTTACCTGCAACAAAATCAGCAGCCATGGTCTGTGCAGAAAATGCCATCACCATTGCAGTCATGCCACTTAGAATAAATTTTTTCATTGACTTTATTGTCCTCGAAGACGTCTTGTTAAGCTTATGCACTAACTATAAAACAAATATGGGAAAATCGTTTTCCTTCTGTGAAGTTTTTTATACGATTCATCGCTTTTTTCAGAATTATCGTTACACTAGCACAGCTTGAATTAATTTTTGATTAAAACAATTTACTCAGAGGTGCCGATTATGTCGCAACTTAATGTTGATCCACAAGAAATTGCAAAATTTGAAGCACTTGCATCGTTATGGTGGGATCAAAACTCTGAGTTCCGTCCTTTGCACCAAATCAATCCGTTACGTTTAAATTGGATTGATGAACATTCTGGCGGTTTAACAGGTAAGAAAATTTTAGATGTCGGTTGTGGCGGCGGTATTCTTGCCGAAAGTATGGCACGTCGTGGTGCAGATGTATTGGGCATCGACATGGGCTTAGCACCGCTTAATGTTGCTCGCTTACATGCAGAACAAGAAAATGTTCACAATATTGAATATAAACAAATCCCTGTAGAGCAACTGGCAGAAGAACAAGCAGGACAATACGACATTGTGACTTGCATGGAAATGCTTGAACACGTTCCAGACCCAGCGTCGATTATCCAAGCATGTCAAAAATTGGTTAAGCCAAATGGGCAAGTGTTCTTTTCAACCATTAACCGTAATCCTAAATCGTATTTATTCGCCATTATTGGTGCAGAATATGTTTTGCGTTTATTGAAAAAAGGCACACACGATTATCATAAGTTTATTAAGCCATCTGAACTTGCTCATGACATTCGCAATGCTGGTTTAAAGCTTAAAGATATGACGGGCTTACATTACAATCCATTAACCAAACATTATTGGTTAGCACCCAATGTCGATGTCAATTATATGGTCTATACCGTAAATGAAGGTGTCTAATGCAAGCGGTTTTATTTGATTTAGATGGAACGCTGATTGATACCGCTGCCGATTTTATCCGCATCATTCAAGACATGTGTCGTGAAGAAGGTCAGGCAATTGTAGATGCTGACCTGATTCGCATGCAAGTCTCAGAAGGCGCACGGGCGATGGTCAAATTGGTTTATCCAGAACTTGAAGTGGATGATCCTATTTTTTTAGCACATCGCCAACGCTTTTTAGACCTCTATGGTGATGATATTGCCGTTGATACAGACTTATTCGAAGGCATGTATCCCCTGTTAGCAGATTTAGAAAGTCATCATATTCCATGGGGAATTGTCACCAATAAGCCGCGTTGGCTCAGTGAATCTTTGCTCAAAGCACTGAATCTGACTGAGCGTTGTGCAGTTCTGGTCTGCCCTGAAGATGTGATCAATACCAAACCTGACCCTGAACCGATGTATCTTGCTGCCAAACAGATTGACCTTGCAGCTAAACAATGTATTTATGTAGGTGATCATCCACGGGATATCGATGCAGGTCGCAATGCACAAATGCACACTATTCTCGCAGCGTATGGTTATTTACCTTTGCAATACAAAGATGATTTAGCCGCTTGGCAAGCAGATTGTATTGTCAATAATGTGAATGAATTACATCAAGTTATACGAAAACTTGTGAATATTTAAGCCATAAAAAAGCCCTTCATTCTGTAGCATCACAGGATAAAAGGTAATGAAACATCTTGAATAAGGTGTTTCAATGTTTTTATATAGAAGCCTAAACAACATCATAACAACGATTAAGAGGTCTCCCATGAAATATTCAGAATATCAACCTCGCCCAGATTTATTAAAAGATAAAATTATTTTAATTACAGGTGCGGGTGATGGGATTGGACGTGCTGCGGCGCTTAGCTACGCATTACACGGCGCAACTGTGGTTTTGCATGGTCGTACACTCAATAAACTTGAAGTGATTTATGATGAGATTGAATCTTTAGGTGCACCTCAACCTGCGATTCTGCCTTTGCAGCTTTCTACAGCAACGTCTCATGACTATGAGCTGCTGGCGAATACGCTGGAACAACAGTTTGGTCGCTTAGATGGCATTTTGCATAATGCAGGAATTTTGGGCGAACGTGTGGAATTGGCACATTATCCAGAAGAAGTTTGGGATGATGTTATGGCGGTAAATTTGCGCGCTCCCTTTGTACTCACCCAAGAATTACTGCCTCTATTACAAAAATCAGAAAATGCCTCGGTGGTTTTTGCAAGCTCTGGAGTTGGGCGTGAAGCACGTGCCGAATGGGGTGCATATTCTGTTTCAAAAATTGCCATTGAAGCCGTCAGTAAAATCTTTGCCAAAGAGAATACCTTTCCAAGTATCCGTTATAACTGTATTAACCCAGGGGGCACACGTACAGCAATGCGTGCAAAAGCATATCCAAATGAAGATCCAAAAATTTTACCTTCACCTGAATCGATCATGCCTGCTTATCTTTATTTAATGGGCGATGATAGTTTAACGATGAATGGTGAAAGCATTGATGCACAAGATTAACCAGCTTTAAATACGCCCTCTCTTTTTACAAAGGGAGGGTTCAAGAAGAGAACATTTTTACGATAAATCGCTTTAACCAATCAAAATAACAATATTATCCAGTTTTTCAAATAAATAAATTCTGTCTATAGTGATCTCTAAGATAAAAACATTTACTGAGAAACCCTTCATGAAAGACCAAAAATATAAAGTTGAAGTGATTCGCTCTATTGAGCAATTACAACTTCCCAATCATCTCATCCAAGCATTGAACGATGCCCAACAAGCTGAATGCGTTGCAAATGCAGTAAACAGCTTAAAAAGTATGACAAATCAATGGCATTAATTTAATGCCTTTGTCTAAGTTATTGTCATAATTCTTTACATTTTTTTTGAATTTGGTCACAATCTAAGAAAATTTTTGAATGCTTGTGATATAAACCTTTGAAGCGAGCTATTTTATCATTTAGAGAAATATGTTCTTATTATGTCTGTATTTTTAAAAGAAAAACTGAACGATCTTCACAGTTTCTCTGCAATTTAGCAGTACAGTAGTGCTGTAAAAAACAACACATCAAAAAAGCGAGGTTAGCTATGAAAAAGATCTTAGCGATTATTGCAATCTCTTTATCAACATTGCTGACAGCTCAGATCAGCAGTGCAGGGCCTCATTCTGACAATGATCGTGGTTATGATCGCTCTGACAATGATCGTGGTAATCGTGGACGTAATTTCCGCGATAATAATGACGATAATATTCAAGAAAAACGACGTGAACGTGAAGAACGTGGCGTAAAGCGTTTACAACAACACAAATGGCAAACAGGTTATGTTATGCCGCAGCATTATCGTGGCAATAGCTATAAAGTAGATTATAAAGAGAGTGATCTGCCAAAACCGTCACGTAATCAACAATGGTACAAAATTAACAATGACTATATTTTAGTTGACTCAGACAGTAATAATATTATTAGTATTCATAGTATGTAAGCTTAATCATATTTAAAATTTTAAAGCTCAAACTTAGTTTGGGCTTTTTTTGTCCATATATTCATCACTTTATTACAATCGCTTGAAAATAGTTACAATCCTCCATGAAGTCTACATACATTTCACAATTCAACTAAATCTCGCTCACCGTTTATCTCCAATTGTTCAGTAATTTGTACTTATCGAAGGACAATAGTCAAACAAGGTAAGTCTCATGAAAAACGTATTCACTGCAATTGCTTTATCTTTAAGCGCTCTCGTTGCTACTTCTGCGATGGCTGACCATGATTCTCGTTATGATCGCAATCAGCATGATCAACAAAATCATTGGAATCAAAAAAATGATTATCGTTGGAACAATAATAATCGCTATGACCGTGATCACAATCGTACCA
This sequence comes from Acinetobacter psychrotolerans, assembly GCF_048552595.1. Taxonomy (NCBI): domain Bacteria; kingdom Pseudomonadati; phylum Pseudomonadota; class Gammaproteobacteria; order Moraxellales; family Moraxellaceae; genus Acinetobacter; species Acinetobacter psychrotolerans. The sequence goes on along the minus strand of NZ_JBIMDK010000018.1, from coordinate 35,215 downwards.
ATCCAAGTCGTGAATGGCGTTCAGGACAATATTTACCAAGCCAGTTCAGCTCATCACGCTACCATGTGAATTACAAAAATTATCGCCAATTGCCAAAACCAGGAAAATACCAACAGTGGTATAAAGTAAACGGCGATTATGTACTTGTAAATGAACGTAATAACCGCATTATCCGTATTGTTGGATAATGTATTGTGAATGCAACCAATATTAATGAGTAAAGAATATTGAGCAAAAGATGAAGCTTTCAATCACTCTATTTTAATGTTTGCTCAGAAAATATAGGCAAAATTGAAGACCCTTTTCGCACTCGTTCGCCACGTTCGAGTGCTTTTTTTATTTCTACTCTTCCCCAAATTTTTTTTTTGTTTAGAATCTATTTCATAGATCATCATGATTGAGATAGGTATGCAAACTGACATTTTAGAAACAACGCAAAGCACAACCCAACAATATGTGCATTGGTTTCGTCATTCTGCACCCTATATCAATGCTCATCGTGATAAAACATTTGTTTTGATGTTTGGTGGTGAAGCCGTTCAAGATCAAAATTTTCAGCATATTATTCATGATATTGCACTTCTCCACTCGCTGGGTATCCGCTTGATTCTCGTGCATGGCGCGCGCCCGCAAATCAATGACAATTTAAAAGAAAAAAATATTCAAAGCCCTATTCATATTAATCGTCGTGTGACCACACGTGAATCATTACCCTGCGTTATGAATGCTGTCGGCTCGATTCGTTTACAGATCGAAGCATTATTGTCGATGGGGCTTGCCAATTCGCCAATGTTCGGCGCTCGCATTGATGTCGTGTCAGGCAATTTTGTTACGGCGAAACCTTACGGCATCCGTGATGGCGTAGATTTTCAACTCACAGGCGAAGTTCGCAGTATTGATACCGAAGCAATTCAACGTCATTTGGACAATCGTAATATCGTGCTGTTGGGTTCTATCGGGTATTCGACCACAGGTGAAGTGTTTAACTTGTTAGCAGAAGAAGTTGCCACCAAAACAGCAATTCACATTAAAGCCGATAAGTTAATTTTTCTGGGCAGTCAACAAGGCTTGATGGATGAATATGGGCAATTATTACGTGAAATTACACCACATCAACTTGATAAGCACATAGAAAAATATCAAGATTCTAATTTTGAAATTGCTTTGCATTTACATAATGCTAAACAAGCCTCACTCAAAGGTGTGCATCGTGTGCATTTACTGTCCTATGCTTACGATGGTGCTTTGATTGAGGAGTTATTTACCCGTGATGGTCATGGCACCATGATCACCGATGCGCATTATGAAGAAGTTCGCATGGCAAATATTGGCGATGTTGGCGGCTTAATGAACCTATTACGCCCTCTCGAAGAAGATGGCATCTTGGTTTATCGTTCTCGCGAACGCTTAGAAAATGAAATTGAGCAATTCGCTGTGATCGAACGCGATGGAACAATTCTCGCCTGTGCAGCTTTATATCCTATTCCAGTGACAGGTAACGAAATTCAGTCTGCGGAAATTGCCTGTGTAGCCGTACATCCAAGTTATCGTAAATCGAATCGTGGTAGCCAAATTCTTCATTTCTTAGAAGAAACAGCGCAAAAACGTGGTATTCAACAGCTTTTTGTCTTGACGACACGCACGGCGCATTGGTTCTTAGAGCATGGCTTTAGTACAGCAAACGTCGATGATCTGCCTGAAGCTCGCCAAGCTTTATATAACTATCAACGGAATTCTATGGTCTTTAAAAAACAGATCTAAGGGTTCCTGAGTCATTCACTGTAAATCTGCAATGATAAATCATCTGCTGATTATCTTATTTTGTGCTAAGAATATGCTCTATCCTTATGGAGATGTTTAAAATATTCTTAGCATAATCTTATCTAAAATTATAAAAATTTATAATAAAGAAGTTTTAATTTTTAATTTTCAATATCTTAAATCCTTTTTATAAAACTCATTCTCAACTTCTTTTTGCATAATTTTAGATAAGCATCGCAGCTTTATTTTTATCTTTTTTTTTCATTAGCAATCACATAAAACTTATTTTTTTGAAAATGCAAAGCACTCTAAGCTGATATTCATTCATTTTTCATCATTTAAAATTTTGGAGCATTGTGACTCATGGCTCGTTCATTTCAACCCACGTGGAAAAAAATCACCCTTTTAAGCGCTAGCCTAGCCACTGTGATGATGCTATCCGCTTGTTCAAAAAAAGAAGAAAGTATCACTTTAAATATTGGGTATCAAAAATATGGCTTATTGCCCATTATCAAAGCACGTGGTGATTTAGATAAAGCCCTAAAAAATAAAGGGGTCAATGTGAAATGGGTGGAGTTTCCTGCTGGACCTCAGTTACTTGAAGGTTTAAATGTCGGCAGCGTAGTTTTTGGTGAAGCTGGTGAAGCCCCACCCATTTTTGCACAAGCAGCCAATGCAAATTTAGTTTATATCGCCAATCAACCCAAAGCCCCTTTGGCTGAAGCTTTAATTATCCCTAAAGATTCAAGCATCAAATCTATTCAAGATTTAAAAGGTAAGCGTGTCGTACTAAATAAAGGCTCGAATGTACATTATCTGTTACTCAAGGTTTTAGAAGCTAACCATCTGAAACTTGACGATATTCAAGTGGTGTATTTGCCTCCTGCCGATGCACGTGCTGCCTTTGAAAAAGGTGCTGTAGATGCGTGGGTCATTTGGGATCCATTCTATGCAGCAGCTGAAAAACAACTCGGTGCAAAAGTCATAGCAACCGGTGAAAATTTGGTCAGTAATCATCAATTTTATCTCGCTGACCGTAAGTTTGCCGAACAACATCCAGACATTTTAAAAGCTGTCGTGAATGAATTGAATACGACGACCCAGTGGGTATCACAACATCAATCCGATGCAGCAAAACTTTTAGAGAAACCAACAGGTTTACCCCTTGATGTATTGAATACATCTATTTCTCGGATGGGTTTTGGTGTAGCTCCCATTTCCAGTGAAGTGGCAAAAGAACAGCAGTATGTCGCCGATGCTTTTTATCAACAAAAACTTATCCCGAATAAAATCAATATCCAAGCTGCCATTTTGGCAAATTAATACAGCTTTAAATGAACTCAAATAAGAGGAAATAGACATGACTCAACATCTTGCACAGCAACAGACATCATCATGGTTAAACCTAACAACGTATGGTTTAACCACCATGCTTGTTGCTTGTGCAATGTTGGGTACAACCACCGTTTGGGCAGTAGATCCGAGTGTAAAAGAGCTACGAATTGGCTTTCAAAAAAGCTCTATTAATTTTGCCATTGCCAAACAACAAAAACTGTATGAAAAAGAATTTCCAAATGCCAAAATTTCTTGGAATGAATTTCCTGCAGGCCCTCAAATTTTAGAAGCACTTGCAGTCGGCTCTGTCGATGTCGGTGTCACAGGTGATACACCACCCGTGTACGCACAGGCAGCCAATAAGCCGTTGTACTACATTGCTTATGAAGCAGCAAAACCTTTGGCTTCCGCAATCTTAGTACAAAAAGATTCTAAATTAACGCAACTCAGCCAGTTAAAAGGCAAACGAATCGCATTGCAAAAAGGCTCAAGCGCACATTATTTATTGGTTCAAGCAGTGCGTAAAGCTGGTTTGCAATGGTCAGATATTCAACCAATTTGGCTGACTCCTGCTGATGCACGTGCTGCATTTCAAAAAGGTGCTGTAGATGCATGGGCAATTTGGGATCCTTATTTTGCATCTGCACAAGTCGAAGATCAGGCACGAGTGCTTGCTTCTGGTAAAGGTCTCAGCCCCAATTATACTTTTTATTTAGCTTCTCCAGATTTTGTAAAACAACACCCTCAAGCATTAAAAAGCATTATTCAGCAAATCAATGTTGCAGACCAGTGGGTACAAGCTCATCGAACTGAAACAGCTCAAAACATTGCACAAAGTACTGGTTTAAAACCGCAAGTCAGCCAAGTCTTTATTGACCGTCGTCCTAGACCTTCTGGTGCAGCACCTTTAACAGCAAAAGTAATTGCAGATCAGCAACAACTCGCAAATCGTTTTAGTGAACTCAAAATTATTCCAAACAGCATCAATATCCAACAAGCCGTTTGGACTGCGAAATAGTTTTTAAATATTTTCTAAGGATGAATGAAATGAAAATCTTCTGGTTTATTCCCACTCATGGTGACAGTCGTTATTTAGGGACAAGCAAAGGTGCTCGCCAAGTGGATCATGCCTATATGAAGCAGATTGCTGTAGCTGTAGATAACTTGGGTTATGAAGGTGTACTCATCCCGACTGGACGTTCATGTGAAGATCCATGGATTACAGCTGCAAGCTTAATTGATGCAACAAAAAATTTAAAATTCTTAGTGGCTTTACGTCCGGGTGTAACCACACCTGCTTTAGCTGCACGTATGGCTGCAACATTTGACCGCCTTTCGAATGGTCGTGTATTACTCAATCTTGTGACAGGTGGTGATGAACAAGAGCTCAAAGGTGATGGTGTTTATGAAGACCATTCAACACGTTATAAAACTGCAGCGGAATACACCACCATTTGGCGTGAAATCTTAAAGCGTTCTCATACTGGTGAATCATTTACTTTCCACGGCGAACGTTTGAGTGTGGACGATGCGAAACTGCTTTATCCACCAGTACAACAACCTTATCCCCCGCTTTGGTTTGGTGGTTCTTCTGAAGATGCGATTGAATTGGCAGCAGATCAAGTGGATACCTATTTAACATGGGGCGAGCCACCTGCTGCTGTAAAAGAGAAAATTGCTGTCGTAAAAGCCAAAGCAGAAGACAAAGGTCGTCAACTGAATTATGGTATTCGTTTGCATGTCATTGTTCGTGAAACCAATGAACAAGCATGGCAAGCAGCCGAAGAACTCATTCAATATGTCGATGATGCAACCATTGCCGCAGCGCAACAGAAATTTAAACAAATGGATTCCGTGGGTCAGCGTCGCATGGCTGAACTGCACAATGGTGACCGTAGCAAACTTGAGGTATCACCTAATCTTTGGGCAGGTGTAGGTCTAGTCCGTGGTGGTGCAGGTACAGCTTTAGTCGGTGATCCACAAACCGTTGCAGACCGTATTCAAGAATATGCAGACTTAGGCATAAACACCTTTATCTTCTCAGGCTATCCACATTTAGAAGAGTCGATTCGTTTTGCAGAATTGGTCTTCCCGCTTCTTCCATTAGAAACACGCAAAAAGTTAGCTCAACCCAATCTTACAGGTCCATTTGGCGAAATTGTCGCAAATAACTATACACCAGAGGAAAATAAAGCTCCCTTAAAGGAGTCTGCATGAATGCCTTAACACAAAAAATAGCCATTGAAAAACATCGATTAGAGAAATCTAAAATTGCAGTTTCACGTGGAACGAAACAATTCGGGCAGCGTTTACTGCCTTGGATTGTACCCATTTTATTGATCATTATTTGGCAAGTCGCCTCTAAAAGTGGTTTGCTAGAAAGCCGTGTTTTACCTGCTCCCAGTGCAGTCGTCTCTGCTTTTTGGACATTATTGGTCAGTGGTGAACTTTGGCAACACGTCAAAGTCAGTGCTGGTCGAGCCCTACTAGGTTTATTAGTCGGTGGTGGGCTTGGGTTATTTTTAGGATTACTCAATGGCTCATCAAAAGTTGCATCAAACCTTCTTGATACGACTTTGCAAATGATTCGGAATATTCCTGCATTAGCATTGATTCCTTTGGTTATTCTATGGTTCGGAATTGATGAATCGGCAAAATTATTTTTAGTTGCAATAGGAGTATTTTTTCCTATTTATATCAACACTTACCACGGCATTCGTTCCGTAGACCCACAGTTAATTGAAATGGGTAAAAGCTACGGTTTAAACCGATGGCAATTGTATAAAGAAATTATTTTACCAGGCGCAATGCCTTCAATTTTGGTGGGTTTACGTTTTTCACTTGGTTTGGTATGGGTCTTACTGATTGTCGCTGAAACTATTTCTGCACAAGCAGGCATAGGTTATATGACCATGAATGCACGTGAATTTCTACAAACAGATATCGTGCTTGTCGGTATATTACTCTATGCATTTTTGGGTAAACTCGCCGATGTATTTGCACAATTCTTAGAAAAATATTTATTGCGTTGGCACGCAGGTTATCAAAAATAGGAGCCGCTATGACCGATTTAAGCATTAGCCAATATGCCAATGATTTGCATCCTACAAAAGAAATTGTAGAATCGGATCAAGCAAAAATTGGCGCAGAAATTTCAATCGAACAACTTTATAAATATTATGGAGATGTAAAAGTTCTAGAAGACTTAGATTTAAAGATTGAAGCAGGGGAATTTGTTGCGATTGTAGGTCGTAGTGGCTGTGGTAAAAGTACCCTACTACGCTTAATTGCGGACTTAGAACAGCCTAGCTATGGCGAAATTAAATTTAAATCTCTGCTTAATTTCCGTGAAGGCATTACTTCGGATGATATTCGGGTCATGTTCCAAGACCCTCGCTTATTGCCATGGAAAAATATTTTAAAAAATGTGCAATTGGGTTTAAGCAAAGACCAACATCCTAAGGCTGAACAGCTACTTGAGAAAGTCGGTTTAAAAGAAAAATCGCTCCTTTGGCCCTCACAATTGTCTGGTGGGCAACGCCAAAGAACAGCGCTAGCTCGTGCACTTTCGCATACACCTCGCGTACTACTACTTGATGAACCCTTAGGTGCTTTGGATGCTTTAACGCGGTTAGAAATGCAAAGCCTGATTGAAAAATTGTGGCTAGAGCAGGGTTTTACTACAATTTTAGTCACCCATGATGTGAGTGAAGCAGTACAACTGGCAGATCGAATTATTTTATTGGATAAAGGTCATATTGCTCAGCAATTTAAAGTTGACTTACCTCGTCCAAGACAAAAAGGCATTGCTTTTGCTGAGTTAGAACAACAAGTGCTGACATCGGTACTGGCGACTTAAACAAATTTTGCCACTTTGGTACAGTATTGTCTAAAAACAATATTCACGATTGACTTAACTGTTCTGCAGAATTTTTAGCTATTTCTAAATATATACGATTTATAAATAATTATTTGATCTGCAGAATTTTTACGTTTGATCTTGTATAAAGAGCCATTTAATAAGAATAATTTATGATTATTCAGTTTAATTTAAGATGCTATTTATATTATAAATGTCACAATATAGCCATAATGAGCAATAAATGACGATATTTTTTATAAATAATTTGCGCTATATCGGTGCATATATAGATAATAAATGATATCAATCAATTTAATAATAAAAGCTCGTCATAATTTATAAGAAATATCTCAAAATAATGCTGCTTTCTGTGCACAAATCAAACATTTTGCCGTACAATTTAAAGATCAATTTTATACTTCAAAGTCGCGATGGAACAAAAAAAGAGTGCTCAAAAACGGCAGCAACTACTCAATGCTGCATTAGATGTTTTTTCAGTCTATGGTTTTAGTGGTGCAAGTTTAGATGAAATTGCACAACTGGCTGATATGCATAAATCTAATATTTTCTATTACTACAAAAATAAAGAAGCATTGTATGTAGAAGTTTTAACAACGGTCATGCAAAAATGGTTAGCACCTTTGCAAATGTTAGAGGCTGAATTAGAACCGACAGAAGCTTTGGCGCATTACATTATGACCAAAATTGAAATTTCTAGAACGCAACCAAAAGCTTCAAAACTTTTTGCTTTGGAAATTATTCAAGGTGCTCCACATATTCTATCTATCCTTAAAGGTCCGCTTAAAAAGTTATTTAAACGGAAAGCCAAAGTTATTTTAAACTGGCAAGAACAAGGCAAAATATCTGACAAAATTGATCCCGAATTATTAATTATTAATATTTGGGGCTTAACACAAAATTATGCAGACTTTAGCACTCAGCTAGAAATGGTGACGGGTAAAACTTTACGCAATAAAAGTATGTGCCAACGTGCAACTGAACATACAATTCATATGATTTTGTATGGAGTAATACCGCGTTAATTTTATTAATGGCAATAGATGATCATTCGTGATGATTTATTTTTGGCATACGACCATAGCTTACTATGGTCGCCGAATTTTAAAATAAAGATTTCACTTAAATACTCTGATATAACTTTAATAATTTCTGAGCACCTAATAATAAATTCTCTTCCCAATCTAAATGTGCGGTGTCATTCGCTCCATCTGTAATATATTTGATTGAAATTAAACGTACATCTAGTTTTTTACAAACTTTTGCCAAAGCATAACCCTCCATATCGACCAAATCACACATCACTTTAGGTTGACCTGTTTCAAAGCTATCTCCAGTTCCACAAATCCCTTGTGGTAAATCTTTGAAATACGATTCAAGCTGAATTTCATGTGGAAAATGCTGATCCATCGGCGTTACGCCTACCTCAAATCCCAACGGTGAAACATCCATATCACGTTGTACGAATGTTTTTACTTCGACCAACTCATGTGCATTAAAAAATGAACTTCCTGCTGAACCTAAATTTAAAATTGTTTTACAACCCATCTTCTGAATCACATCAAAAGCCGTAAAAGCCGCGTTGATTTTACCAATGCCACTATAGTGAATTTGGACCCCAGCTTGCTCAAACAGCCCCTTAGATTCGTTTGGTAAAGCCATAATTAACGCTAGATCATTCTTCATGTTTAAATCACATCAAATTTTGCTTATTAGAATTGAAAATATTTTAAGGATCAAGCTTGGAGTGATAATTTACCCTTCCAGATTTTATTTTGAATACTTAATGGGCAGATAAAAGTGATACAAATTACAACGAAATCATTGATATGAATTATTCATAATGTAGAAAATTAAAGCATGAGCAATAAATAATGAATATTCAAATTATCGTCGGCAGCATTCGCGAAGGACGCATCGCAATTAAAGTCGCAAATTGGCTTGAACGTGAAATTAAAAAATTAGAATTTAGTACGTTAAATATTGAAGTTGTAGATCTTCAGGAATGGGATTTACCATTTTTTGCAGGAAAGAACTCCCCTGCTACAGGTATTTATGACCAACCCAAACAACAAGAATGGGCAAAAAAAATTGCATCTGGTGATGCCTTTATTTTCGTTACACCTGAGTATAATCATGGTTATAGCCCTGTACTTAAAAATGCCATCGATTTTTTATATAAAGAATGGCAAGCTAAACCTTCTGCTTTTGTCAGCTATGGTGGAACCAATGGCTCACGTTCAATCGACCAAATTAAACAAGTTTGTGCTTTCATCGGTATGATTGATAGCAATGCAGTGATTGAATTAAGAGATATTTTTAGTCGAACTAAAGATGATGATTTTGAAGGGAATGAGTTTGATAATAAAGCTGTGAAATCTGTAATCAATAAATTGATCCAATACGCAAATGTTTGATACAGCGTTGTTACTTTTAACTTACAACATCTATTCACTTTTGCCTTTTTAGCCTGCTCGATAACTGTCCTATTCTATATTTACAGGGAATAGGACAGTTCCCTGACAACGAAAAATAAAAATAATTTTGTGCAACAGGATGTGAGATAGAATAGGCGTTCGCCTAGCTTGCGAACCAATACGGAAAAGCCTCATCAGGATGATGGGGCTTTTTATTTAAAATTTTATAATAATTAATGCTATAATAGCTAAATTGAAAACATTATATTAATACAGAATATTTCTTAAAAAGTTTATAAGATCATTTATTTTTCTTAACAATTAGTGCTTGAGTTTTATTAGCTGCTTCTAAACTCCAACTCAAATTATTTTCCCACAGTTGTATACCCATAAATAAAGTTCTTGATCGCTGGATATGACATGAATTTGAGGATGTACATTATTTTTTATGCTTTTTTATATAAAAAAGCAAAATAAATATTAATATTAACACTATAATAAATGGTAATGAGATTACCATGTCAGTTAATAATCCATATTTTTCAAAAATTACTGAATATGTGAACCCATCGTTTGGTTCTTTTCTTAATCTACAATGATCTAAAATAATCATTCCATAAATATAACCTTGAATTAAAAATATTCCTATTAATAACCAGTTAAAAGATTTTATTTTAACTAGGGAAACAATCAAACTAACAATCACTATAAGTATTACTACAGCAATACTTGTTATTAACATTATCGAATTAAAAGCCTCGTCTACACTTAAGTTTGAAAGCATCAGATCTGTATATATTCCATAGAGACCATGTTCGAAAATTAGACTATAGAGGGCTAAGACTACTATTAATAAATAACTGCCTAAAATAACTTTATTTTTCATTTTTTATCTCTATATGGAATACTTTCATCGTATCTTTTTGCTAAGTTTGATCCATACTCTAAACCAGCGATATTAGCTTCCATATCGTTGCCTAAATCTGTACTAATCTCTTTACTTCCTTTACCTTTTAGAATATCTATGACTTCTGCACCAAGTTGAGCGCCTTTAGTTGGTATATAGCCATGATTGAATTGAGAATATACATTATAGATAAAATGTTGAAATTTATCATTACCATAACCTTTATTAGTCTTAGGAACTAAAGCTTCATAAATATGATATAAAGCATACGTCTCTGGTATTGAATCAGCCACATTTACACCATAAATGCTTTTAATTTCATTAATAATTTTTTTAGCAGATGTTCTATCTTTTATATTCTGTAAGGGGTCTTTGAATAATTTATCACAGAATTCTAAATAAATATTATCTTCAAAATTAGGATAATACTTATTAGATAAATTACTCATTACAGTTAAGCCATGTTTTAAATGTTTATTATTAAAATGGATTTTTTTATTTATTCTTTTCAATGTTTCTTCAGAAACAACGGATAAGCCTTTATTTCGCCTGTAAATGTAAAATTTATTTTCAGATAATGAATTAGCCTCTCCTAGTTTTTTAGCTTCAGCATCTCCCATTCTTTTAGTCGTTAAAGATTTTGTAATAGTATATATTTTATATTCTTGATTTTTCTTATTCCCATCTCTAAGATTGTTATTTATGTTTTGCAATGAATTACTTGACTGTAAGATTGAAATTGTAGAACTTCTATAATTTGCCCCTTGACCACCACCATTATCCACCTACTGTTAAATGTTGATCACCAATACATTTACAGCCACAGCTCAAAGGAGAATTATGCTGAGCAGCCGGTTTCCCCATCACGATCATATGATTATCACCAGAAATAATGGTAGAAACACATGAATGTTTCGGACAAGTTGCTTTATCCCCAACACAGGCAATTGGTTTACCATCAATAGTAAAAGACGTTTGGGCAGAAATAACTTTACCGCCCCCTGTTGTTGGTGAACCTAAAGTAATATATGGAAGTGCCATCATTTTTTCCTTCTTGTTATTCTTAGTTCATATCAGATTATAAAACATCAAACTCGATACGGCGGTTTTTCTTACGACCTTCTTCAGTTGTATTATCCGCAACAGGCTTTACAGAACCCAATCCTTCTGTGGTTAAACGTGTTGCCGCAATACTTTTAGCGATCAAATATTGTTTGACAGCTTCAGCACGTTGTAGACTCAAAGATTGATTTTTTGCAGGATCACCTTGGCTATCTGTATGCCCGATAATTTTGACATTTTTACCTTGAACTTTGTTCAAAGCTGCCACCATCTCATCTAAAATTTGTGTCCCTGTCACTGTGAGCACAGCTTTACCAGATTCAAATTCAATAATTCTATTTTTCAGTGCATTATCAATCACAGATTGTTCAGCAGCATTGACTGTAATTTGTGAATTAAAACGATAAGGAGGCTGAACCAGTGATTGGAATAATAAGGTTGTTGGCTGAATCTCTGTTTGTACGCCCATTTTCCCGATTAAATCAACCTGTGTACCACGTACAGATAATTTACCTTGAGTGACTTTTTTTAGGTCTGGAGTAATCACTCGGGTCACGGAGTCACTCCATCCATTGGGAGCAGATACAGGACGAATCTGAATTTTATCGACCACTTGATCATTACCATACACAGCACGTAGTTTTGCTAAAATTGCTTGCTTGGTCATCTCATTTGGAACAGCACCATCCACAACAATCGGATCTGCAAACACATGCGTAACGTAGAATAAACTCGAAATAAGCGCAATTTTCTTAAACATCTGTAATTTTTTATTTTTCATTTTATGCTTCATCTATAAAAGTTTGTCTGAATATTTTCATACCTTGTGCAAGACTCAATTGACGTTCACATAACGCTTGCTCAAGTGCTGCCAAACCTGCATTTTGTTCTAAATATGCGTCAATCCATTGGGCTTGAATCAAAGAGACCCAATGCTCATTTTGCATATTCTGGGTAAAAATATTACTCAGTGCAGTAATGTCTGCGCCTTGGAAACCAAACAGTAGTACAGGTGAGTCTTGGTGTAATATTCCAATCAAAATTTCAGTATTACTTTTTTCTAAGAATCGTCCAATCAAGCTGACCCAAAATGCTGCTATTTCATAGCAATAATTTGGATTATTGATTGGCAAGATTAAGACTTTAGACAGTTTGCTTGTACCATGTTTCAAAACAGGTTGTAGTAATAAGCCTAGACCCAACATACTTTGTGCTAACTCATAAGCACTGATTTTCATCATCTGTGCAAATGAGTGCATGCTATGATTTTCAAAGAAATCTTGTGTTTTTAACTCTGGTAATACTTGAATGTGATGATCAATATTTCCAAGTTTAGTCAACAACAATTCAGGGTCACTAATTATTCGAAAAATTCGATTTTTTTGAAATAAATCAATCAATACTGGCTTGTATTTATACGGTGCATACAAGAAATTTTGATATGGATTCTCAACTTCCAACAGATGGCTTAACACCATTGGAAATTGACGCCCAGAACTGTCTTCGCTGGTCACCATATTGGCAACCAAAAACATCTGCTCTCTTGGATTTGCAATAAAAAAATCTAAAGGCTCTAGAGATTGATAAGCTTCATTAAAATTAGGCTCACGCATTGCAAGTTCTAAGGCTTCCGTGATCCATTGATCAATCACTTGGATCAATGAATATTGTCCTTTGGTTTTTAAGAAATCTCCACGTGCTGGACATTTTCCATAATACAACGGTGTAGACTTTATCGTTTGCATACGTATATCCCCCGCACAAAATTGTTTCCATTCATCATTGTGTCACCCCCGTCCCTACTACAGGCCTAGCAGAACTTGGAGTTGTTGTAGCAACAAGAGCAGTTGTATTCGCTACAGGTACCGTGCCTGTTGCTGTTGGTACATTTGTTTGTGGTACTTTTGGTGCTACAGTCGCCGCACCAAATGGTGATGCTGCATGTGGGTTAGGTGCAGCGGATACAGGCGCTTGTTGTGCAGCGACAACTAAAGCTGCTTTCGGACTGGTCACACGATCGACCAATTTCAAGCCGACATAGCCACGGTTCGAACCGATTGGATTAGACGCATTGCCACTAATTAAACGGAATTGCAGTTTTACAAACATCGATGGATCTTGTTTACTTACCCATGACATTTCATAGCTGCCATTCAATTGTTTACGTTGTGCGCTATCAATAAGTTTATTGATCCCATATTCGCCAGGTTCATCAAAAATGGTATGCGTTTGCCCATCTAGATCAATCGCTGTAATACGTGCTCCAGGAATCGCACCCGGATTTGGCCACATAAAACTCACCCATTGTTGAATGCCATTTTCATAGACTAAGCGCTGACCATCGATATCTACCGTATAAGACAACAATTTATTGTTTGGTAATGGATAGAACTGGAAATTCGACTGGTTTGCCGCTGGCGCGGGTGTACCTGTAGCACCGCCTGCCGAAGCACCATTTACAGGTGTTGTATATTGCTCAAAACTTGTAACAAATTCTGGGTTTAAACCAAGCCCCATATTTTTCCAAGTTTTTGACGATAAGGTATAACCACGGCGAATTACAAATGGATCAAGCGTGTCTTTAACAAATTTAGAAATACTACCGTTATCACCAAAAATCTGACCAATTTCACCACTTGTCGCTTGAATCGTACCCGATGAATTAAATGGTACTTTTAGCGATAAAGTCTGGGTAAAGGGTTGATAAGCCTGCAAAGCCCACAGCTTATTTATTTCATCCTGTGCTGGGGTTAATAAATGATCAAAAGACTGAGTCAATGGACTCACCAATAGTTTTTGTACCATTTGCTGATCTAATTCATTGAGACCCACAGTCAGTTTTTCATCTACAACTTTTTGCGTCGTATTAAACACAGAAGTTTGATCATTAATGGTTAGTTTTGCTAAAGCCAAAGCGTTTGGACCAAAATCACCAGCACTACGAAGATCATTTAACTTCCTTCTAACTTGAGCTAAATTTTGTAAATAATCATCTAATAGCGATTTATTTTGCAAATCATCACGTTTACGAACCAATTGATAAAACACTTGGAATTGTTGAGAAATTTGCCCCTGTGCCTGAGTAGATGCACGTTGTACATCATCAACTTTACCTTGCCCTAAAACCTTTCGCTTAAACCATGCAACAAACCCTGTCTGTGGTGCTGTAAGTTCAGCTTGTACTACAGGGTTATCCCAACTAGTCTCTTTCGCAACGCGGTCTATATATGTTTTGATTGGCGAATTTTGCGGCTCACCCAAAACATCCATAATTTTAGTTTGTTGAACAAAATCAGGGCCTTTTGCATAATGTGTTGCATTGATGAATTTTTTCCATTCAGCAATGTATTCTTGCTTATACAATTGAGCCAACTGTTTACGAATCTGATCTGGACTGCCACTAAAGGTTAAGTCATCCGACTGAGTGCTATTTAACACCCAATCTTTGGTGTCAGTTGGTTTATTCGCCGCTTCTTCAATCGCTTTATCGACATATTCATCCCATGCTTTTTGGGTAAATACTCCTGGTAAAGCATAGCCGCCTAACATCACATTACGATTGGTTTCACCGACAATTTGCGCCACAGTAATAGCAGGATATCGCACCGCTGCACGCATTTTAATTTCGTTATAAACACGATCCCGTGCAGGCATTCCACGTACCACAGACAGCAATACTTGACGAGTTTGATCAACCAATTGAGCATCAGATTCTAAAATAGGGAATTTTTGATCATTCGCCAAAGTCATTGAATAACTCAGTACTTTTTCTGCTTTTTGAATCATTTCACCGCGCGGCATTTGCCCACGATTCGCATCTAACCATGAACGCCAAAAACGCGTCACTTGGTCGCTTAAATGACTTGCATCCATATATTGTGGATTACTCATCATCAAATATGCTTTCAACGCATTATATGCATCTTGCGGATTGCTATCCGAAGGCTCAGAAGCAATTTGTGAAGATGATGTTTGCTTAATTTCTACATTGACGTGATTCTGTTTAAGCGTTTGCTCATTATTCTTCACACGTTGTAAATATTGCGCAATATTTTGCTGGCTCGGTGCTAAAACAATTTGCTTCACACCTTTTAAATATTCGACTTTTAACTTTTCTCTTAATTCATTACCTTGGTATAAACCAAAAGAGAATTTCAAAGGACGATGCTGATCAAAATCATCAAGCTGCTCTAAGCGCTGTTGTAAAATGAGTAAGGCATCAATTTGAGTCGACAGCTCTTGCCCAGAAGCACCCTCCATTTGCACAACTTTATTTAAATCCGCTTGAACATCAGCGATCAATTGCTGATTATTACGATACGACCAGATCCATAAACCAAGAATAATTGAGACACCCAATAAAGCAGCAATAAAGCCTAAATAACGCTTTCGTTTTGTTGTAGGATTAATATGCTGTTTAACCAGATTTTTATCTTTTAAAATAATTTCTGAAAATAGACCTTTTAAGAAATAACCATGGTTTTGTGAAATCGATGTTTGTGGAATTCCATATTCACTATTGGGTATTTTAGCTAAGTTAAAGTCATCGACAATTTGTTCTGTCATCGGACTTTCAATCACACCTTCCTGTAAAGCACTGGTGAAATAAAAACCACGGAAAACAGGCTTAAATTGATAGGGATTTTCTTCAAATAAAGTCCCAATAAATGTTTTTAAAACAGGTTTTAAAGTTTTGAACTCTAATGGAAAAGTCATGACACTGGGTGAAATATTTTGTGCATGACGACGGCTTAAATGAGTGGTACTCACACCTTTTAAGCCATCATATAAAATATTGTAATGCTTCTCAAAATGTTCACCAGCATTTTGAGAAGATTCAGAATCATACGGCAGTGTTGCACCCCATACCTGATCAAACTCAGCAGATTCATAACATTCAAAAAACTCGGTAAATCCTGCAATTAAATCCATTTTAGAGAACACTAAATACACAGGTGCAAAAATTTCTAATCGCTCGGTTAAGTCTTGAATACGTGCCCTTAAACTCTTTGCTAATTTAATCGATTTTTCAGGGCTTTGACTCACTAACTCAGCCACACTTACAATCACAATCAAACCATTGATCGGTGCTTTAGAACGATTTTTCTTCAGGATATTGAGAAATCCAAGCCATTCAGAATGATCTTCCGAATACACCGAATAACGTCCTGCGGTGTCCAGTAAAACGCCTTCTGTAGAGAAGAACCAATCACAGTTTCGTGTTCCACTTAAACCTGCAGAAACAACTCTTTGGTGTGATTCTTCAAAAGGAAATTTTAAACCTGAATGATAAATTGCAGAACTTTTCCCTGCAGCAGGATTACCAATTACCATATACCAAGGCAATTCATAAAGTGCTGCATTACCACTTTTATCACCCAGTTTTGACTTACGAATCAATTGAATAGAATCTTTCATCTGTTGATTAATCAGATTCAACTCTTCTTTATCTTTTTGTTTTCCGTATTCAGCACTGTTATCGAGTTGAATTGCTTCCGCGAGCACCTCACCTTGGTCAGCATGTTTTTTACGTTGAATAAACCAATAAATCCCATAAATGATCAAGCCAAATACATAGGCTGCGACCATCAAGAAAAAATATTGCCGTGGAACAACACCATATGAAGAAATTAAAGCGACAAGGATCGAAAGCGCAATCACCGCTTTAGGATTTGTCACATATTGCCAAACATAACTTAAAATTGTATGTATCATTTTTCTCTATTTCTTTATAAATTTATCTTTAATTTCTAAGCAAACTCAGTTCCAATAACCACCTGTGTTTGCTGATGATCAGCCGTATATACATAACCAAATAAGTCATCTTTGATATGTAAACTCAACATGAATCCAAAAACTTGGGCTAAAGGCTGGGTGTGTCCTAAACTATTTTTACTGTACAAATAGTGGTGTGCTTCAATGGCTGTGCCATCAAAGTTATGTTTTAATTTTTTAAGTGATTTAATTTCTGTAGGATCATCTAGAACCAGTACAAAAGGCTGCTCTTGCTCATACTGTTCAACGCCACTCAACTTTAAATCCTTCAGGACTTTAACCGCTCTGTCAGCATTTAAAATAATGCGCATATATTTAATTGCAGATAAATTTTGTACGTCCACTTGTGAACCAGAGACACAACAACTGCTCACGTATTCTGAAGGAATATATTTCTCCGTCATCCATGTTCGATCATCTATGGTTTCTTGGTCAATTTCAGAATCTACTGCAATCAAAAGTGCAACTTCTGAATCGAATATCTGTATTCTTTTCAGTAACTTAATCCAATCTTTATATGCCGTCGTTTCACCCCAATAGTGATATTCAACATTAAATTGCTGAGCAATAATACCCAATTCTGTTAGATATTGACTGATCGTATCTGAGCCATAATCTTCGTCCCAAGCATGCAATAAATTTTCTGGTAAAATAATATGAATACCTAAACAATTTAAACGTGATACTGACTCTGCAGTTTGTTCAACTGCTTCATCATATTCACTATTTGGATCAATCCATGCGGGATGCATACGATATTCTTGAGCCAATTTAGTGTCATAGAACATGGCTGAACTTTTTAAATGTGAGGCAATTTGATATAAAGTTTCGCTATTTTGTTCAAGCTGCTGACGAATCAATGTAGTTATTCTTTTTTGGCGATTGGACAGATCTAAATCTTCATCTTCCTGTGAATCTTCAATATCTTTAATACGGAATGACAGGATTGGTAAACCAAAAGCATTTAATAATTGTGGATCTAACTCAGGACTGACTGCTTCTTGTAGCAAATCAAAATGTGCTTCATTTTCTGCCAAAGCACTCAAACTGCTTACTGCGAATACTTTAAGTTCAGTCCATTCAATTTTTTCTTCAACTTGTTTTTCACCCTGTGCTTGTTCTTCTGAACGCTGCTCTGCTTCGGCAACTTGTTGGTCTTTTTTCTCTTGACGATATTCATAAATTTTCTTAATAAACATCGGTGTTAGAATAAACAACGTCACAGCTACAGGAATTAATCCAAAATAGATTAAAAAGTCTTGCCCACTTGGATCATATTTAATATCACGCCAATAAAAAACAACAATGGCGATTACCAACAGCAAAACACCAACTAAAGTACTTAAAATTATTTTGATCATTTATGACACTCCAATCAGTGCATAACACGTTTCATTATTATCATTTTTAGCTTTTGGCATTACAAAAGCACCTTCTGCCAGACCAATATTTCCGCTCGAACTCAATTGCACAGGCTGAACATCCTCTTTCGCAAGAATGAGACGCAAATCGATAAGTAAAGTTGGGCTACACCAACTTTGCAGAATTTTTTTGAGCTTATTACTAAGTTCTTTCTCCGGCAAAAACTGTAAATACTTCGCATGCCGTAATGGGCCGATCTGTATTTCAATTTTTCCATCAATTTGACGAATTGTTTCACCACAAAATGTATTCACGCCCAATAAAAATGGATGATCACCACCAAGAACTGTTTTCTGTGTATCCTCTAATTTAAATTTCTCAACAATATATTGTTTTATTTCAACAGGATGATCAAAAATACAACTCAGCATAGTCTTTAGAGCATGCGCCGTATTATTCTGCCCCTGCATAAGACCTGAAAACTCAGCAAAATAATCATCTAAATCATCTTGTTCATGTTGAGTTCGAATATAGCCATTTAACGCATGTAAAATATCTAAGTAATTGTTTTCTTTTTCAATTTCATAACGTACAGGTAAGTTATAACATAGACTGGCATCTACAAATTGTGCCGTCAATTTATGATTAAATAAACCAAAAAATTTCTGTACTTCAACACGTTGCTTACGTGGTGCCTGCTTGACTTTATTGGTATAGTTATATGGCATTGCACCTTGCATACCCGTTAAACCGACCACCAAATTTGTTAAATGAATACGCTCATCTGTTTGCTCAAGCTCTTCAATTTCATGCATTGGAAAATTTAAATTTAAAGAACTTTCAAAACAAAAATCATCTGACCAATTTTTTAAAGCAGCACTACCTGGCGCATGTCTAAACAACCGCGTGGTTTGTACAAACTCGAATGCTGTCGGTGTTTTAAAAAGCTCATCAATTACAGAAGCTTCTTGCCACCAACGTTCTGAACGCATTGGTATAACTCCTGTTTGCTGCTCATATCTTTAACAAAAATATCGACAAAACTGTTCATTTGTACTTTTAAGTTAAAAATATGGCTAATTAATTCACTGAAAATATATAAACTGTGCCCGTGAAAAACTTGAGCATCGATATACATAAGCACCTTTACGCCACGTACAAACATTGGGAAAGGTTTAGCTTCAACCATCTTATGGGTAATTTCAAAATCAATACTTTTAATTGCATCTATAATTAAATGATTTTCTTTAGATTTTGGTAGGTTATATAACTCTAATAATTCTTTTAAATGACTGACAGTATCGCCTTTCATCAAAGCTGAAGTATTTAAAGAAAGATGTGAAATAATCCGCCACTGTTCATTTTTATTCTGCTCAAACTGAAAAGGCTCAGTAGGTCTTTTTAAGACTAAAGCACGGCGTGCAACAGTACTATCATTCAAATTCAACACATTATTGGTCTGACCAAGTGCCTCATGCGGCAAATCACGATTCGAACACAGTAACTTACAACTCACAAAATCGGACTTAATACTGTGTGGTTCTAAGTGCTTGGAAATAATTGAATAGCCTGTTTCTACAAACTGATTTTTTAAAATAGTTGGATTTAAAGAATAGAAAAATTGGACATCCTCGCCATGATAATGACTCATCGCAAAAAAAGGTAAAATTGGATAAACCACTTGATCCTGATTACTTTTCTCACGTATCAAATTCATCCTAAGTATTGAATACACTTTAAAAAACTCAGGATGATGTGCATCTGTAATTAATGGATATTCTAAATTTTTATGATTAATCTTTTGTGGCTCAGCTTGTTTTTCAAATAAGTTGACCACAGGACAGGTAAACAACTTAAAGTTAGCAATATTCAGTTCCGAGTAATTTCGGATAATGGCTTGATCATTCAGATTCAATTTCAAATGAATTTGGATTTCAAAGCTCTGCTGCGATTCTTTTAAAAATCTTAAAAAAGCCAAATTTAGATTTAAATAACTAAATTTTTCAGGGAAACAGAAATACTCTATTAATAAGCGATATGCATGATGCGTATGCTCATCAACAGGTAATAAACTTTCACTTTCCTCAAAACCACTTACCTCAAAAGGATTTTTAATTTCAATCACTTTTTGATTCAGCCTTAAACTAAAACTAGTGTCCTGATGGAAAATATGGTCTAAAACTTGAAGTGGAAAATTTGAAATTGCGTCGAGATAAATTGTAAGTTTTTCATCCTTTAACCATTGATGTGCAGGATTTAATAAATCAAATTTTAAACTTAATGTCGCATTTTGATTTAAATGAATATGTGCACTTGGATTGGTCTGAAAACTTAAACTTTCTAATTGCAGCGGTAATAATTTTACTTCCGAACTGGTATTAAACTCACATTGCACACCTTTAAAACTCCGAGATTTTAAAGTCGTTCCTTTCGGAATAATATGTACATCCGTCAACTGCCTTTGCTTATTAACATCTTCAAAACTAACCACTGAACATGCTGGGAAATGACGTAAATATTGAGGAAACATCACCTCAAACAAAGAACGTGTGAAAATATCGTAACTATCTGCTAATTTTTTATCAATACGTGCAGCAATCAGTGAAAACGCCTGAATCAGACGCTCAATATGAGGATCATCAATTTGTTCTTGGTTCAGAGATAATCGTTGTGCAATTTTTGGATATTTATCTGCAAAGGCACGTGATTGTTGTCCAAATTCCTGTAATTGCTTTTCATAATAAGGTAAAAGTTCTTCTATCACGACATACCTACTTTTTTTAAGATCTGGCAGAAATTACGTATTGTTGTGTTGTTGGTTTAAGTAAGGCATCAA
Source organism: Acinetobacter psychrotolerans (assembly GCF_048552595.1). Taxonomy (NCBI): domain Bacteria; kingdom Pseudomonadati; phylum Pseudomonadota; class Gammaproteobacteria; order Moraxellales; family Moraxellaceae; genus Acinetobacter; species Acinetobacter psychrotolerans. The sequence goes on along the minus strand of NZ_JBIMDK010000018.1, from coordinate 13,880 downwards.
AAACTACAGGCTCATAAAGTGGATGGATATTTAAAAAGGCTTGAATACTCAAACATAAAGAGCCTACATTTTGCTCGTCCACCTGCATATCCACCTTTATTTGTTTTAATCTTGGCTCATGTGCCGCTATAGACTGTTCAATCGACTGGCAAATAGTATCTCGATCTGTCGGATTTGCTGTAGAAAGTCCTACAAAATCAATGATTCCGAATTGAATGATGGATTTTTTTGATAATTCATAATCATCAATATCTAAATCAAGCTTTGCAATGCGTGTATTTAATAAGTCTTCTAAATCCTGAGCAACAGACTCTCTTAGCTCATGAATTGAAAGCCCTTTAATATATTCATCTTCAACAATTAAACGATCAAATAAGGTCGATCGAAAACCATAAGGATAAAGCTGATCTAAACTCATAAAATATAATTCTTATCTTTTAGAAACAAATAGGGACCATTGAGTCCCTATCCATTTAACTCAACAATTAAGCAGCGTAAGATGCAGTATTGTTAGAAAGAGACCACTTCTTAGTAACGGCACCTTTAGCAGAACCGTTAATATCTTGTTGATTATAAGTCCACTCAACCGCAGCATATTTCAAACCAAATGATTCAGTTGGAACGCCTTCTTCATTTACAACAGGTGTTACGCTTGAAACAAGAACATGCTTAAGTTTGATTTGTAAGTACTTAATACGCTTGTCACCATTTGCACGGTAAAAATCGATTTGTACTTCATCAAATGTATAACCTGCAGAACAAGCTTCCCAAAGTTTTGGACTAGTCGCATCCAAATCTTTCACAAAAATCATATCCGAATGCTCAACACGCTCAGCGGTATGACCGCCAACGCTTGAAGAAGTTGCAGATTTAGGCTGACGAATATTATGAGACCATGAATTAACTTCTAGCCAATTTTTGTGCTCAGAGTCACGCGATTCGCCATCTACTTTGTACTTACCTTGAAATTGAACGTATATATCTTTCATTGGCTTTACCCTATTTTTTTAAAGTTATTATTTAGCTGCTCTCTAGATTAATTTGAGGACTGAGGTAACTCAGTAACAAGTCGCAATGAAACTGACAACTCATCCAGCTGGAAATGCGGTCTTAAAAAGACCACAGACTTGTAGTGTCCTGGCTGTGCAGGATTCTCTACAACTTTTACCGAGGCTTCACGCAATGGATACTGAGCTTTCGCTTCCTGAGAAGCACCATCATCAAGAAGTACATATTGTGAAAGCCATTCATTTAAAAATGCTTCTACATTTCCAGCCGAAGCAAAGCTTCCTACTTTATCTCTCATCATTGCCTTTAAATAATGAGCAATTCGAGAAACAGCCATAATGTATTGAATTTGACTGGATAATGACGAATTCGCATTTGCAGTATCACTATCATACTTCTTCGGTTTTTGCGTAGATTGCGCACCAAAAAATGCTGCATAATCAGTATTCTTACAATGAACAAGTGGAATAAAACCTAAATCACTCAGTTCTTTTTCACGGCGATCTGTGATCGCAATTTCTGTTGGGCATTTAAAAACAACTTCACCATCATTTGTTTTAAAGGTATGAACTGGTAAGCCTTCAACCATTCCGCCGCCTTCAACCCCACGAATAGCAGCACACCAACCATGCATATCAAAAGCATTGGTTAAACGCGTACCAAATGCATAAGCTGCATTCATCCATAAGTATTCATCATGGTTTTGACCTGAAACTTCTTCAACAAAGTTAAAACCTTCAGTTGCCCAGCCTTCTTTAGGATCGTAAGGTAAACGACCCAAAACACGGGGCATTGTTAATGCAACATAACGAGCATCATCACTTTCACGGAAAGAACGCCATTGCACATATTCAGCCGTTTCAAATACTTTAGAAACATCACGTGGACGATCAATATCTGTAAAAGATTCAAGACCTAACATATTACTGCTTGCCGAAGAAATAAATGGCGCATGTGCAGCAGCAGCAACGTGTGAAATTTGCTCTAATAAATACATATCTGATGGTGTACGATCAAATTCAAAATCACCGATCAAAGTTGCATAAGGTGCACCACCAAATGAACCATATTCTTCTTCATAAATTTTCTTAAACAAAGTACTTTGATCAAAATCAGTAGCACCTTGGAAATCTTTAACCAATTCTTTCTTGGTCGTATTCATCATACGAATCTTGATCAATGGGTTTGAAGGCGACTCTTGACAGAAATAGTACAAACCACGCCATGTAGATTCAATTTTTTGAAATTGCTCATGATGCATAATTTTACTGAGTTGAGTAGAAATTAAGGCATCAATTTCAGCAATACGCTTATCAATCGACAACGACATATTTTCAGAGACCGTAATTGTCCCGGCCATAACTTCTTTAGCTAATTCGCCAATAAGACTTTTTGCACGGAGATGCTCATCATCATTACGTGCAATACGGCTACGCTCGACGATTGAGTCAAGCAAACCTACTTCTTCTAAAGCAGATTCTTGTGCTAAATTGGTTTGTAAATTACTCATTTTCTAGGCCCGCCTCAACACTGAGCTTACGAACTTGATCCGTATTTTGTAAAACCTCATCTAACAGATCTTCTAAGCGTTCACTGTTGGAGATTTTATTTCTTAAATCGGTTAAACGCTCACGCGCTTCAACCAGTTTTCTTAATGGCTCAACTTGTTGCACAACGCGTTCTGGTCGGAAGTCATCCATGGATTTAAAGGTTAAATCAACAGACATACGCCCCCCCTCTTCCGTTAAGGTATTCTCAATTTGATAAGCAGCACGTGGTGACAAAGAAGCCATCACTTCATCAATATTTTCTAAATCAACATTAATAAATTTTTTATCTTTTAATTTGGTTTTCTCAAGCTCTGATGCAGCGGAAAAATCACCAAGCACACCCACAACAAAAGGTAATTCCTTGATTTCTTTACCATCACCCACTTCAACATCATAGGTTAGTTGAACACGGGGTGGTCTAATTCGTTGTAACTTCTTTTGTACACTTTCACGTTTTGACATTTTATTATCCTTTTAATTAACTAAATTTTTTACAGTTACAGACCTTTAAATGGCGTAGGTCCAGATGATGCCGATGGAGCTGGAGAGTTCGTTACCGTAGCACCCCCTGATGCTTTTCCAGTCTTGCCACCCTTAGTAGCTCTATCTTTTGCGGCTTTATCTCTTAACCATTTTTCTTTAGCGGCTTTATCTTTAGCGGCTTTATCTCTTAACCATCTCTCTTTCGCTTCGGCTTTTCTTGCTACCTCGGCTTCATCTACTCTTTTTTCCACAATTGAAGTCGGAATCGATTTTTTCACGTCTTCAGAAAATTTTATTGCTGCTGGATAGGTATCTTCCGCATTTAAATATCTAGATTCTTGTTGTTTCATATATTGTAATGCTGAATCAGCAATACCCAACGCTGCTAAAAATTTAATATCAGTTACCGTATTGTTTTTTATATTGTTACTTTCTAATTCATTAATAACTTGTAGGGATTTAAAATTTTGACCATTTTTTTGAAATTGCGAAGCCGCTTGTATTAACAACTCATTCTTGCGTTCTTTATTTTTTTTATCACACAATTTTGCATAAATTGACAACAGTTCAGGGTTAGACTCTCCAAGCACGGCTGGATAGTCTTTAAGACATGATTTTTTTAGCTTGATTTCATCATCAGCATGCAACCAAGTACAAGCCAATGCAGCTCCAAGAACAAACGAATACGAAATAATTTTTTTCAAAACTCAACCTCAATTTTTCTTGATTCACTTTTTTGATAGACAACTTTTTAATGCTTTAAAAATATTATTTAATCAAAATACGCTTTATATAATTTAGTAATTTTAAATAATCAGACTAAAAAAATGGCAAGCCGTCAAGCTAAATTTTATAACATTTGGTTAAATCATTAATTTATCGATATTTTTTATTAATTAAAAAAATCTATACAATATCAAGGCTTCCCAAAAACTTTTTTTTATGTAGAATATTTATAGCGCTTTACATAAAATTATTTAAATAACTGATTTTAATCATACTAATTTCTTAATACATGAATAAGTAAATTTAATTTTTAAGTTTTTTGAGTTAAAAGAGTATTTTGAGAGCAATAAAAATGACCGATTTAAAAGTTTTAATTAAAAAACTATCAACAACTTCACGTACAGCTTTGGAACAATCTGCTAATTTATGTGTTAATCATCAAAATTTCGAAATTGAAATTGAACATTTTTTTGTCAAACTATTAGAACAAAAATCAAACGATATTGAATTATTGTTAAGTAAATATAAAATTTCTAAAGATGCTTTATTATCAGATTTAATGGCGTGTATTTCTCAACTACCCAAGGGGAATAGTCGCACTCCAATTTTTTCAAAAACTATTGTTCGCCTACTTGAACAAGCTTGGTTGCTCGCATCTGCGGAACAAGATTCTGTTATTCGAAGTGGTCATTTATTAATTGCATTATTAACAGCTTCAGATCTCTATCAAATTGCTATTCGTGCATCTAGTCTTTTCGATCTATTCCCAATAGATACAATGAAGCATAAGTTTTTGGAAATTTGCTTTAAAAGTACTGAGAATATTCCATTGAATAGCGATGTCTCATTAGTCAATGAAAATGATCCAAATCAGCATACCTCTTCAACGGCTTCACAAAAAACACCGTCGCTAGATCAATTCACCGTTAATCTTACCGAAAAAGCAAAAAATGGTGGAATTGACCCTGTGATTGGTCGTGAATATGAAATTCGTTTAATGCTCGATATTTTAATGCGTCGTCGTCAAAACAATCCTATTTTAACTGGTGAACCTGGTGTAGGTAAAACAGCAGTTGTGGAAGGTCTTGCTTTAAAAATTTCACAAAATCAAGTTCCTAGTGCACTCAAAAACGTGCAAATCCACTCACTAGATATGGGTTTGTTACAAGCAGGTGCTAGCGTCAAAGGTGAATTTGAAAATCGTTTAAAACAAGTAATCAAAGAAGTACAGCAATCTCCACATCCTATTATTCTCTTTATTGATGAAGCACATACGATGATTGGCGCAGGTGGCCAAGCAGGGCAAAACGATGCAGCAAACCTGTTAAAACCTGCACTTGCTCGTGGAGAACTACGTACCATTGCTGCAACAACTTGGGCTGAATATAAGCAATATTTTGAAAAAGATGCTGCTTTAAGCCGCCGTTTTCAAGTGGTTAAAGTTGAAGAACCAACTGAAGAAGTTGCTATTGATATGTTACGTGCCATGATTCCTGTAATGGCAAATCATTTTAATTTAAGAATTGACGATGAAGCAATTGTGACTGCTGTACATGCATCACATCGTTATATTAGCGGGCGCCAACTCCCAGATAAAGCCATTAGCGTGTTGGACACTGCGGCAGCACGGGTTGCATTAACTCAAAATGCACAACCAGTGAAACTGGATCAACAAAAAGCTCAACAGCATAATTTAAATTTAGAATTGAATATTCTTGAAGCGGAACAACGTCATAACCCAATTCACGAAGATCGTTTAAAACAGTTAAATCTATCCTTAGAAGCACTGAATCAGGATATTCAAAATACTGAACGACAATGGCAATCTGAACTGACTTTAATTCAAAAAATTCAAGCTTTGGAAAGTAGTGAAGATGCTGATCAGCAATTTACGAAAGCTGAAACTCTAAAAATTAGAACGGAATTGAGTACATTACAAGGACAAGAACCGCTGGTTTTTGAACGGGTAAATGCACAAATTATCAATGAAATTATTTCAGATTGGACTGGGATTCCTGTAGGGAAAATGGTCAATGATGAAATTAAACAAATTTTGAGCTTGGAAGAAAAACTTGAACGACGTGTAATGGGGCAAGATTATGCCTTACATCAATTGGTTCAAGGGATCAAAACATCGAAAGCACGCTTAGAAGATCCGAATAAACCGCAAGGTGTCTTCATGCTCGTTGGTCCAAGTGGTGTCGGCAAAACTGAAACAGCACTTGCACTTGCCAATGAGCTTTATGGCGGTGAGTCGCATCTCATCACTATTAATATGTCTGAATACCAAGAAGCACATACTGTTTCCTCATTAAAAGGTGCACCTCCAGGCTACGTCGGTTATGGTCAAGGTGGCGTTCTGACCGAAGCTGTACGACGTAATCCCTATAGTGTAGTTTTATTGGATGAAATTGAAAAAGCACACAGTGATGTTCAGGAGTTATTCTATCAAGTCTTTGATAAAGGTACACTTGAAGATGGTGAAGGACGTGTTATTGATTTTAAAAATACCACAATTTTACTCACCTCAAATACAGGTTCAACTGCAATTATGCAGTCTTGTGTGAATCAACCTTTTGAAGAATGGCCAACGGCAGAACTACTCACAGAACAAATAAAACCAAGTTTATATAAGCAATTTAAACCTGCATTTTTAGGTCGTATGCGTATTGTTCCTTACTTTCCTTTACATGATGATTTATTGGTTCGGATTATTGAACATAAAATAGCAAAAATTACCGCACGAATTGAAAAGCAATATGAAACTAGAGTGACCTATAGTGAAGATTTAATTGAATTAATACTCAGCCGCTGCACCGAAGTCGATAGTGGTGCACGGAATGTTGATAATATTCTAAATTCAACAATTCTTCCTGCCTTAGCGACAGAAATTTTAGTTGCTTTAGCTGAACAAAAAATACCAAAAATTATCCATATCGATGTGAAAGACGATCAAATTGTTTACCTTTTAGATCCACAACCTCAGCAAGAAAAGAAAAAATCGAGCAAAAAGACAAAAGTTGTGGAAGCTTCATAATTTAGAGTAGAGAAAATGGATATTAATTTAGACACGCTATTAGCCCCAATTTCTGCAGGCAATCCCTGTGGTGAAGATTTGTCATTTTCAAATGATTTTCATGATATTAAAAAAGCAAGAACACATGATGATCCCTTGTTAGACCAAGGGGATTGGGTCTCCGAACCCAAACAAGCAGATTGGTCATTTGTCGCAGAAAAATGTGTACAACTTTTAACTGAAAAGAGCAAAGATATTCGTTTATTGACTTGGTTAACCGAAGCTTGGGCGAATTTGTATGGCTTTGAAGGTCTAGTAAAGGGCCTAGAACTAACCCATAAAATGTTAGAACAATTTTGGCTTAAAATTCAGCCTGAAATTGAAGATGATGATCTAGATCAACGTCTTGGTTTATTGCAAGGTTTCACAATCCAGCTACCGAGTCTGATTAAAAATGTGCCATTAATTAATGTTCAGCCTTTTTATTCACTTGCACAATACGAAAATTTTTTACATATCCAAAATACGCGGCGCAAGCAAGCGGAGGACTCGGAAAGTGTTGAAGCCTCAATAGAATTGGATGAATTTAATCAAGCTTTGTTTAATGCTTCACGTAGTTTCCAATATCAACAATATCAACAATTTCAACAATTTTTGCAACATTGGGACATTATCAAACAAGTTCTAGATATGTTAATGGAGCTTGAAGCGCCTAGTTTTGCCAATATTGACTCGCAATTTGAAGATATTCAGCTCAATCTTAAAAAAATTTATAAAGCAGATACTTTTAGCACAAATTCGAATTCTACAACGCCTGAAAATATACCCTTTCAAAATACACTCACTTCTACCACGGAAATAAATACGGTGCCTGTAGCACAGGCTCAATCTTTTCAGCCACAACCGCAAAGCCACTTACAAAATCGCGAACAAGCGATGCGTGTTTTACAAGATATTGCAGATTATTTTCATACCAATGAACCCCATAGCCCTGTGAGTTATATGCTGCAAAAAACCATCAAATGGAGTCAAATGCCTTTACATGAGTGGTTAAACCAAGTCATTAAGAATGAAAATCCTCTTGATTCTATTCAAGAATTATTAGGAGTAAACCAAAATAATGAATCTTCAGAGTGGTAATCATTGATGTTTAAAGCAGAAAAAATTCTTTGGGGCGAAGGTTTATTCTTAAGACCTCAGCATTTCCAATTACAGGATACCTATCAAGAACAGCGATTGAACCACACTATTCGCTCTACTGTTCCTTACCCTTATGGGATTAAAAACCTTCGTTTTGATGAAACTCAATTGGGCACACACATTCTTGCCTTAGAACAAATCGATATGATTTGGCAAGATGGTGAAATTTATCAAGCACCTGCTAAAGATTTATTACCGAATCCCATTTTATTAGATGAATTAAATTTACGTGGTGAAATGCTGATTTATTTAGCCTTACCCATTCTGCAGCCGCATAAGAAAAATATTTCAGATGAGCAAGATAAGCAGCCTGCTCGTTATCATTCTTATCTAAATGAAACACATGATCTTTTTACAGATGCGACACCTGCAGAAATCACTTTTTTAAGACGTCGGACGGAGTTTAAACTTTTTGATATCCAAGTCGATCCAAATCAGGATTTAGATGGTTTCTTGTACTTAGTGATTGGTAAAATTAAAAGGCTGAGTTCGGGAAATTTCGAAATTGATGCAAAATTTATCCCACCGATTTTACATATTCAATCGAATGAAGCTTTATTGTCTAATTTGAAACGTACACTCAATGTTGTACGTGCAAAAATTAAGACCATTCAATCGAATAACCGTGAAAATGAACAAAAACTGATTGAATTCCGTTCAGGAGATATCGTGTCTTTCTGGTTGGTGAATGCACTCAATACAGCACATGCGACATTGAATCATTTATTACAGAATCCACAAATTCATCCAGAAAAACTATTTTTTGAGTTATTGCGATTAACAGGTTCTTTACTCACGTTTTCGACTGCTTATGAAGTTGAACATTTACCACAATATCAACATCATAACCTGCAAGATAGTTTTACCCAATTAGATAAAATTTTAAGAGAATTACTCGATACGATTATTTCAAGCCGTTATATCAGTATTGCGCTGAAAGAGATTCGACCTTCTTATTGGGTCGGCAGCTTGGAAACAGATAAAATAACAAAAGAATCAAGGCTTTATATCGCTGTATCGAGCAGCATAATGCAAACTCACGAGTTAATTCAAATTGTTCCGCTACGCTTCAAAGTTGGAAATACAGTTGATGTTGAACAGCGTGTTGTTGCAGCCCTACCTGCCATTCCAATTCATCATTTAGTACAAATACCTACTGCGATTCCTGTACGTTCTGGTGTGAACTATTTTGAAATTGAACCTCATCATGAAATATACCAACGCATGCTTGATTCAGAAACGATTTGTATCTATGTGCCTGCGGGTTTCCAAGATATTAGTATCGAATTAATAGCTGTGATGAATGGATAATAGAGAATTATAATGATGAATCAGAATAATGCAGCACCATCACTCTTTGATGATGGTCAAATTGGCGTAGGCTCCCTACCACAGCAGTCTAAAATTACCCAAGCGACCAATTTAGTAGACCTTTTACATGATGGTTTTTATATCGTTTTTCTATTAAAAAATCAGTATGTTCCAGAAAATGCTGATCGTTTTAAAGATAAAATTTTAGATTTACTTAGCCGTTTTGAAATTCAAGCAAAGAAGCTTCAGTTCTCTGCAGAAGATATCCACGATTCTAAATATGCATATTGTGCTTTATTAGATGAAACGATCGTCACACAGCAAGATCCTTCATTTTTTAATTTGCAGAATCATTGGCTAATCAGCCCACTACAATTGACACTTTTCGGCTCACAATTAGCAGGTTATCGTTTTTTTGAGTTTTTAGAATTAATTCGTGGGCGTGGAAAAGAACGATTAGCATCATTAGAAGTCTATCATTATTGTTTATTATTAGGCTTTCAAGGTAAATATCGTATTGAATCAATTGAAAGTTTAAATCACTTGGTCGCGCGAGTAGGTGATGAAATTGATTATTTAAAAGGAAAAAAAGCCGCTTTTTCACCTTTTTCAGGACTGCCTGACCAAATTAAAAATATCATTCATAAAGAATTACCTTTTGTGTGGATCATCATTTTTCTTCTCGCCTTTGCCTTATTGGCTTTCGCAGGATTAAAAATAATGCTGAATAAAAATGAAGATACGGCACTTTCTAAATTTAACAACGTCATTTCTGCACCTGCAGAACAAGCTTATATCACAATTCATTTGCCTTAATTAGGTTGAATCATGACACAAGAAAAACAAACCTCAATTCGAATATTACAAAGTAAACCCTCCAAAAAAACATTGGGGAAAACACCTATTTTTTTATTGGGTTTATTGGTTGGAATGATCAGCACAGCTATCCTAATGTTGACATTCTTTCATTCAAATATAACCACTGAAACGGATCTGATTACAACTGAATCGACTTCAGAAAAAGAAGCTGAAAATACTGCACGCTCATCAGCTGAGGCAATGCATACTACTCATGATGATGACGGTTCAAATGCGTATAAACAGCATCTTAATGAAAAGGACTTAAATAATTTGTTTAAGCATCCGAATAAAACCCAAGAAGTGAAAAATGTGAATAAGTCTCCTTTTGAGCAAATCGCTATTCCGGAAAATAAAAAGACAGTTATAGCAACATCCGTTAAGACAATACCTCCTCTTGCAAAAACAATGACTAAGGAGACAATCCCTAAAGTTGGAGTTAAGCCCAATGAAGACGTTCAGCCAAAAACTGAAGTTAAAGTAAAAGAAGAAACTAAGCCTGTTATAAAAGAGATTCCAACGAAAAAAGAACAAGTTAAAGAAATATCACCAGAAGCTTCTGTCAAAGTTACGATTGATCGTCGAGCAACAGAAACAAAGCCATGATTTTGTTTGTTATCCTCTGTTTTATTTTTTTGGGATTTAGTTTAACTTTTTTAATGTCTTATGAACTCCGTTATAAGACGCTAGATTACTTAAAAGGGCTTCTCCCACAAGGTAAAAGAAGAATTGCTTCTGCGAAACATTTTGCAGAACAAATGAACCAAGCAGCATCTTCAAATCAAACTCAAACTCATTGGCATTTACAACAATGGTGGATTTTGATTACAGGTTTTTTTGTACTATCAAGTATTTTAGTCTTTGCATTTACACGTCCTATCGACCCAACAAAAATTGAAGCTGAATATTTACGGACAACCGATCCTCAAATTTATGCATTATTAAATGGTGAGGTTTTAAGCCCTCCACCAGCAGTAGATGAAAGTTTAATCGATGCTGCAATTATTCAAGCACAAATATTGGAACGAGAAAATCCTGTCCCAAATCAACAATTTCCTAATATAAATCCATCAAGTATTGATAATGAAGAAGTTGGGGATCAAAGAAGCAGCTTTGATACTGCTATGATTGACCGTAAATGGGATAAAATGCATCCTAGTTATAAACAACGCTTACTCATGGTTTTTAAAATCATGAAAGAACGTCATGGTTATGAAATGGTTCTTTTAGAAGGTTATCGTAGCCCTGAACGTCAAACACGTTTATCTGGAAATACAGCGACCACCTTAGCCAAAGCCTATCAAAGTTATCATCAATTTGGTTTAGCTGCAGATGCTGCCTTCAAACGTGATGGGAAGGTGGTTATTTCAGAACGAGACCCCTGGGCTATGCGTGGTTATCAACTCTATGGAGAAGCCGCTGAAACCGTGGGGCTTACTTGGGGAGGACGATGGACACGAATCCATGATTATGGTCATACTGAATTCCGTATGCCTAATTTACGTAAAAATAGAGAATCAGCTGAGCGTTTAATTGCAGAAGCACAAGGTCAGGGCTTAATGGCAAATAATATTAATACCAACTAACATTGTTGTTCCTTTTGTACGAAAAAGCTTACATCGAATGCTGTTTTTATCATCTATGAGAATTATTAAAAGTTTTATATTCTATGCTTATAGGGAACAGGAAGTTTCCCAGACATAAAACAATAATAAAGCGTCTGAGTACCAGGAATGTGAGATACGACAGGAGTCAGATCTAACTCACCAATACGAAGAAAACCCCATCAGGATGATGGGGTTTTCTTTTAATATATACAAGTCTTAGAATTTGATATTAAATGAATGAATATAAATTTCATAATAAGTATCAATATACTAACAACTGCACAATACTCAAAAATCCTCCAATCATTTGGAGACTCTAAAATAATTAAGCTTTTACAGTAACGGTTGAACCTACAGCGATCTTCTCAGATTTGTCCTCATGTACGATCAATGCGACTGCAATTGCAGTAATCAATACAGGTATACCTACAACAATAAAGTTAATGTATGCAGGAAGGCTCATCCCCAACAAACTACCAATTAAAATTGGACCAACAATTGCTCCCATACGACCAATTGCAGAAGACCAACCAATCCCTGTCGAACGTATCGCAAGTGGATAATATTGTGCGACATAGCTATATAACAGCATTTGTGAACCAATCGATGCTGCACCTGCTAAAAAAACTAAAATATACAAAAGAAATTGGTTTGATTGGAAACCCATCAAACTCATCACAATCCCACCTAACATACCTAAACACATCAATACAGGTTTTAGATGGAAACGATCTGCTAAAATTCCACCACCAATAATACCGACAACTGCACCAATATTCATGACCATCATAAACATTAAGCTATTATCCATAGAATAACCTGCTGCCATCATTAATTTAGGCAACCAACTACTTAATGCATACATCGTGAGTAAGCACGTAAAAAATGCTAACCAAAATAATAATGTATTTGTTGTACGACCTCGGCGGAATAAACTCGCTACATTTGCAGCTTCTGGAATATCAACTTTAGGTAAAGTAAATGTCATCTTTTCATTAACCGATAAATCTGGCGCTAAACGACATGCAATACGACGCGCTTCTTCCTGCTTATTTTCCTTGACAATGAATGCCAAAGATTCGGGCAAGAACTTCCAAATTAAAGGTAATAAAAATAGTGGTATACCTGCAATGAAGAACATAATTTGCCAGCCAAAATTTGGTGTAAACCATGAACCTAATAATGCAGCCATCACCCCACCCACAGCGTAACCACTGAACATTGTGGTGACCAATGTGCTACGCATTTTCTGTGGTGCATATTCAGAAGTTAATGCAACCAAATTAGGCATTACACCGCCAATACCTAAACCAGCAAAAAAACGTAAAATAGCAAATTCTGTTGGGTTTGAAGCAAAACCACCTGCGAAAGTTAAACCACTAAATAATACAATACAGATCATGATGACTTTTTTACGACCAATCTTATCGGCTAAAGAGCCAAAAAACATCGCACCAAACATCATACCTGCCAGAGCTGTACTTGCAAGCATGCCAGCCTGTACTGCACTTAAACCCCATTCCTGCATTAATAGTGGCAATACCACACCATTAATTGCTAAATCATAGCCATCAAATAAGATAATCAATAAGCACCAAGCCACTACATTGAAGTGAAACGAGGTAAATTTTGCCTTATCAACTACAGAACCAATATCTACGTTCTCGGTTGTCATCGTTCTCATCTCCCATGAGTACTTGTTAAATTTTACACATGAATTCTTAAGTAAAATTCAATATCGGCGCAATATACTCAAGTCAAATTTCATGAACAATTAGACTAAAGGATAATAATGAATTATGAATAACCATCCAGCATAAGTATCTGTTTTTAGAAAATTAATACAATTTAACTGCTCATAATACATGCTTATCTATTGTTCATTTTTATTGAATTTATCGCTAATGTTTTATATTTATATTGTTAACTATTTCTAATCTTTTATAGATTTATTTCTATATTAGAAATACTATTTATAAACGAATAAACGAATAAACGAATAAACGAAAAAACGAAAAAACGAAAAAAAACACCCCCTCTGCGTTAGCGGAGGGGGTGTTTAAATTTAAAAGCTGGCGATGACTTACTCTCACATGGGTAACCCCACACTACCATCAGCGC
>NZ_JBIMDK010000017.1:0-78327 GCF_048552595.1 Acinetobacter psychrotolerans | reverse complement strand
ATGTTGGATATATGCAGCGGTAGTTCAGTTGGTTAGAATATCGGCCTGTCACGCCGAGGGTCGCGGGTTCGAGTCCCGTCCGCTGCGCCATTTATCTCTATTCCTGAGATTAAGATAGATGGATTTTAAGATATTACGCAATGTTTTATCTTGGTAAGTCTTTAGGATAGAATCTAAAGGAAAATCAAAGATTTTTCTCTTAAGTTCAAACAAAGTTTCGCTTTGTTAATCCTCACTCAGGGCGCTTAGCTCAGTTGGTAGAGCGTCTGCCTTACAAGCAGGTTGTCGGCGGTTCGATCCCGTCAGCGCCCACCATTATATCTATCCCTTTCTTTATCTAATGTATCTGTATAGAATTGTTCTATAATTATTTTAAAAATAAATTTTATGAGAAATCCGTATCAACGTAAAGCCGCATCTTCTGCTCAGAAAGCTCCAGTTCAAGCTACAGATCAATACAAATACTTTGTAGAAACGATTGTTTCGCAAACCAAAGTATTTGCACTTTATGATGACGGTTGGGCATTGTGTGCGACACCGACAGGACAACAGTCTTTAGCCGTTTGGCAAGGTAAAAGTTTGGCACAGTTATTGATTAAAGATAATTGGAGCCGTTATTCAGTTCAAGAAGTTGACTTAAGCACTTTCCTTGAGCAAATGATTCCATTTATTCAAAAAAATAATACATTATTGTCCATTAATCTGACACCTGAAGGGCAGAATGTATTGGTATCTGCTAGTAAGTTTTTAATTGATATGAAAAGTTATTTATATCAACTTTATACAACACAACCTGAATTATTTAAAAATAATAGTAAATTGCCTTTGCCACGTAAAATTAGAATTAATCAGATATAGTTTTTCTATAATTTAAGTTGTAGTGGATCGTTAATTTAAGAAAACCATCAAGGTAAACAAGTTATATAGGCGAGTGTTAATACTCACCTAAAATCCAACCGCTGAGATATGCAAAATATTCTCTTAACCATGCGTTATAGCGCGTTGTAATGGGGGTTTTAGAACCAATGGTTACAAAGTTACGATAGCCTTGTTTTTCTGCAATTGCACCTGCACGTATGGTATGAAAATCACTAGTGACGATTGCAATTTTTGAGTCTACATTTAAATGATACTGCTTTAAAATTTGCTGACTATTTTTTAAATTTAGAGCTGTACTGGTACTTTTATTTTCCTGTAGGATTCTTTCTACTTGAATTTGATCATTTTCTTGTAAATATTTAGACATAATTTCAGCTTCAGTCCGTTTTTCACCATAATCGAGTCCACCACTGACAATGATCAATGCTTGAGGTTGTTGTTTAGCAACATCTGCTGCGCGGTCTAAGCGTTTAGCCAGAGTGGGGGAGGCTTTACCTTGCGTGACTCCGCTGCCTAAAATGATAATGGCTTGGACATTTTCAATATGGTGTTCCTGTTGAGATTTAACGTGAATGTATCCAAAAAAGACAATCAAACTTAGTAACCAAACGGCAAAAGATATCCATCCAAATTGCCAAAGTTTTTTTATGTTTGAATGCGCTGCTAAGAATTGATTAATGCGATGAATCCATAATGCAGTGATGCAGAAAACTAGACCGATTAACAGAGGTAAAATTGTTCCTAGATGAATCTTTTTATAAAGAAGCAGGATAAAACCATCGAGAAAGAGTAAAAAACCAATAATAAATAGAATAATACGGAAAAATTTATTGTTATACATAGCTTGAATCATTAAGCAAAAGAGACATAAAAGAATTCTAAACGGTATTGCTGTGTTATTTGTAAATAAATGCTATCTCAACGAGATTAAATATCCGTTTTACAAGTATATTTATTCGAAAGGCATGATTGTGATATTTATAGGATACTTATACCAAGACTACATATAAAAATCCGAGCAATTGAGCTCGGATTTTTTTGATTAGTTCAAATGATACTATTTAATCTGTATAGCCTTTAAAAATGGAAATTAGTACACATCACGGCGGTAACGTCCATTCTGACGTAATTGATCCATCGTCTCTTGCCCAAGAATATCAACTAAAGCTTGGTCTACATCACTCGCCATGCCATTGATACTACCGCAGACATAGATCACTGCATCATTGGCAACCCATGCTTTTAGTTCTTCTGCATTGTCACGAAGTTTATGATGTACATACACTTTTTCAGCTTGGTCACGAGAGAATGCTAGATTAATACGTTTGAGCATTGCTGTATTTTGCCATGCTTGAATAGTTTCTTTAAAGAAATAGTCATTCGCTTGTTGGCGTTCCCCGAAAATGAGCCAGTTTTCGGTGTAATCTAGACGAACTCGTGCATGAATCAGACTCATTAATCCTGCAATACCTGTACCATTTCCGATACAAATAATAGGACGATTGTCTGCAATTAAATGGAAGGATTCATTGGTACGAATACGCAGTGCGATGTCTTGACGTAATTGAGTATGCTCAGTAAGCCAACCCGAACCCAAACCTAATTCACCTTGTTCATTCTGTTGCTGACGAATGACTAATCGTAATACCTGTTGGTTTGGAATGCTTGCAATAGAATACTCACGTGTTGCGAGAGTCGGGAGCTGTTCTAGTAAATGCTCCATATTTGCAAAAGGTTCAATATCAACCGTTAAATTACGATTCCAAAGTACCTGTTGAATGCTTTGATTCAGTGAATCCACATGAGTATCGGCATGAATTTGGTGTTGAGTTAAGAATTTTTGAATACGTTCAGGGCTATTCCCAGTCTGAATTTCTGCAATATCACCTGCTTTCCAAGTCGCTTCATGAGCCGCATGTAATTCAATATTAAATGCAGGTGCGCCTGAACTATCTGGATTTAACAATTCACGTTTAATCAATTTCCACTGATCAAAGGTTTTATCAATAGACATCGGTTGTAAATCAAGGCGAGTGCTTTGTGCTAAAGCTACATTCCACTTTTGAATATCATCATTATTGGCATTGTTTACTTCAATAGTTGCAAATAATTGTTGGGCACCATTTTGCTTTAACCATGTATCAATACGATGACCAAAACTGCAATATGTTTCAGGATATTCTTCTGAACCCAAAGCTAATACTGCATATTTTAAATGAGAAAGGTCAATGGACATTGCCATCATCTTTTTCTCAAAACTTGATGCAAGATCAGGTGCTTCACCCGTGCCATAAGTGCTCGCAATGAATAAGACTTGCTTCGCTTGTTTTAAATCATCTACTGTTAGTAGTTGTGCAGCTTTAACGGTAGTTGGTTGGTGCGCTTCTTGTAAACTACTTGAAGTACGCCAAGCCAATTGTTCAGCAACACCTGTTTGTGACGCATAGACGATGAGCCATGGTGTCGCATTGGGGTCGAGCTGTATCGCCGAACTAGATTGTTTTGCAGCCAAAGTTAATTTCTTTTGCTTGCGACGTTTGAGATAGAGCATCCAACCCGTTACAAAGAACAAAGGCATTGCCAATGCAGCGAGCATGACAATGAATTGATAAACAGGTCCAAAGAAACTACCACGATGTACTGGAAGCATGCTGCTCATGATTTTTTCATTCAGCGGCTTATCTGCATATAATTCAACTTTTTCAAGCTGAGCATTTTGATAGTTATAGGTCGCTTTATTGCGTGCACGCTCATGTTGTGGAATGGCATCTACAAATGAGACTTCAACTTTACCATCTGCTTTTTTAGGAATTGAAACAGTTAAAGTTGAATAATCACGTTTAATTTGCGCATTAAACCCACTCCATGTTTGCGTGAGTGCAAGTTGAATCTGCTCAGGTTTTAAGCCTTTTTTCTCTGTTTTTTCTAGATCAGTCTTATCTTTTGATTTTTCTTGTGCCGCAGATTCAGGACGATTCTCACCACGGTTGTGTGCAGCAGGGTGACCTTCACGAGGTAGATTTGCACCACTTGGTTTATTGCCTTCACCACGTTTGCCTTGTTGAGCCTGCATTTCAGGTTGAGGCTGTTTAACGCCTAAAACCTTAAACATGCCATTACGCCACCAGTCATAAGACCAATACAAACCTGTACATGCCAAAATCAAATAGAAAATAATGACCCACGTACCCACAACAGCATGTAAATCCCAAAGGAAATTACGACCTTTTAATTTAGGTTTAATCGTAAACCATTGTTTAAAAGAATGCTTTTTCGGCCAGCGCAGATATAAACCACTCAGTACAAAGAAAATTAGCATCAATGTACATGCGCCCGTAATTTGCTTTCCAACCTCACCCACAGTCAAATTGCGATGCAATTGTTGCACAAATTGGAAAAATTCTTTGCTTTTTACTTCTGGAAGCACTTCGGCAGTGTAGGGGTTGATCATCATAGTATACCCCTTACGCGCACCTTCTTTCACAATATTAATATTGGAAGATTCTTCAGGCGCTTTCGCAACGGTAATACTATTGATCTTTATTTTAGGATTTTTTGTTTGAAAATGTTGATAAATTTCAACTGGTGTTAATTTGGTTTTATTCTGAACTTGAACAGTATAACTGTCCGGGCTTAGCCATTTTTGAATAGGTTGTTCATAAGAATAAAGAGCACCAGTAACCCCCATAATAGAAAGGATTAACCCTGCTGTAATCCCCAAGAACCAATGTATTTGGAAAAAGATTTTTTTGAACATGGCTGTGGATGAGACGTTGTGATTTTGATAGGGCAAATTATAGCTGAAGATTCGGTAGATAAAATGGATTTTGCGGATAATATTTATTATCATTATCATTTTTATTACATTGAATTTTTCAAGTTAAAAAAACCTCCACAATAAGGGAGGTTCATCTACATTCTACAAACTTAAAGTGTTTTGGCTGCGCCCACTGTTTCATTCAAATGCTTACGCAACGTTTCAAATGAAAAGTTTTTACTGTTCATACGTTTAGGCAGAATGTACGCACCTTGTTGGTCTTTTACTTTAAAGTTAACCAAGATAAATTCAGGCGTGTTATACCATTCGTAAATATCTTTCCAAGCAATCGTACCACGACCTTCTTGTACGCCCATTTTCTGAATCATGACAATACCACTTGGTTGAATACCAAGTTTAATGCCTTTGATTTCTTGAACTGGGAATTCATTCATTTTACGTTTTACATACCATTCCAAACCGAATTTGCGAACTAAAAGATAGATCGCAACACCGGCAAGAAGTACCCAAAAAAGAACAGTCGAATAGTTCTTAATGAGAATAAGACCTAGCACTGACAATGCGACAATTACACCTAAAATTGCCCAAACTTTCATACTAATTTTATTGGTGCTGCGCCAAATCGTGAGTTGAGCGCTGCGTTGTTCAGTTTCTGAAACTTCATATGGAACAGGTTGCAGAGTATAAGCGTAAATATTTTTGGCAGTCATAGTGTCAGTAATGTATCTAAATCGAGTTGGAGTTTAGCACTAAATCATCGTCATCATTAGATTTAGTACGCGGATTATACCAAATAACTAAGCAAATTTTATGCACATTTATAATGAAGCCAATTCAGTTGATTGATTATCACGTTCATGACTCAAATTTTGTTTTAAGCTGCTGAGTCGTTTTAAAATATTAAACATTAATGATAATTGTTGAAGAATAATCAATGATTTAGGATCATCCCATTCAGATTGATTTAAACGCATACGAATCGTCTGTGACATATTGTGTGCTGTTAAATCAGGCATTTCATCATATAGCAATGCACCACGAATATCATCTAAAGCTTGATCTAAAAGTTTTAAAATCTCTGGATCTCGAATTTGTTCACGATGCGCACCTAAAGCTGCAATATAACTAATAAATGTATGATTTAAACACAAAAATTCAAAAGCTAAGGTTTTTTGATTTGGGTCGAAATCGGGTTCAGTCGCAAGCGTTGAAATTAATGAAGCTACATCTGCATCGGTATTGTGTGCTGCGCGGCGGACGACACGATAGTTCAAACCATTATTACGCCCATGATGATACTGATCCACCACCTCTGCTAAATATAGACATTGTGCTTCTAATGAACGTTGAATGGTTCTTGGTAAGCGACGGAATTTCCAATCTGGGAAAATAAAGCTCACCCCAAACCATGCCAAAGCACAGCCGATCACCGTATCAATCATACGTGGAAGTGCTGCCTCAAAACCAAGCCCATCCAAGTTGAAATTAATCAGAGCCATAATGGTAATAAAAGCAGTAGCTTGTGCATATTGTTTACTGCGTAGGTCAAAGAATAAAACAGCACTGAGAACCAGTAATAATAATTGTCCTTCAATGGATGGAACAAAATATAAAATGGCGTATCCGAGAATAATACCGCCAAGCGTACCAATAATTCTTAAACGCAAACGACGTTTGGTCGCATTAAAGTTGGGTTGGCTAACAAATAGTGCAGTGAGTAGAACCCAATAACCATATTCGATATTGGTCAATTGCACAAAAACGTAGCCAATAAACAATACGATCGATACGCGAATCGCATGTCTAAACAGTACAGATTCTGGAGTTAAATGTTGTTTGACTCGAATGACGATATCGTCCCAACCTTTAAGATCATCATCTTTCAATTGGTTTTCTATATGTTTGCTTTGATCAAAAGTAATATGACGTTCAGTTTCGACATTATGCAATTGTGCATCGATTGATTTCAGATTTTGATATAGTGAAAATAAGGCATTGATCCAAATCAGGTCATATTTTTCTTCTTGTTTTAAGCGTTCCAAAGATTGCTTTAAATTTTTAAAAGTGTATTCAAAACGAGTGTTATGCTTATAAGTTGTACGATGCAAAATGCTGTCGCTTAAATCTTTACACGCCTTTCCTTGTAAGGAAAGAACCCGCTGAAAGCGAAACAGAATGTCGCTATGTTCAAATAGTTTTGCCAATTTTAAATAATCAATATGTGCTGAATCGGCACGCTCATGAATATCTTGGGCGACAAAATAATATTGTAAACTACGGCGAGTATCTCGTTGCCCTCGGTCACCTTTTAAACGGGTCAAAAGTGCCATACGCATTTCATTAAAAAAGTTAATGAGCTGTGCATTTTCCAAGGATAAACTGATCATACTTTGTTGATAACTACTGGGTGTCATATCGACATCAAATAGATTAGATTTTGAAAATAAAAAATCCCCAAGCGCAGAATAACATTGTGATAGTTTGTCTTGAACTTGGCGAACTGGAAATAATAAAAAACTAATCGTGGAAATGAGTCCGTACCACATTGCACCAATCACTAATAAACTTGGCTGCATATACCATTGGTCAAATAAATGCACACCGAGCATGGAGTAGACCGAAACCACTAAGCATCCATAAGAAATTGTGGCGTAACGACGCCCTAAAGATCCCAATAAAATCAAGCCAATACAGGAAACGATTAGACCAAGGGCAAAGATAATTGGGTAGGGAAATAAAAGCGTTACAGACGCAGCGGTGATAAAAAAACCGATATAGGTATATAGTAAATTTTGGATACGCACTGAAAAACGGTCATCAATATCACTTAAACCTGCAGCAACCACACCTAAAGTCAAAGGAATGGTCAGGATCTGATTACCTAGGAAATAAGGCACAAAAGCAGTACCAGAGAAGGCAATGATCATTCTCATGTTATACATGAAACTGGTGTTGTAGGTTGCTTTTCGCAGTTTTAACAGCCAAGTGTTCAATGGAAATCCTTATTTATCAATAGGGTGGTTTTCAATTGCAAATACGATGTTACTTGTGTGAATTTTCACTTATATTGGTGACAAATGATACATTGGACAGTGTAAACTTGTTTGCAATATTAGCTATTAAATTATAAACGATCTATGTCTGAAAAAAATGCGGGACAGCAGTATTCTACGGGTTGGATTATGCTTTTGGCTCTATTGACATCGTTGGGTCCTTTATCCATTGATATGTATTTGCCTGCATTGCCACAAATGGCACAAGATTTCAATGTTTCGACACAGCAAATCGCCAATACATTACCTGCATATTTTTTAGGATTAGCGATTGGACAATTGATTTATGGCCCAATCAGTGACCGTATAGGACGAAAAAAACCACTTTATTTTGGAATGGCACTTTATGCATTTGCAAGTTTATTGTGTGTTCTCGCACCTGATTATTGGTCTTTGATCGCAGCACGTATTTTACAAGCATTGGGTGGCTGTGTGGGTGTCGTCATGGCACGAGCTGCTATTCGTGATCGTTTAGATGTACAAAGTTCTGCACAAGCATTTGCCAGTATGATGATTGTTATGGGGATTGCCCCAATTCTTGCACCGACAATTGGTGCGATTATCTTACAATTTTTCAATTGGCAGGCTGTTTTTATTGCCCTATTTATCATTGGTTTAATGTGCTTGCTTTGTATCCACTTCTTTTTTAAAGAGACACTTGAAGCTGAACGCAGACTAAATTTAACCTTCAAGCAAGTTTTTATTTTATATGCAGCAATCCTCAAAGATAAAAGCTTTCGTTTTCCAATGATGGCAGGCTGTTTCACAGGGGCAGCGCTGTTTTGTTATATCAGCTCAGCACCTGCAGTGTTGATGGACGATTATCAATTATCACAACAACAATTTGCCTTTGCTTTCGGATTTAATGCTTTGGGTATTATTGTCCTTGCATCATTGAATAAGCGATTAGTCAATAAAGTATCGGTTATCAATCGATTAAAAATCGGTGGCTTAATTCAATTGACGGGTGCAATTATTATTGTGATTTCAGGCTTGTTTGCACATGCACCATTCATATTGATCATGCTTGGTTTGTCTATGACTGTTTCTGGAATTGGTTTTACAGGACCGAATGCAATGGCTTTGGCAATGTCGAAGCAGGGTGCGAGAGCAGGAACTGCAAGTGCGATTATGGGAAGTATGCAATTTGCTTGCGGGCTTCTAGGCGGAATATTGTTGAACTTTTTGGTGTGGAGTCACTTATTGAATATGGGCATTCTTATGCTCGCATTTACATTATTTGGCTTTGTTGCCATATTAAAAGTAACGCAACAGCTAAAATTGCAAAATATATAGGAATTGCAAGATTAAAAACAGAAAGTCTAGACAAACAAAAGCCGACGATTCGAGTGATGAATAAATCGTCGGCTAAAATACTTCATTGAATCAAGATTCGGGCTGCTATTCTAAATCTTCATACAGAAGTATAAATGCTCAGTCTCTCTGGGGAGCAAAGGTCTCCAAATTTTTGCGGATGCCGTGCAAAATACATTTGGTTGCTGCGACCTTATACATATATAACGACACGAGTTTCAGATTGGTTGACAAGAAAGTGAAAAAAATTTAAAAAAGTTTCTATAATGTATTTTTTAAGCTCGGATAAACTTCGATGATTTCGCTAAACAAATATTTTTTATGGTTTTTTATACTTTGTTTAGTGTTGACCATGCTGGCAGGTGTACTCGCTGCTTTATTACCAAATCAAATTGCAGGTGTTTTAACCGCGCTTCCGTATTTGATTGCGATGATTATTGTACTCTTCCGTTTTTTAAAACAACAAAAACGTGCGCCGACAGCACAAGAACGTAACAAGCTGTGCTTGGGTTTTAGCTTAATTTTTTGGAGTTATAATTTAATTACAGTTTTTGCAGGTATTGTTTTATTTGCTAAAAATGATCCAGAAATTTGGAAGACCTTTGTATTGTATATGCAAAGCTCACAATTTTTAATCTCGGCATTGGTTATGCTGTTGATCCTTGCAATTCCTTTATATTTAATTACATACTGGTTTTATGGTAAACAAGCACAACGCATGGCGAACAAAATGTTTGGTCAGTAAAAAATGTTGAATACTTGATTCATTTGTTTGTTTGGTGATGATTCATTTATTGATGAATTTAATTGCGTGTTAATGAACAAGCTTGTGAATAGACTTCTTGCGTAAGTTAAATACAACCAAATATTTACAATTAAAAATGTTATAAAGCCA
This sequence comes from Acinetobacter psychrotolerans, assembly GCF_048552595.1. Taxonomy (NCBI): domain Bacteria; kingdom Pseudomonadati; phylum Pseudomonadota; class Gammaproteobacteria; order Moraxellales; family Moraxellaceae; genus Acinetobacter; species Acinetobacter psychrotolerans. Next base: position 68,408 of record NZ_JBIMDK010000017.1, on the reverse strand, counting down.
ATATTAGTCGTTCCTTCTCTTGCGCCATATATTGCTCAGGGATGAGGAATATATTCCGCAAGTAGATGAGGAGAGTGTATCAAAAAATCCTCTCCCTTTTGCGAAACCGTGTTTCTCATCCTTTAAAAGGAGAGGGAGCTCCAATGTAAATAAAAATGGATTCAAAGTTACTTTTCGCAAGACATCTATTATATATTCAAATGCTTACTAAAACTTGATTAGATTATTCAGCATTCACAATATTACTGAGCATTCATAAAAGTGCGCTGTAATCGTTCTGTAGAATAGGCTTTCGCATCAACTAAGGTTTCTTGGTTGAGCATGAGTTGTCGTAATAATCGTGCAGAAGCCGGGCCCATACACAAGCCATTGCGATAATGTCCAAAATTCGCCCAAAGGTTGTTCAGCTCAGGCATTTTCCCAATATATGGAATACCCGTCGGTGAACTTGGTCGCAGCCCAGCCCATTGTTTTACAATAGGAAAGTTTGCCAGCTCAGGCACCATTTCCAAACAGGCTTTATAAATATTTTGCTGTGTTTGCACACTTGGACGTTTATCAAAACCAAGATGATCCATACTTGAACCACAGACCACATGACCATCCATACGCGGAATGAGATACATGACCTTGTTCATACACATTGTTGGTAGCCAGTTTTCTGGTGTTTTGAAGAGCATCATTTGCCCTTGAACAGGTTCTACTGGAATTGAAAGTTGCAGTTGCGTAGACCATGTGTTTGACCATGCACCTGTTGCAATGACAAATTCATCCGCTTCAAAATGTTGTCCATTGGATGTTTGAATGGATTGAATATTTTGATTCTGAATATTAAATTTTTCAATCCATGTATTTTCAACAACATATATATTGGGATGTTGCTTGAGATAGGTAATCAGCGATTTTAACAGCCGTGGATTTCGAACATTTGCCAATTGTGGAAAATAGATCGCTTGTTGTAGTTGCGCTGAAATATGTGGATTAACCTGTTCGAGTTGTTCTCTTTGTAAATATTCACAATGTTGCATGGGTTCATTGAATTGGTTTTTATAATTTAAACCTTTTTCAAAATCTGCTTCATCGAAAATAAGCATGCCAGTTTCATGAATTTGAAAATCTATATCTGTTTCAGGTAGAAGTTTGTCATTCCACTCTTGGTAAAGTTGTTTGCCGTATTGAGCGATCTGATTCACTTCTTGCGGATATCGCCATGGATACATGGGCGAAAGAATACCACCACCTGCCCATGAGGCAGCATGACCAGCATATTGTTGGTCGAAAATGGTGACCTTACAGCCTTGTTCAACAAGTTCAAGTGCGGTGAGTAAGCCACTCACTCCTGCACCAATAATGGTGATATGCATTGTATATTTTGTACCAATTTAGGATTCTAAAATCCTCCCCAACCTTCCTTTCTAAAGGAGATAGCTTACCATTTTAGATAATTCTCCTTTTTAAAGGAGGGAGCTTATCAATGTAGTTAGTTCTCCTCCCTTTAAAAAAGGGAGGTTGGGAGGGATTCTTACTTCATCTCTTTCAATTTACGTGCAGCATCTTCCGCATAATAAGTCCAGATACCGTCTGCACCTGCACGGCGGAAGCACATTAAAGATTCCATAATCACGCTGTCAGATAACCAACCATTTTGGATGGCTGCGGCAAGCATGGCATATTCACCACTGACTTGATAAACAAAAGTAGGAATGCCAAAAGTGTCTTTTACTTCACGGACGATATCTAAATAAGGCATACCTGGTTTGACAATAACCATGTCCGCACCTTCTTGAATATCCAATGCAATTTCATGCAACGCTTCTGCACGGTTGCCGACATCCATTTGGTAGTTGTATTTATTACCACCTTTTAAATTAGATGATGAACCGACTGCATCACGGAAAGGGCCGTAGAAACTCGATGCGTATTTCGCAGAATACGCCATAATATTGGTATGAATAAAACCATTACTTTCTAAAGCTTGACGAATTGCACCAATGCGTCCATCCATCATATCGCTTGGTGCAACAACATCTGCACCTGCTTCTGCATGGCTTAACGCTTGTTTGATGAGGCATTGAACCGTTTCATCATTCAATACATAGCCTGTATCATCAATAATCCCGTCTTGACCATGTGTAGTATAAGGGTCTAATGCACCGTCAGTGATGAGTACCATTTCTGGTAATTCTTTTTTCAAAAGACGTATTGTATTTTGTACCAAGCCGTCTTCATGCCAAGCAGCTTCTGCTGTTAAACTTTTGTCTTGTTGTGGTGTAACTGGAAATAAGGCAAGTTTCGACACACCAAGTTCTAATAAAGTTTCTGCTTTTTTCAACAATAAATCTGCCGATAGTCGTTGAACATTTGGCATACTGGGTACATCTTGGCTTTGATTTTGCCCATGGAGTACAAATACTGGATAAATGAGATGGTCTGCTGTGAGTTGAGTTTCTCTTACCATCGCTCTAAGCTTGTCGTTTTTGCGGATACGACGCATGCGAGTAGCAGGAAAAGCTGGACGATTGAACGTGTAAGTCATAACAATCTCGATGTTCAGTATTAAACTAGGCGATTATTGTAGCCCTTTCATATATTTTTTGGGAAAAAGCTGAATATTTTTCTCAATATTGGTTTCGAAATTCTTATGAGTGATTCTCCTAAAACTGATTCTGCATCAAGCGAATCACAAAAAAAGTGGACTGGTAATTTACATTTAGGTGCGAAAGCAGATTTAAATGTTGTACTTAACCAACTGACTAAAGCGTTTAATGGTTCGCCCTATTTTTCGCATAACACCATGCAAATGCGTGTCGTAAATGACGAAATTGAAGGCTATATTGAAATGCAGCCATTTCTGATCGGAAATGTTGCTTTTCAGATTTTGCATGGCGGTGTTGCTGCAACTTTACTCGATAGTATTGGTGGGATTGTCGCAATGGGTGAGTTGTATAAACGTGCAGAGCCAGACCAACTACCAGATACATTGAAAAAGGTATCACGTTTGGCAACAGTAGACATGCGTGTAGATTATCTTGCACCGGGGCGTGGACAATATTTTATTGCCAAAGCTGAGACTTTACGCATGGGGCGCAAGGGTTGCACGATGCGTATGACCATGGTCAATGATGAAGGCAAAGCGATTGCAACAGCAATTGCGTCTTATGCATATTGATGGGTAGCTAAAGTGTACTAACCAGTACAGATTGTATTCATTGTGTCAATATAAGCCATCGGAATGAGTATTTTGATGGCTTATTTTTTATTATAAAAATGATTAATATCAATAGTTCTTAGTGAATTTATAAAAATAAACTCTAGAGTAATATTTTTATTCTCACACTATGATTTTTGACTGTAAAATTATCAGCCACAATTTTAAGAAATTGACTTTCTCATCATCAATAACTCAACACGTATTTGATGTCTTTAAGCTGTCATTCAGATAGCGTAAATAGAATGCCGTGTGTTGTTTTGACCAAGTCTAGATTAGCTAGGAATATGCGATGACTGAAGCGCAAACTACGAGTGCAGCACCAGAAGACCTAAATGAAACGCAACAGGATCTGGCGAAGCAGCAAAAACGTAAAAAAATGCTGAAAATATTTGCAATAATTATTATTGCAGTAGCAATTCTATTTGCAATTTGGACGTTACTCTTTGGTAATACAGTAGATACAGATAATGCCTATGTTGGGGCAGAGACTGCTGAAATTACCTCGATGGTGAGTGGACAAGTTGAAAAAGTATTGGTCAGTGATACTCAACAAGTTAAAAAAGGCGATGTTCTTGCCATTATTGATAATCGTGATGCAAAAATAGCTGTTGCTGAAGCGGAAGCAGCTTTAATGAAAGCTAAGCGTCAATATTCACAAAGTTCGGCAAACAGTAGCTCATTATCCTCACAAATTTTAGTCAGTGCAGATGATATTAACAGTGCCAAAGCACAGGTGGCACAAGCCGATGTAACGTATCAACAAGCACAGCAAGAGTTTTCACGCCGTCAGCAATTGAGTGCTTCGGGTGCAATTTCTAAAGAGGAATTTAGCAAATCGCAAAGTGCATTAAATAATGCCAAAGCCAATGTTGATGTTGCACAAGCAGCACTTGCGCAAGCGGAATCTAAGCGTAAAGCTGCGCAAAGTAACTTAGATGCCAATGAAGCTTTAATTAAAGGCAGTTCACAAAGTTCTACTCCTGATGTGTTGGTGGCTCAAGCTAAGTTGGATCAAGCTTTATTAGATTTACAACGTACAGAAATCAAAGCACCTTTAGATGGTGTGGTTGCACGTCGTAGTATTCAGGTGGGGCAGCGTATTGCAACAGGTGCGAGCTTGATGAAGATCGTGCCAATTCATGCTTTATATGTGGATGCAAACTTTAAAGAAAGTCAGTTAAAAAATGTCAAAGTTGGTCAGAAAGCAACATTAACATCTGATTTATATGGCGATGATGTTAAGTATCACGGCACGATTATTGGTTTCTCTGGTGGTACGGGTTCAGCATTTGCTTTAATACCTGCACAGAATGCCACAGGTAACTGGATTAAAGTGGTGCAGCGTTTACCTGTTCGTATCCAACTTGATCCTAAAGAATTAGAAAAGCACCCATTACGTGTCGGTTTATCAATGGAAGCATCCGTTGATATCTCTTCTTCGAAGTAATGGCTTATGAATACCGCAGCATTTCCGGGTGAGCTAAAAGGCGGTAAGTTATTACTGGCTGCCTTTTTTCTCGCATTGGCAAACTTCATGGTTGTATTAGACATGACCATTGCCAATGTATCTGTACCCCATATTACAGGTAGTCTCGCTGTTTCTAGTACGCAAGGGACATGGGTCATTACCTCTTACGCTGTTGCCGAAGCGATCTGTGTACCATTAACAGGATGGTTAGCAGGACGTTTTGGTGCAGTCCGTGTATTTACCATCAGTTTGATTGGCTTTACTGTATTTTCAATACTTTGTGGTTTATCGAACAGTTTAGCCATGCTGGTGATTTGCCGTATTGGACAAGGTTTGTTTGGTGGTCCGATTATGCCACTTAGCCAAACTTTGCTCATGAGCATTTTCCCACCCGAAAAACATTCTCAGGCGATGGGAATGTGGGCAATGACCACTGTTGTTGGGCCGATTCTAGGGCCGATTTTAGGTGGTACGATCAGTGATAACTGGTCATGGCATTGGATTTTCTTTATCAATATTCCAGTCGGCGTGATTTGTGCTGTCGGCGTGATGCGTTTGATGAAAACCTCTGAAACCCCCATTATCAAACGTCCAATAGACAGTGTTGGATTAGCATTATTGATTATATGGATTGGAGCACTTCAGTTAATGCTCGATTTAGGGCATGAGCGAGATTGGTTTAATAACCCCTTTATCTGCGTTTTAGGTGTGATTTTAGTCATTGGATTTATTACCTTTATTATTTGGGAATATTATGAAAAGCATCCAATTGTTAATATTCAAATTTTCCGATATCGAGGTTTTACTGTCGCCACATTGTCACTGGCTTTTGCTTTTGCAGCGTTCTTCGGCAGCATTGTACTTATTCCGCAATGGTTACAGATAAATTTAGGTTATACCGCTTCGTGGGCAGGGTATCTGACTGCAACTATGGGCTTTGGCAGTTTGCTAATGTCACCGATTGTGGCGAAGCTAGCGACCAAATATGACCCTAGGGCATTGGCTAGTTTTGGTCTAATGATTTTAGGCTGTGTAACTTTAATGCGTTCGTTTTGGACCAGTGATGCAGACTTTATGGCATTGGCTTTACCGCAAATTATTCAAGGCTTTGCCGTACCATTTTTCTTTATTCCACTGTCGAATATTGCTTTAGGCGTGGTTCGTCCTGACGAAGTGGCATCTGCTGCGGGTTTAATGAACTTTATGCGAACCATGGCAGGGGCGATCGGTGCATCTGTTGCTGTAACCATTTGGGATGACCATACCAAGCTTGCACGCAGTGAAATAGTTTCTAATATGCATGTAGAGGAAACGCAGAGTACTTTGGTCAATAGTGGTTTTAGTCCTGAAATGGCTTTGGGTACAATTTCCAGTTTGGTGGATAAAGAGGCGTTAACGCTGTCTGTTAATCATGTGTTTTTAATTTTTGCGATGATCTTTATTTTTGCAGGATTGATTATATGGTTATGTCCTAGACCGAAAGGTAATGTAGGCGCAGGGCATGCACATTAGTCTTTAAATTGAACATTATAGCCTGCTGAAAAGCGGGCTTTTTTGTAGAATCTATTCAAATAAAAGAGAATAAATATGAAACCTTATAATAAAAACCTTAAGCAACCTGCTCGTGATCTAAGAAATAATATGACTGATGCAGAATTGCTACTTTGGTCAAAGTTGCGCCGTAAGCAAATTTTAGGGTTACAGTTTTATCGGCAGAAACCGCTTTTAAATTTTATTGTAGATTTTTATTGTGCATCTGCGAGTTTGGTCATTGAGTGTGATGGTAGTCAGCATTATACAAATGAAGGCTTAGAAGCGGATTGTATACGTGATGAGGCTTTAGCTCAGTTGGGATTAAAAGTTTTGAGGTTTGATAATAGGCAGGTGTTGGGGGATATTGATGCAGTGATTGAAGTGATTTATTGGGCAGCTTCTCAAAATTTGGAATCCTCTTAAATCCTCTGTTCAAAGGGGGACTTCACACGATTTTAATAGTGGGATTGAATTTGTGTAGCTCCGCCCTTGGAAAAGGGAGGTTGGGAGGGATTAATAATTATAAGTCATCAATTTTTAAATATTCCTCATCTATCTGTTTTGTGGAGTAATGGACTGTATGTGTAAATAAATCATTTTCAGCAGTTTTATATTGTGCAAAGAAGATTGGGTTAGCTAAAGTACTTTTAGAGTGGCTTAGATCAATGTAACTTACTTCATAACAATCAGGTTCTCTACGAATAATCTCGGCTAATTTCTGCAAGTAAGGAGCAAAATGTAGATACTCTAATTTAAGTGTAGATGGATCAACTGCTAAATGTGCAATGTTAGATATTGAGTATTTATATTTAAAAACAGTTGGAAATTTATCTTCTAATGGTTTAGCTTTAAATTGAAAAGAATTAGGTTTTAAATGCATTTGAAAATATTTTATTTTACGTCCTTGTAATGTTTTTATGGTTTTGGAAATTGTAGATTTTGGTGTTTTGAGACCAAAATATATGGCTTTTACAGCTCTATAGTCATAAGTATTTATACCTTGATTCTCTGTGATGATTCTTAACTCTTGTTCATACTCCCACCTCTGTGATTTATAACCAAGCATTTTTTTAATTAAAATATCAGGATTTGTTTGACCTAAAAGCTGAGAAAAATCTAAATTTGGAATATTATTTGTGTATTGAACATCAAAACATCTATGTTTAGGATTTTGCCTTGATAGTAGTTTTTCTAAATCATATTCAATACAAAAGCCTTTATGGCTATTCGCATAATGAGCCCAAAGTAATTCATCACGATAAGTTTTACTTAATGAAAATATACCAAGTTTAGTATCTTTCATATCGAGGATGTTTTGAAACCTTTGTTCAATTAATGCTAAGTTATCTGAGTGTTGATAAAAAATATTTTTAAGATGATTTAATTGCTGTTCCATATCATTAATACTAATAAGTCCTTCACATGGATCATTAAGTTGACTTGTATTTGAAGCCCAAAATGTATCATTTTTTAATGATTTTAAATCTCTTGTAAAAGAGCCACCACGATATTTATATACAAGCATAAGTTAATATTTTTCAATAGTGTAATTGATCTTTATATTGTCGTTTTATTAGAAAATTCAAGATGTATTATTATATCAATTTAATCCCTCCCAACCTCCCTTTAAAAAAGGGAGGAGCTGTCACGTAATTCATTAAATCACATGAAATCCCCCTCTTTTTCAAAGAGGGGTTAGGGGAGATTTAAAAAACTTAAGAAACCGAACCATCCAAATTCGGCGCTAACCAACGCTTCGCTTCATCCAATGTCCAGTTCTTACGCTTTGCATAATCATCAAGCTGGTCGCCTGCAATTTTCCCCACGTTAAAATACTGACTTTCAGGGTTCGCATAATAAAAACCACTGACAGAAGAAGGTGGCCACATTGCAAAACTAGAAGTTAACTCAGTGCCAATTTTCGCTGTGGAATCTAACCAACTAAATAAAGTCGCTTTTTCAGAATGCTCAGGGCAAGCAGGGTAACCCGGTGCAGGACGAATACCGACATACTTCTCTTTAATCAGCTCTTCATTCGATAAGTTTTCAGCAGCTTGATAACCCCAGAACTCTTTGCGAATACGTTCATGTAAATGCTCCGCAAAAGCTTCTGCAAAACGGTCACCCAAAGACTGAGCAAGAATCGCAGAGTAATCATCGCCTTTGGCCTTATACTCATGTGCCATTTCTTCCGCACCAAAGATTGACACAGTGAAACCACCTAAGTAGTCATTCGCCTGATCTTTCGTTGCAACAAAATCAGCAAGTGATAGGTTTGGTTTACCTGTCACTTTATCCGACTGTTGACGAATATGATGGAAAGTATGCGTTACAGCCTGACCATCTTCCGTAAATACTTCAACAGAATCGGCTGCAGAACGATTCGCAGGATAAATGCCAAATACTGCACGAGCATCGAAACGATTATTCTCAATAATATCTTTAAGCATTTCCTGCGCCTGATTATACAAATCAGTCGCTGCTTCACCGACAACTTCATCTTCAAGAATTTTCGGGAATTTACCTGCCAAACTCCACGAGATAAAGAATGGCGTCCAGTCAAAATAAGGCACTAAAGTTGCAAGCGGATAATGGGTTAAAACTTTTGTTCCAAGCAAATTCGGCACAGCAGGTGTATTTGCAGCAAAATCAATTTTCAAACCATTTTCAATGGATTCAGCATAAGACAACTTGGCAGCTTTCGGCTGTTTATTGGCAATACGTTCACGCACTTTTTCATATTCAGCACGAGTTTCCTCAACAAGCTTAGGCTTCATGTCTTTAGAAAGTAACGTTGTCGCAATACCCACTGCACGAGAGGCATCCGCCACATAAATCACTGCATCATTCGAATATTGTGGATCAATTTTTACAGCAGTATGCGCTTTAGAAGTGGTTGCACCACCAATCATCAATGGTACATGGAAGCCTTTACGCTGCATTTCTTTGGCAACGAAAACCATTTCATCCAATGACGGTGTGATTAAACCTGAAAGACCGATAATATCGACTTTTTCATCAATCGCTGTTTGTAAAATTTTCTCGGCAGATACCATGACTCCAAGGTCGACAATGTCATAACCATTACAACCGAGCACTACGCCAACGATATTTTTACCAATATCGTGTACATCGCCTTTCACCGTTGCCATCAAAATTTTACCTTTGGATTGGCTACCCGATTTTTCAGCTTCGATGTACGGGTTCAACCAAGCTACGGCTTGCTTCATCACACGGGCAGATTTCACCACCTGTGGTAAAAACATTTTACCTGAACCGAACAAATCACCCACCACGTTCATGCCGTCCATGAGTGGGCCTTCAATCACATCGAGAGGGCGTTTGGCTTTTAAACGTGCTTCTTCTGTATCAACATCAATAAATGCCGTGATGCCTTTAACTAATGCATATTCAAGACGTTTTTCTACTGGTTGATCACGCCATTCTAGGTTTTCAACTTGTTTTTGTGCAGCACTTTGACCACGGTATTGTTCTGCAACTTCAAGTAGTTTTTCCGTAGCATCCTGTCGGCTTTCACCTTGATTCTGATTCAGTACAACATCTTCAACAGCATCTTTTAATTCTTTAGGAATATCATCGTAAATCGCCATTTGACCTGCGTTTACAATCCCCATGGTCATGCCTTGTTTAATGGCATAGTAAAGGAATACTGAGTGAATCGCTTCACGAACAGGTTCATTGCCACGGAAAGAGAAGGATACGTTAGACACACCGCCCGAAATCATTGCATGAGGTAAGTTTTGTTTAATCCAGCCTGTTGCTTCAATGAAATCAACGGCATAGTTATTGTGTTCTTCAATACCTGTTGCAATTGCAAACACGTTCGGGTCAAAAATAATATCTTCAGCAGGGAAGCCGACATCATTGACAAGTACGTCGTATGAACGCTTACAGATTTCACGTTTACGTGCTGCAGTATCCGCCTGACCAGTTTCATCAAATGCCATGACGATGATAGCGGCACCGTACTGACGGCACAAACGTGCTTTATGCACAAACTCGTCATAACCTTCTTTTAAGGAAATTGAGTTAACAATTGACTTACCTTGTACGCATTTCAAACCTGCTTCAATGATTTCCCATTTCGATGAGTCAATCATGATTGGTACTTTGGAAATTTCAGGCTCAGATGCGATGAGATGGAGGAAATGCACCATCGCACCTTGCGAATCGAGCATGCCTTCATCCATGTTAATGTCGATGACCTGCGCGCCTGCAACCACTTGTTGTAATGCAACATCAAGTGCTTCCGTGAAGTTTTCTTCACGAATTAAACGTAAGAATTTTTTCGAACCTGTGACGTTGGTACGTTCACCAACATTCACAAACAGTGAGTTATCATCAATGTTAAATGCTTCAAGACCACTTAAACGACACGCAGGTTTAATTTCAGGTACTTGGCGTGGCTTAATGTCTTTGACTGCATTGTAAATGGCACGAATATGATCAGGTGTAGTACCACAACAACCGCCTGTAATATTGATCAAACCACTTTCGGCAAATTCTTTTAGGAATGCGGCAGTCTCTTCAGGAGTTTCATCATAACCACCGAAAGCATTCGGTAAGCCTGCATTTGGATGCGCCGAAACAAAAGTACCTGCAATATCAGATACAGTTTTGATGTGTGGACGCATTGCATCTGCACCGAGCGCACAGTTAAAACCAATCGACAATAAATCGCCGTGACGTACAGAGTTCCAAAATGCTTCCGCAGTTTGACCTGTTAAAGTACGACCAGAAGCATCGGTAATCGTGCCCGAAATCATTAATGGTAATTCACGACCAAGTTGGTTAAAGACTTCTTTTACTGCAAAAATGGCAGCTTTACAGTTCAGTGTATCAAATACAGTTTCAATCAGCAGAATATCCGCACCGCCTTCAATGAGGGCGTGTGCAGCTTCAATATAGTTTTCTTTTAGCTCATCAAAGGTAATGTTACGAAAAGCAGGGTCATTTACATTTGGTGAAATTGAACAAGTACGTGATGTTGGCCCCAAGACACCTGCAACAAAACGAGGTTTGTCAGGTGTTGAATATTTTGCACAAGCTGTCTTGGCAATACGTGCTGCTTCAAAGTTAATCTCATGAACCAAATCTTCCATGTGATAGTCCGACATGGAAACACGTGTGCCGTTAAAGCTATTGGTTTCAATAATGTCAGCGCCTGCATCTAAGTAGGCTTCATGAATATCCTGAATAATCTGAGGTTGAGTCAGCACTAAAAGGTCATTGTTACCTTTCAGGTCAGATGCCCAATCGGCAAAACGCTCACCACGGTAATCGGCTTCTTCCAGTTTATGGCGTTGGATCATCGTTCCCATCGCACCATCAATGATCAGGATACGTTGAGCGAGAAGCGATTTTAGGGTGGCAAGTGTCGACATTTAAAACTCTCAGACAGGTTTTCAAAACGTGCAATATATTATCAGATACTCTATGCGAATGCTGTAAAAGCTGATTTCAACTAGATTTTATTGCTCTTTTAATGATGAGAATATTTTATTTGAAAAATTGGTATTGTTGATAAGCAGAATGATTAGATCAATTACTTATAACTAGTAAGGATACAGAAGAATGCTTATAAAATTTATTGATATACGTCACCTTTTATAAGGATTCATTATTGGTATTACATTTGCAAAAGTTTGAGACGTGAGCATTATGGGCAGAAATTTAAAATGATATCGATGAGATGGTTATTTTTTCATTAAATTGTCATGAAAGCAGTGCAATATGATGTTGTTAAAGTGGTCAGTTGTAATATTTGACAGAAATATTACAAATATTATTGGATCAAGAAATGTCTTATTTTTGTCAAAATAGAAAAGCTTTAAAATAACAAGCATATGATTTTAAATGATAAAAATAATATTTGGTTCAAAAGTATTGCAAAATTATGGAGTGAAATAATTAAAAATTCACTTCATAAGGCAGTTATCTGTCATATAATTGTCACAATTAAATTGAACAATAAGGGGATTTTATTATCCTCTTACCGTCTGCATGAATTCGAATTTACCTCCCGTCTCAGATTCTGAACATTCAAACACTGTAAAGTCGACCAATGTTCACGCACCTACACCGAAATTTTTTATGCCGGTGTTTTTGACGATTATCATTGCCACACTAATCTATATTGGTGTGCAATTAAATGCAGATTTATCGCATGTACCACCTTTAAGTTTATATTCTGTTACGCTTTTAGCGACTGCTTTATTCATTGCCTTAGGCTTTGAATTTGTGAATGGTTTCCACGATACAGCCAATGCTGTAGCGACCGTTATTTATACCAATGCCTTGCCTGCGCCTGTCGCAGTGATGTGGGCAGGTTTTTGTAATTTTCTTGGAGTAATGGTTGCGAGTGGTGCAGTTGCATACGGTATCATTGCATTACTTCCTGTTGAATTGATTATGAATGTCGGAAGCGGCGCAGGTTTTGCCATGGTTTTTGCCATGTTAATTGCTGCAATTCTTTGGAATTTAGGAACTTGGTTCTTAGGTATTCCAGCGTCTAGCTCGCATACTTTAATCGGTTCGATTTTAGGTGTAGGCATCATGAACTACATTTTGCACGCTTCAAGTGGTGCAAGTGGTGTAGACATGGATCAAGTGACTAAAGTGGGTAAGGCTTTATTATTCTCCCCATTGATTGGCTTTGCTTTTGCCGCGGTTGTATTTTTATTGGTGAAGAAAATATTTAAGAATCAACTTGAATTATTTCAACCACCTGAAGGTAATAAACCACCACCGCCACTGATTCGTGCCATTCTTATTTTCACCTGTACCGGTGTAAGTTTTGCGCATGGTTCAAATGATGGGCAAAAAGGTATGGGCTTGATCATGTTGATTTTGATAGGTTTAGTTCCACTTGCTTATTCTTTGAATAAAAATTTAGACCATCAACATTTACAGTCTTTTTCTCAGTTATCAAGTCAAACTGCAGCAGCGATTTATACGCAGCATACAGATATTTCAGATGAACAAGCACGTACAACCATTACCAAATATATTCAAACCAAAGAAATCTCGCCTGAAGTTGTTCCAGCTTTGGCAAGTTTGACAGATCATTTGGGTGAACGTGTTGGTCAGTATGGAAATTTGAAAGATATTCCAGAAGCTGAAGTTTCATTATTACGTAATGATATGTACTTAAGCACGACTGCATTCAAACGTTTAGATAAAGCAGAACAACTGCCGAAAATGAATGAATCACAGCAAAAAGTAGTTAAAGAATATCGTAAAAACTTAGATTCGTTCCTACAATATATTCCAACTTGGGTAAAAGTTGCCGTTGCACTGGCGCTTGGTTTAGGAACAATGGTGGGTTGGAAACGTATTGTTGTGACGGTTGGTGAACGTATTGGTAAGCATCACATGACTTATGGTCAGGGGATGTCGGCAGAGCTTGTGGCAATGACCACAATCGCAGCAGCTGATGGTTTTGGTATGCCAGTTTCTACAACGCATGTTTTAAACTCCGCAGTTGCAGGTACTATGGTGGCGAATAAATCTGGATTGAATTTTGCGACTGTACGCACCATTCTTTCGGCTTGGATCTTTACCTTACCCGCAACGATTTGTTTATCGGGTGTATTGTACTGGTTATTATTGAAAGTATTTTAATCTGTGATTTAGCTTAACTTTGAGCTTAGAACTGAAGTTAAAAGAAACGCTGCGATTGCAGCGTTTTTTATGCACTTAACTATTTGAAAGTAAAATTAATCAGCAGTTCAATAAACTGTAAAATATTAAAAAACACTTAGACTTTGAAATCTAAAGCTATTCACAATAAAAAACTTATGATTCGGCAACGAAAAAATAGCTAAGCTTACTTTTTCAATTTTCCAAAGAATTTTTTCATAGGGAGTTTATCTGTTGCAAAGCCATAGATTGCTGCAAAAGGTAGTGCTGTACGTGCAAGATAAGCAACTCGCCATAAACCGCCGTGATTTGCACCTTCCATCATCAATTCTAAAGGATGTTCCATTGTTGTTTCAGGGTTAGAAACAGAATCAGGATTTTTTAAATCATGAATCCATAATGCCGCCATGATGGCATTGGTTGTTTCAGGGCTAAATGCTTCTACATCAAAAAGACTTGCGCCATTAAATGCCGCTTTGAGTAATGGGTTTTTGGTGACTGAATAGGTCGTTGTAGATGGTGCAATATTAATACTGACACGCTGACCTTGATGTCTTGCTAAAGTTGCACGCCATTGTTGGATGCGTTTTGCCAAAGCATAATTTGGGCCTTGTTCAACCACTAAACAGTCTGCAATACCGTAGGATTTACCATTGTCCGATAAAATAAGCTTTTGATTATTATCTTTAAAAAATTGCTTCATGGACAGTGTAGCAATGCTTTTACTTAAAATAATCTCTAGTTTTGAGCGTTGTAAGTTTTTATCTGTAGCACCTTCAATCACTTCTTTTGGTACGGCATAAACATCAGTTGGTGTACACATATACATCAGTGAAGAATCAGGTTTTTGCTCACTGACATGGCTCATAATACTGTCCATTGCCATGGAAACACGGACATGTTTTTCACCGTCCAAATAAGCAATAGATGCTAAATCTAGTTTGTGCGGATTATCACAGAGCCATTGGGTAATTTCTGGAATCTGAGTGAGCAGATTAGTACCTAATTTTGCTTTTAATTCGTCAATCTTGTCTGCATCTATAATGTGTTCAAAATGAGGTGCATAGAGAGTGGCATTACCATTTTGAATCGTTTTGAGTATTTTTTCCCAAACACGTTCATTGGGTAAATCAATAGCAATAATATTGGCTTTCCAACGAGATAACCAAGTCAATGGTCCTGCTTCAGATGCAGCACCAAATAACACCATGGTTCGGTCTGATAAATCAAACCATTCAGGATGCGCATTCACCTCACGTAAAGCCTTTGCATGGCTAGCTTCGATAATTCCCGTATTTTCCCAAAGTTGAATTTGATTGAGTAAGCTTTGACCTTTTAAATTTTGCCCACGATACGGCACAAACCATTCCGGTGCAGTATCGGATTGACCTTTGAAAATATGTGTTTTAATTTTTTCTGTAAGTGGAACAGACATAACATCTTTGAGTGAATATCTTTGATTATCTCTAAAAAAATCAAAGCTATGTTGAGCTTTATGTAAGCCTTGTTTAGCAATGGTAATCGGATTGTTGACTGATTTGATGCCATTTTCGACCAAAGCTTTAAAATAAGTTGGATAATTTTGTCGCCAGTTTTTTTCATCTAAAGCATGTTGCGAAGTGCGATTATCAACAAGTGATAATGCTTCGGCAATGATTTCTTTACCAACATTGGAAGAGCTTGATTTTTGGCTAATTGGGTCGATAGGGAATTGTAAACCTTCATTTGAAATGGACATGCAAAATATCTCGTTTTAATTTGTCTTTAATATACAGATGTATACATTATCCATGCCAAGTTAAAGTTTATGGTGGCATAAGATGCCAAAATTGAGAGAATTATCCATTAAAAAATGAAAGAATATTGATTGTATAAATCGTTAAGTTGTACGAAATTCAGTATAAATTTTTGCTAAAATTTGTCTCATCAAGACAACGATTCTTATATGTATAAAGTACAGAATAGAGATTGGAATATAAAGAGAAAGAATGGATATAGTCTGAATTTATGGGTGTTTGAAATGATGATAGTCCGCCAGATCTACTTTAAGCCACTTAGTCTTTTCCTTAGTTGTGCTCAAAAAAATGCTTTTATGCATAAATTTATAAAAATAATGAATTCTAATGTTAAAAATAGATAAATTAATAGTTAAGTAATATCAGATAGATAGTTTGTTAGATTATGTAAAAGCATTGATTATAAAAAAGCTATCCCTCATTTGAGGAATAGCTTTAATTTTGAAAAATAATAAATTACACAACAACGAGATAGAAAGTTTAAAAAATATAATTTTTTAATGTTCGAGATGAGCAGTTGTGAATAGGAGAATGACAATGAAGCAAAAAGTATGGGGTTGGATGCTTGCAGGCTTATGTATTACAGGACTAGGTTCTGCACACGCTAAAGAAATTTTTACTTCTGAAATTCAGGTGGGAGATCAAGCTGCGAAAATATTAACTTATAACAATATTTCGAATGTGGCAGATCAGTACGATACAGCGCAGATGTTGAAAATGTTCCCGAATTACAGTGATACAACTCAGGTTGCTGCAAAACTAGATTTAAGAGGCGTTGATGTAAAACTAGATTTTGCTGAAAATTCAGGCAAGTTGAACTTCACTATTCCATCACTTGGAATCGTTCGCAGTTATGGTGAAGTTAATGGCTCAAGAGAAGATGCTAAAGATGCATTTTTGGATGCTTTAAAAGGCGAGGATAAAAACTTACTCAAGGCTTTAACTAAGGAATGGGTAAAACACTCACCTATTGACCCCGTTGCAGGTAATCCAACCAGTTTATTATCCACAATGGTTGTATCATCTACAGACAGTTTTTCAGATATGACCAGTAATCAAACCTTAGGTATTAAAAGCACTTCAGGCAGCATTGGAATTATGCCGCGTTTTGGTCGCTATACTCAGGCTGGTTATGGGGTAGATGTTTATAACTTACCATTGAATTATGCGCATTGGTTTGATTCGAAAGATATGGGTATTGCGGTTGATATGCCATTGACGCTCGTAGATACCGAAGGTTCACTAACAGGCAGTGTTAATCTGGGGATTGGTCTGAATTTTAAAGTGACTTCGAATCATGCTTTTAGTTGGTATTTGATGCCACAGATTCGCGGTGGAGTTACTGCTTCTGAAGATTTCGGAACAGCTGCACTGATTTATGGGGGAGGGCTTGGGAGTAATTTACAGTTTCCACTGAATGAGCGTAGCAGTGTCGGAATCATTAATATGGTGTCATATTATAAGACCGATCCGATTAAAATTAAAGATTTTAACAGCGGTTATGATTTACAGAATACTGTCTATAGAAATGGTGCGGAATATAGCCATGTGCTAAGTCGTAGTGTGAACAATAGTCCTTTGGTTGCAAAATTCCAGTTTGCAAGAACTGACTATCATGGTGATGAATTATTCTCCGAAGTTTCACATGATATTTCGGCATCGCTAGGGTTTAAAAATCAGAAAAAGAAAGCATGGGTAGATGAATATCGTGCGGGTGTTACTTATACCCATGCAGATAAAGGGTTAAAAGGCTTTCTGCTTAATCTAGGCTATGTTTTTTAAAAATGAGAGATTGAAAAAAGAACAATAATAAACTTCAGTTCAGATATTCAGATCCCGTTGCATGGATGAAGCACTGTCCATTTGAATATCTGCTGAAATATCTGTTATAGCAACAGATAATTTAAGGTTTTTCCCTCCGCCACTCTGAACAGGGTGGTTTTTTATCAATAATTTTCTCTGCAAAATAAATATCTAAATTAATTCCGACAATTTTAGTTGATTTTTTTTAATTTGACCTCATCTTCAGTTAAAATACCGACTTCAGCTTGAGGATAGAGTTATGTCGACTGAGAACACCAATACTGCAGTTGCAGAAGAAATTCCAAATTTATTAATTACTCCGAATGCACAAGAGTATTTAAAAGATCTTTTGGAGAAGCAAAACACTCCGGGAATTGGCGTTCGTGTATTTGTTGAAAATGCGGGTACTCCTCGTGCTGAATGCTGTATGGCATATAGTGCACCTGAAGAAATTGCGCCCACAGATTACAAACAAGACTATGCTGAATTCCCTGCATTTATCGATGCGCCGTCTATTCCTTATCTAGTAGATGCGGTCATTGATTACAACAAAGACCGTTTTGGCGGTCAGTTGACGTTCCGTGCACCAAACTCAAAAGTTCCACGTGTAGGTCCTGGCGCTTCAATCGAAGAACGTATTACTTATGTGCTCCAATCAGAAATTAACCCAGGACTTGAAGGTCATGGCGGAAATTGTGCATTGGTAGAAGTTGTTGAAGATGAAGAACACGGTTTAACAGCTGTACTCAAATTTGGTGGTGGTTGCCAAGGTTGTTCAGCAATTGATGTAACTTTGAAACAAGGTGTTGAAAAGACATTACGTGAGCATGTTCCTGAACTTGCTCGTGTTGTTGACCAAACGGATCACAGCCAAGCAGAAGGCGCTTATTTTAAATAATGAGCTTCAATATTTGAAAAGTGTTGTAGAAAACCTCCGAATTTCGGAGGTTTTTTTATATTTAGATATCGGCTAATTAAAAAATATATCTAATCTTAAAAAATCCTTAAGAATTAAAAATAATCGAGCATTAATTAAACAAATAAATACTAATAATGAGAATTATTACCATTATTTATTGTATTAGTATATCTGTTTGTTAAACTGCGTATCGAAATCTCCCGTATTTGTTCATAAATCAGCCTCTTTGGAATACTTTTATGTCAAGCCGCATTATCCAATCTGTCTTATCTCTCTCGATTGTTTGTATTATGATAAATGCTGCACATGCAGTAGATTCACAAAAAAAATCAAGTGAAATAGAATCTAAAACGAATGATTTAGCCAAATTACAAACTATTGTTGTGACTGCGGCAGGTTATGAACAAGATGTAGTAAATGCACCTGCATCGATGACTGTGATCAGTCGAGAAGAGTTAGAAAAGCGTCAGTATAATGATATTACGGATGTGTTAAGAAATACGCCAGGGGTTGTAATCTCAGGGGCTGGTTCGGCACAGACGGTGAGCATTCGTGGAATGGGCTCAAGTTATACGTTGTTTTTGGTGAATGGGAAGCGTCAGTTCTCTAAAGATGTGAATCCAAATGGCGATGATAGCGGGTTTGAAAAAAATATTTTACCGCCAATGGCTGCGATTGAGCGTATAGAAGTGATTCGTGGTCCTGCATCGACTTTATATGGTACTGATGCCATGGGTGGTGTAATCAATATTATTACTAAAAAAGTAAGTGATGAATGGTCGGGTACGGTCGAGTTAGGCACAGTTATCCAAGATCAAGGCAATTCTGGCGACATTAAAAATGGCTCTGCTTATTTGGCAGGTCCTTTAATTTCCAATAAATTGGGTATGCAACTTGGCGTAAATAAGTCTAAACGTGAAGAAGACAGTTATGTCGGTGGTTTTAGAGGGACAGATGTAGAAAGCCTCAATTCAAGATTGACCTATTTAATTAATGATGATCATGACCTTGAATTTGAAGCAAACTTCATGAAACAAGAGTCTGAATCGACTGCGGGAAAAACGATTTTAAGTACAGGTGCAGATTCATATGGGCGTAATTATCGTCAAGTTTATGGCTTAACACACAACGGTCATTACAGTGATACTTTAAGTAGTAACTCATATATCCAATATGAAAATTCAAAAAATCCAGATCGTATCAATAGTTCAACGGGTCTAAGTGGAATTGAACTTGAAACTTGGTTGGCGAATAGTCAGTGGAATTGGCAGCTAAACAACCACAATCTTATTGGTGGGGTTTATTTTAAAAATGAATCTTTAGTTGATAAAGCAACAAATCAAAATGCAAAAATGCCTGTTACGGAGTTAGAGCGTTGGGGTGCTGCAATTTTTGCAGAAGATACTTGGTCTATTACAGATACATTTAATTTAACCACGGGCTTACGTTACGATCATGATGAAAATTATGATGGTAATTTCTCTCCACGATTATATGGTGTGTATAACCCAACCGATGCATGGACATTCAAAGGTGGTATTTCTACAGGTTATAAGCAACCCGATTTAAAGCAATCATCAAGTAATGTGCATTCTGTAACTGGTAAAGGCAGTGCCTTTATCATGGGGAATGATGGATTAAAGCCTGAAAAATCATTAAGCTATGAGTTTGGTACAGCATGGCAGGGTGATAAATCTAAAGCTTCAGTTACTGCTTTTTTTACAGAATTCAAAGACAAAATTACCGAAATTCGTGAATGCTCATCACCGAATGGTAGTAATAGTAATTCAGCAACATGGGCATGTGAAGACCCATTTGGACGTATAGATCCGAAAACAGGTGATATTCGATTATGGAATTTTATTAGTTCACGAATTAATGTGGACGAAGCAACAATGCACGGTGTAGAAGCTACTTTTGATACAGAGCTTGCTGATGGTGTTAACTTAAGTACGAATTATACATATACGGAAACTGAGCAAAAATCGGGTAGTTTAAAAGGACAACCTTTAAATGAAATACCTAAGCATATGTTTAATGCAACTGTAGATTACAGTATTAATGATGCAATGGATGTTTGGACGCGTTTACATCATCGAAGTCAATCATCTGCTTATTTAGGTCGTGCCTCGATGTCTGAACCAACACCTGCGTATCAATTCTTAGATGTTGGATTTAACTACAAATTTACTCAAAACTTAAAAGGTAAATTTGGCGTATATAATATTTTAGATGAAAAAGCTGAAGATGCGGACGGTGATCAAGTTCTCGACGGGCGTCGTTACGGTATTAGTTTCATCGCAAATTTTTAATTAATGATCAATTAAAAAAAAGGCGCTTTAAGCGCCTTTTTCTACATTTAAAATTTTCAAAGTTGTATCTGAATAATAGAATTTTTCTAAATAAATACGCGCACGTGATTTTAAATGTTCCGAAGAAATCATGTTTTGGAGTACAGGCTCAAGCAATACTTGTAATTGATTTTGAACCAAACTTTCATCAATATTAATATCTCTAAGTATCAAGTCAAAAGGGCGTTGTTCATTACGAACGTACCATGCAAAAACACCATCATGAACTTGTTGCTTTAGATAATCTGTTTGGCGAATATGCTCCCAAATTTCATGACCCATTTCCACAGTTTTTGGTAGATCGGTGACTTCAACATATTGGCGTAAAGTACCGACAGGCACTTTTTTAATTTTATGCCAAAGATTGGCTTGGAAATGATAGAGCTTATTATCATCAAATTGTTGGTTGATGACTTGCTCACTCAATTGACTAATTTTAATAATATTTTTTTTAAGATAATGTTTAACAGTATCATCTAAGTTGGTATCTGTAACTGACTCTAAAACGGATTTTCCCATTTTCATAAAGCGACCCACACCAGGCACTTTTTTATTCATCACAGAATTATCAATATAGTCTTGAATCGAATGATGAATAAGTTGAGTTAGCATGGTAGAAAAAGCAGCATTATTCACAACACGTTTAATCAATGCTTGGCGATGCCCCGATTTACTTGTAATATATTGTGCAATTTTATCAATAGTTGTTACTGGAATAATGTCTTCAATCAAGGTGTTATCGTTACTTGGATGAATCAATGCAAAACGAATATGTTCTGAAATTTGTTCAATCAACGAGCTACTTGATGGTGTTGCTAAAATTTGTTTTTGGATCAAATGATTAATTTGCTCAAACGTCCAAATATCTTTCAAGTTTTGTTTTCTAAACCAATGATAAAATTCGGTAAATTCTATTTTAATCGTTTCAGCTTGAGAAAATTCTTGATCTAAAAAAGCCAATTGAGCATCTATAAGCTGTTCGATGAGATTATTTTTCATATTATCAGGCTCTATTTATACATTTTCTGATCGGCTAGGGGATTTAGCATGGGTTGAACCTTATTTAAAAAAGCTAAATAATTTTCTGCAACACGCTCAGGTGCTTCTAATAATGGCATATGCCCGACACGATTAAGAATGACGGGTTCTGTCGGTCTTTTGAGTGTCGACTTTAATTCATTTGCCACTTCAACATTAATAATTTGATCTTGCTGCCCCCACATAATCATCGTAGGTGCTTCAATATTTTTGAGCATTGTGGTGAATGTCATTGGTGTATAAAGTCGATTTAAGGCATCAATTTGATTGATAATTTTTGCTGTCTCTGCCGATCTTGCAATAAATATCTTTTCTTGTTCTTCTTTAATAATACTTGCTGTAAAAGGTTGATTAAACATGACTTTGTTTAGGACAAAGTTTAAATCACCTTTTTGAGTAATCAACAATTGTTTTAAATAAATTGGGTTTTTTAAATAGTTGGTATTATTATTTTTAAAAATTCCACCTGTGCTCATTAATAATAAACTTTTAGTATCAAAGGGATATTGTGATGCATAAAACATCGCAATTGTTCCTCCTAACGAATGTCCTGCAATATTCAGATTATCTTGAATATGTGCTGCTTCAATAAAACGTCGAAGTTGTTCAGTTACATTGGGAACGGAGAGATCAAAATTTGCAGGGACTTGAGTGTTACCGGCTAGAGGTAAATCAGGAATAATGACATGATAATAAGGCGTTAATGATTTCGCTACATTGTTCCAAGTATCGCGACTACTGGCTAAGCCATGAATCAACAAAACGGTAGGTTTTGTTTTATCGCCGCCTTCACTATATGCCCAAACTACATCTCCCACACGTAATGTCTTAGTGGTTAAGCCTGCCCAAGCACGTTCTTCTTGTACAATCTTTAAATAATCGACATATTCAGGAGTATTACTTGCTGCATAAGCGTGACTAACGAAAGAAAGCATCCCAATTGAAGATATGCTTAATAATATACTACTGAAAAATTGTAGAAATTTTCTATTGGACAGTTCAGACATTCAAGGTTTCCTCGCTAATGGCTTGCCATTATATAAAGCAAAATGATTATCGATGATCATTAATTTTTCAGCATTCGCCAAAATGGTCATATTTGTATATTTTTTACCAAGGCTTAAAAATAAAGTAAGAGGATGAATCGTATTTTATGTGGTTATTTTTATAAATCATCAATAATATGTGACTTTAATCACTAAATTTTGTTAATTTCCTAAAGGTAATGACAATTAACAAATATTGTAACAGAGTTTATTTTTAGTCAGTGACTTTCAAATTATACAGCATTAAAATCAACAACAATCTCCACACAATGGAATGGCATACAAATGCTAACTGCTCAAGAAGCTTTAGAACGATTGCAACAAGGTAATGAACGCTTTGCGCATGGTGAAACAAATCTGACTAAGTTCTTAACGCATCAACAGCGATTAGAGATGGTAGGTAGTCAGGAGCCATTTGCGATTATTTTAGGATGTTCAGACTCGCGTGTTCCAGCAGAGATGGTATTTGACCAAGGTTTTGGAGATTTATTTGTGATTCGTGTGGCGGGAAATATTGTCGCTCCGTCTCAAGTCGGTAGTGTTGAATTCGCTGCAGAAAGTTTTTCTTGTCCTTTAGTTGTTGTACTCGGGCATAACCATTGTGGTGCGATTCATTCGACGATTGAAGCACTTAAAAACCCTCAAACACCACCTTCAGTCAATTTAATGTCAATTGTAAATCGTGTTCGTCCGTCTGTAGAGATTTTGATGCAAACCGAACTGAAAGATGATTTAGAAAAATTATCGATGCATGCAGTGAAGTCGAATGTATTTGCTTCGGTTAATCAATTACGTCATGGTTCGGCAGTTTTAGAGAGCTTAATTGCCAAAGGTAAACTTGAAGTCGTCGGTGCTGAATATTCATTAGAAACCGGTGAAGTATCTTTTTACGATTTCTAAGTGCTAACACTTCAAAGCTAAAATTTTAAGGTTAAATCCATAAAATTTTTAGCATCAAATGTATGCTTATTTAAAATCTTAATACAATAAAAAATCCCACTTAAAGTGGGATTTTTTTCGATTTTAAATTCTTAGAATTTATAACCAATTTTTAAACCGTAAGCGATTGCATTGTTATCAGAAAATTCTGCAACATATTCGTTAGTGCCTGCTTGTGCGCCTGTTTGAGCTTTAGCATCGCCTAACCAGAAGTATTTTACACCGCCAGCAATAAATGTTGATGGAGTAGGGCTATATTGAACACCTAAACCAAGATTCCAATAACCGTCTGTGGGACCTAAAGTTGAAACTGGGTTACCTGCACCAGAGTCCCAACCCACTGATACATTACCAGCCCATTGATCATTCACTTTACGACCAACACCTACATTTGCAGAAATTTGATCTTTTGAATATTCAACGAGGTTAAAACCATTCGGTTGACCAACTAAGTTACCTACAGCTTCCGATATTTTACCAAATTTATAAGGTTGAATTGAAAAGTCTTTCCAGTTCACCCAACGGACATTAGCAAAAGCAACAGTATTTGCCATGATACCCGTCTGTAAATCAAGATTCACAGATTGTGGTGTTGTAATTTTGGTTTTTCCATCGGTATCTAATGCCGCAATTTTATCAGCACTTACACCTAGACCAGCCAAAACTGTCGTAAAACCTGGATAATCAGTAATGGACATTTCTTCGTTTACATCAGTTTTATGAGTAACTTCAGAACGATATGTAATAGAAGCTTTTAATGCGATATCTGGAATTTGATATGCAGCACCTGCTAACCAACCTACACCACTTGTTTCTTTAATATTTGCATCATAACCATTGAACAGACTATAGCCTTGACCACGTAAACTTACTTTTCCTTTAACAGTTTGATAAACACCACCTGCATAAAGGTTGATACTTGGGACAGGCTGGAAGCCAAAAATCATAGAAAGGTTTTGGGTATCGACTTCAACACTCGTACTCCCTTGACCTAAATATCCTTTCGCAGCATTCAAAGCATTTTGAGTTGCTTGTAATTTACCTAGTCCACCAGCGACAATAGCATTACCACCTTTTGCAACTTGCTGTAATGCACCTAAAACTTCAGTTTGAGTTGGTTTGTTTGGATCACCACCAGTTTGTGTAGTAACAGCAATAAGAGCTGGACCAAATGCAGCGCCAGATGCTTTAACTAATTGATTAATACTATCGGTTGCAATTTTTGTTAAAGCTGCTTGACCTAGAATAGTGTCACTTCCTGGCTTAGATACAAAAGCATTATCACCAGAATAGGCTGCATCAGCACCGAAAGGTTGATCGTAAATTAAACCAAAAGAAAACTTGTCTGTTGGTTGAAGTTTGATTGCAGCCGATGGGAAATAATAATCATCGCCCATGTCAGAAATATGTCGACGTGTATCACTTGTACCAGCTTCTTTACCTTCAACAGTCGGGTCTAAAACTGAAAGTCCTGCTTCAAAATAGTTCCCTGGCTGTAAGAAAGCTGAAATAGATTGACCAGAACGGTCTAATGCTGCAGCAAAAACACTTGTAACTGGTAAAGTTGCTGCAATAATTGCGATCGATAAATTTTTTAATTTCATTTTAATTTTTCCCTAATATAATAAAATGAATCTTTTTAAGCGCTTAGTGAGTAATCTAGAAGCGATTTAAACGACTGAAAATAACTCAAAGTTACTTCTTTTTACAAAATAACATATAAAAAATAAGAGTAAATACTCTAGTGGGCAAATTTACGAAAAAAAATGAACTATCCAGTATTTTTAAATGTGACTAATTCGATTTAAATGTTGATACCTGAGATTTAGGTTGGTTTATATGGTCATGCTTATTGAAGCATGACCATGAATGATGCTTTAAGTAATTAATGGAATACATAAAAGCTAATCTATCTCAGAGTAGTAAAGGGATATTTGATAATAGTAAGCGTAGAGGGATTAAAAATCGCCCAAGTTAAAGTTTTTTTACTTATACATTATTAGCTAAAACGGTATTTCGGTATTCTAAAGAATATAGTTTGAGATGACTCGATTCCTATAGGTAAAATTTATATGTTCTAATGAGGCGTACAATTCAAATTCGCATAATGGGATTTATGTTAAATAAAAAATCAACAGACAAAACTAAAAATGAATTCTGCTAAAAATTTTTTGAAATCTTATAAAAAGACATTTGTCCCTTTTTTTCAGTACTTTTATTTTAAAACGGTATTTATACAGTGGATCGTGTCGGGTGATCCGCTTTAGAAATCAATCAATGGATTAAATTAAAATTGACAACCCGTTGATGATAGGGAGCTACGGCTCCCTAATTTTTGTGCCTTAAATATAAATAAACTTAGAAATTTTTTTGGCATATTCCACGACGTCTTTGGCAATACGACCTCTAAATTCTTCTTCAGAATATGTACTTAAAGGACAACTTACAGACAATACAGCCGTCATTTCTTGGGTAGCTTTACTGTAAATTGGGGTAGCACAGGCAGCCATATCAGTATTGAAATGCCCCCAACTGACCATGAATGGCTGTTCGCGGACTTCTTTTAGTCGAATTAACAACGAGTCAATATTATGCGGCGTACGTTCAGAATACACTTTCCAATCTGTAAAATTTTCATAGCGTTTGATAACTTCAGATTCAGATAATCGGGATAAAATTAATTGACCAATCACAGTTGCATGTGCATGCCATCGCGTTCCAATATGCACATTACTTGTAAATGGCCCGATAGATTGTGCATTGCTAATAAAGACGATATTGGTGTCTTCTAAAATAGATAGATGCACGGCAATTTTAATTTTATCACGTAGTTCACGCATGATGGGTGAAGCCAAATCTATTAAAGACGACTTAGATAGACTATTAAAACCAAGTTCCATGACATTACTGCTTAAAGCATAAGTTTTTTGCGACATTTTTCTTAAATAGCCACAATATTCTAAAGTGTGTATTAGACGAAAAGCACTAGAACGATTTACATCTAATTTTTCTGCAATTTCAGAAATCGTCATTTCTTGATGATTTTGATCAAATAATTTTAATACCGCTAAGCCACGTACTAAGCCTGGCACTAAGTAACGTTCGTCATTATTAGATTCAGTTTCTTGCTCTATAAGTGCATCTGTATTTATTGAATTCATTGCCAAGCCGACCTGTATTTATGTTGAAAACTCCTTAAAAAAAGGAATATCTAAATTATATTTTAACTGTCAATTTTCAATATCACAATGTTTGTATATAAAACTTTTCTTTACATATAAAACCTTTAAAATGTTTATTTTCTGTAACATATTGATAATTATAACTATATATTAATTGACTTTTAAATTGGTGAAAGCTTATGCTATTCATAATGTTTTGAATATTAAATTATGTTTTACATATAAAACACGGAAGATAGGGCATGAATTGGATATCTGTTTGCAAAGTGGATGAAATCGCAGAGGAAGAGCCAAAAGCGATTGAAATCGAAGACAAAAAGATTGGTGTCTTTGTCATTGAAGAAAATTATTTCGCTGTTGAAAACGTTTGCCCCCACGCATATGCATTATTAACAGAAGGATTTATTGAAGGACTCACAGTTGAATGCCCATTACATGAAGCGATTTTCAATTTAGAAACGGGTGCTTTGGAAAGTGGCCCTGGGTGCAGAGATTTATGTACATATCCTGTCAGAGTTGAGAACGGAGAAGTTCAAATTCAACTCTAAAATAGTGAAGAAAAGGAAATATTCGAATGAAAGAATTTAACGAAAAGCTTGCGAGATGGATTAATGCGACACCTTCAAAAGATGCGGGCATTAATAATATTCAAATCCCTGGTGATATCGAACATTTGGTTTGGCAAAACCGTAGTAAAGCACCTAGCCAGTATGAATTAGATTTTGTGCAACATTTAATTCAAGCATTTAGTAAGGATGTGACAGCGCTGGATGCTGTGACTGATGCTTTAAACCTACAAGGATTTAGAAACATCGCTGGCGATTTATGGACTGTCGAAAGCTTCTCTAAAGAGATGCAACGCTTAGGGTATTAATAGGATATAAGGACATCATCATGACAACAGGAATTGATATTGAACAATACTTGGATTTGGGTTTGCGAGATCAATGGTATCCAGTATTGGCAAGTTGGGAAGTAGGTTCAAACCCAGTCGGTATTACCCGCTTAGGTGAAAATATTGTGGTTTGGCGTGATGACCAAGGCAATGTTCATGCTTTGGAAGATCGCTGCCCACATCGTGGAGCACGTTTGTCGTTAGGTTGGAATTTAGGCGATCGTGTAGCGTGTTGGTACCACGGTGTAGAAGTTCGACATGATGGTGTTGTTGAAGATGTACCAGCCGTTCATGACTGTCCATTAAGTGGCAGTGACTGTGTGAAGTCTTACCAGATCAAGGAAATGCATGATGCAATTTTCATTTGGTTTGGTATAGATACAGCTGAAGCACCAGTAGAATTACTATTACCAGATCAGCTTGTAAGTGAAGAATGGAGTTCATTCTTATGCATGGCGGACTGGAAAGTGAATCATCAATATGCCATTGATAATGTGATGGATCCAATGCATGGAAGCTATTTGCATGCAACATCACACTCTATGGCGGATGGTGAAAGAACAGCTGAAATGAAGCATCGTCCGACCAAAGATGGCTTTGTATTTGAAAAAGAAGGTCAAACAGGTGTGAACTTTGACTGGGTTGAATATGGTCAAACTGGTGCGGCTTGGCTACGTCTTTCTATTCCATACCGCAAGTCTTTTGGGCCGGGTGGTGAATTTTGGATTGTTGGTTTTGCAACCCCAATTGATGCCAACAATACACGTGTGTTCTTCTGGCGTTGCCGTAAAGTTTCGGGCTGGCAACGTAATGTATGGCGCTTCATGTACCGTAATCATCTTGAAAAATTGCATTGGGATGTTTTGGAACAAGATCGCATAATTCTTGAAAATATGGCACCCAATGCACGTCAACACGAATTTTTATATCAACACGATGTTGGATTATCTCGCTTGCGCCGTTTAATGAAAAAAGAAGCTGAGAAGCAAATTAAAAAAATTGCAGCACTTCAGCTTGATCAAAATAAAAATCGTATTGAAATGAAGGAAGCTGCCAATGGCTAGCCTGCAGATTTTATCGGGCAAACGCATTCTTGTGACGGGTGCGGCACGTGGCTTAGGTCGTGATTTCGCTCAAGCTGCTGCGGAAGCAGGCGCTAGAGTCGTTATGGCGGATGTCTTGGCAGATTTGGTGCAAGGAGAGGCTGAGAAATTAGCGAGTATAGGCTTGAATACTTCTGCTGTTAGTATTGATTTAAGTCAGAAAAAATCTATTCAGCAAGCAGTACAAACAGCAGTGAGTATACTCGGCGGATTGGATGGCTTAATCAACTGCGCTGCGCTAGCAACAGGCGTTGGTGGTGTAGACATGATGGAATACGACGAAACGCTTTGGGATCGTGTCATGACGGTCAATGTGAAAGGTACGTGGCTTGTTTCACAAGCCTGTGTTCCGCATTTGAAGGCTTCAGGTCAGGGCAAAATTATTAATATTTCCTCCGACACCGCATTATGGGGCGCACCGAAATTGATGGCTTATGTGGCCAGTAAGGGTGCAATTCTATCTATGACACGTTCAATGGCCAGTGAGTTAGGCGCAGACAATATTTGCGTTAACACTGTTAGTCCAGGCCTAACTTTGGTTGAAGCGACAGAATATGTACCGCAGTCGCGTCATGATTTGTATGTCAATGGAAGAGCAATACAACGTCAGCAACTACCACAGGATGTGAACGGCACAGCGATTTATCTGCTTTCAGATATGTCTTCTTTTGTGACAGGGCAGAATATTCCTGTGAATGGCGGTTTTGTATTTAATTAAGGAACACAGCATGATTACAGGAATTGAAGTCCTTAAATTTGGTGTCGAAGACCGCCAAGAGGCAAATACATTTTTAGCTGATTTTGGCTTGAAATCGGTTAATTCAGATATTGAGGGTGCCGATTTATACCAAACCCAAAATGGCAGCAAAGTTTACTTATTTGATATTGTAGATACACGTTTGCCAGAAGCTATTGAGGCAGGTTCAACATTGCGTGAAGTGACATGGGGTGTTGAAAATGAGCAGGATTTTGAAAAATTAAAAACAAACTTAGCCAATGAACCTTGTTTTGAAAGTTCGGCTTTGCATGTGAAATGCTGTGATCCAAATGGTATGACCATTGTGTTTAAAAAAAGCATTACTCATGAATTACCAGTCGTTAAAACTGAAGGTATTAACCAGTTTGGCAATGTTCAACGTATCAATGCTGCCAGTCCAGTATATGAAAAAGCAGAACCTGTAGATATTGGTCATGTGGTTTTTTTCACACCAGATTTGCCAAAGACACAAGCATTTTATATTGAAAAAGTCGGCTTCCATTTATCGGATGCTTACCGTCAGCGTGGTGCATTTTTACGTTGCCGTGGTGAAGGATTCCATCATGATTTATTTCTACTGTCTATTCCAAATAAACCTGCTGGTTTAAACCATGTCGCTTTTGTGGTGCGTGATATTCATGAAGTGATTGGTGGTGGTTTAAGCATGAACCGTCAGGACTGGTCGACCTTTATTGGCCCTGGTCGTCATCCAATTTCATCAGCATATTTCTGGTATGTCAATTCCCCATTGGGCGGTGCTTTCGAGTACTACACCAATGACGATTATTTGACTGAGGAATGGCAGCCACGTGAAGAAGAACACAGCTTGGAATTGTTTACTGAGTGGGCGATTGAAGGCGGTTTAGACCATAAAACCCGTCGTCAGGTTAAGCCCGCTTAACAGAGAGTGATGATAAGGAGATCGGCATGAACAAGATTGTGATTGTAGGCGCAGGTCAAGCAGCAGGATGGGCAGTTCATACTTTACGTGGTCAAGGTTTTAGCGGCGAAATTCATGTGGTATCGAATGAAGATCAAGTCTTTTATGAACGCCCACCGTTGTCTAAACAAGTGCTCTCGCAAGAAGCAGAAATTGAAAGCTTAAATCTATTTTCAGCAGATCAGGTAAATGATTTTTCTGTGACTTGGCATAAGCCAGACCATGCGGTAAAACTGGATAAAGCCGATAAAACGGTACATTTAGAAAGTGGCAAGGTTTTGGCTTATGACAAGCTGTTGATTGCGACTGGTAGCCGTGCACGTATTCCTGTTTCGGCTTGGTCAAGCATGCACAATGTATACACTATGCGTGATATTAAAGACTGCCAAAAATTGGCGGAAAAATTAAAATCATCAGAACACATTGCAGTCATTGGCGGTGGTTGGATTGGTCTTGAAATTGCTGCGACAGCACGTAAACAAGGCAAGAATGTTGAAATTTTTGAATACGGTTCACGTTTATGCGCACGAAGTGTAAGCCCTGAAGTTTCGGTATTTTTAAAGCAATTACATGAGGATGCAGGTACGGCGATTCATTTAAATGCAACGAAATTACATTTGATTGAAACTACAACTCAAAAAGTTGAAGTATTTGATGCAGACATCAAACTTAAACAGTTTGATTGTGTAGTTGTGGGTGCTGGGGCAGAAATTGCCAAAGAGTTAGCATCACAAGCAGCCCTTGAAGTTAAAGATGGCATTGTGGTCAATGAATTTGGTCAAACCTCGGATGCTCATATTTATGCGGCAGGTGATGTCGCAATTCACCCGAGTTTGGGTTATTGCATTCAGTCTTGGGCCAATGCGCAAAATCAAGCAATTGCTACAGCAAAATCAATGTTGGGTGAAATGACGGCATATCAAGATATTCCTTGGTTATGGTCAGATCAGTACCAATGCAATATTCAAATTCTAGGTACGTATCAGCCTGAAAAAACACATCAAGTGATCATTCGTAAAACATTGAATACGCAAATTACGTTTTTCTATTTAGATGAACAACATCATCTACTAAATGTGATTGCCGTTAATGATTCTAAATTAGTGAAATTAGCAAAACGTTGGATGGCCAGTCATCGTGAGTTGGATCCAACACAGCTGCAAGATCCAGAATATAATTTAATGAAATTAAAATAGTCGTTCAGACTCAAAAATATTAGCCCATGAATTAAAGGATTTACCATGGATAATGATGTGAAAACAGGGATCAAGCATTGGACACCTGCAATCATTTTAATGATCTGCGTTGTGTTGGCTTTCTTTGACAAAATCAGTATTGCCGTATTGTTTTCTGATGCAACGTTCCAGCAAGCAATGGGTATAGGACAAGACAAAGCCAAACTAGGCTGGTTAATGACAAGTTTTCTGTTGGCTTATGGCTTTTCTTCAATGTTCCTGAGCTTTTTAGGCGATATTTTCTGCCCTAAAAAAATGTTGTTTTGGAGCGTGACATCGTGGGGCCTACTCATGATTTTAATGGGCTTTACCACAGATTACTCAACGATGTTAACGCTACGTGTTTTATTAGGTTTAGCCGAAGGGCCATTATTTGCTTTGGCATATACCATTGTGAAACAAACTTATACAGATCGTCAGCAAGCACGTGCATCAACTATGTTCCTTTTAGGTACCCCCATTGGCGCATTTTTAGGTTTCCCGATTACTGCATTTGTGTTGGCACATTATGATTGGCATACAACGTTCTTTGTGATGGGTGCAATGACATTCATTGTATTGGCTTTGATTGTTTTTGGTCTACGTAACTTGCAGTTAAAGCGTACTGTTGATTTAGAAGGTGTTGGTAAGCGTGTGAATTTTAGAGCGCATTTAAACAATACCAAAACACTGTTAAGCAACTCTTCGTTTTGGCTACTGTGCATTTTTAACATTGCTTTGATGACCTACCTGTGGGGACTAAACAGCTGGGTGCCATCTTATTTAATTCAAGACAAAGGCTTTAACTTAAAAGAATTTGGTTTTTATTCAAGCTTACCATTTATTGCCATGTTGATTGGTGAGGTTGCTGGTGCATTTTTATCTGACAAATTGGGTAAACGTGCCATTCAAGTCAGTGGTGGGTTACTTATTGCAGGTATTTTCATGTACTTGATGGTCATTGCAACCAATCCAATACTGGTGATTTTAGCTATGTCTTTAAGCGCAATGGCATGGGGCTTTGGTGTAGCAGCCATATTTGCCTTACTGGCGCGTATTACGACAGCAGATGTTGGAGCAACAGCAGGCGGTATTTTTAATGGCTTAGGTAACTTCGCTAGCGCTGCAGCACCCGTCATTATTGGTGCAATTGTGATGCAAACAGGTAGTTTCAATATAGGTATTACCTTCTTGGCAGTTGTCGCTGTGATTGGATCGTTCTTCTTGTTACCACTACTTAAACGTTATTAATCATTCACTATTATTTATGTCGTCATATAGCAATTAATGTCTATGTGACGGTCAACACCCAAACTAGATGAGATACAGCTCCACTTTTTGTGAAATTGCATAGGGCTGAAAAAGGAGAAAGTCATGTCTGTACAACAATTTGAATCTTGGAAACAGCCAGCAGAGCAGTCACTTGAAGACTGGATTGGCGGACGTATTGCACGTTTTGAAACACGTAAATATGACTTTGATGCTTTAAAGTTCCAAGCCGATTACGACCCGAAATACCGCCGTGCGCAAATGCGTTACATGGGCACAGGTGCAACTGGTGTGGCCAGCGATAGCAACACTGTTCTTGCAGAAAACTTCACGTTCTCTACGATGGTTTTACCACCGCAATGTGAAGGTCCACTGCATATTCATCATGATGTAGAAGAAGTTTTTTTCATGTTGCGCGGTGAAATTGATTTGTTCATTGAACATGAAGGCGAAAAATTTTCGACTCGCTTAAAAGAGCGCGATTTGATTTCAATTCCACCTGGTATTTATCGTGGTTTATTTAATCCAGGTAAGGAAGATGCCTTGATGTGCGTGATGTTGGGAACAGGTAAACCCACTATTCCGAACTATCCACCTGAACATCCGCTTTCTCAAATCAAGCGTTAATTTTAAGGAAGTGATGCGATGACTTTAATTGATCAGTTAGCAAAGTTTGATTTGAAAACCATTCAGTTTGACAGCGTACAGCAATCTTACCGTGAAGCGGGAGCAGGCAAAGTCTTAGTATTACTACATGGTATTAGTTCTGGTTCAGGTTCTTGGGTCAAACAGCTACAAGATTTAAGTCATCATTTTCATGTAATTGCATGGGATGCACCGGGTTATGGTCAGTCTGATCGGCTAGCCGTGGAGCATCCAAATGCAAAAGATTACGCACGACGTTTAAAAGGCATGCTGGATGGTTTGGGACTGAGCAAAGTCATTTTGGTTGGGCATTCATTAGGTGCAATGCAGGCCGCTGCATTTAATGCTTTATATCCAGATGTTGTTGAGGCATTGGTGATTGCTAATGTGGCGCAGGGTTACAAAGGTTTTGGTACGCAAAAACAGCAGGATGTATTTGAAAAACGCCCAAAAATGTTGCAAAGCTTAGGGACTTCTGGCATGGCGCAATCGCGTGGACCACACTTGGTTGCACATGCGTCAGCAGATGTTTTGGAACTAATAGAAGTTGTGATGCAAAACATTCATTTAGATGGTTTTACAGATGCATCGTATTTATTGGCGTATGACTCGATTCAAAGTTATTTAAACCCGAAACAGCAAAATATTTATGTTGTTAAAGGTATGGCGGATGGCATTACGCCTCCACAAGATATTCAAGCATTGGCAGATCAG
This sequence comes from Acinetobacter psychrotolerans, assembly GCF_048552595.1. NCBI lineage: Bacteria > Pseudomonadati > Pseudomonadota > Gammaproteobacteria > Moraxellales > Moraxellaceae > Acinetobacter > Acinetobacter psychrotolerans. The sequence goes on along the minus strand of NZ_JBIMDK010000017.1, from coordinate 33,923 downwards.
TTTCAGCTGAAGAAATGTTATGAAATTGAAGAAGCAGGTCATTTAAGTTATTTGGACCAAGCAGCGCAATTCAACCAAATTTTATTGTCGCTTAATTAAGCACTGATGTGAGATAGGGAAATGAGTTTCCAATTAAATGGAAAAAAGGCAGTGGTTACCGGTGGCTCGTCTGGGATTGGATTGGCAACGGTAGAGCTTTTAGTTGCAGAAGGTGCATGTGTTGCATGGTGTGGCCGTGACGAACAGCGCTTAAAAGAATCGCAGTCACTGATTTTATCACGCTACCCAAATGCCAAAGTGTTGACATCAATCTGTAATGTTTTAGACAAAGCAGATGTCAAAAAATTTGCAGATCAAGTACAAAATGCATTTGGCGGTGTCGATATTTTAATTAATAACGCAGGTCAAGGTCGTGTTTCAAATTTTGAAAATACAGCAGATGAGGAATGGATTAAAGAAGTTGAATTAAAGTATTTCAGCGTTCTGCATCCAATCCGCACATTTTTACCTGCATTAAAGCAGTCAGATTGCGCATCTATTACCAATGTGAACTCGCTCTTGGCACTACAGCCTGAACCGCACATGATTGCGACATCATCTGCACGTGCTGCTTTATTGAATTTAACCCATTCATTAGCACATGAATTTTCACAATACAGCATTCGTGTGAACTCTATTTTACTGGGCATGGTCGAATCTGCACAGTGGAAACGCCGTTTTGAAACCCGTTCTGACCAAAATCAATCATGGGAAGAGTGGATTGGCAATATTGCAAAAAAACGTGGTATTCCAATGGCGCGTTTGGGTAAGCCAGAAGAGCCAGCCCGTGCTTTGGTGTTCTTAGCTTCGCCAATGGCGTCTTATACCACAGGCTCTGCAATTGATGTTTCTGGTGGCTTTAACAAGCATTTATAAGGTGTGTGTATGAAACAGTTAATGATGATTGGTTTTGGCGCAATGGCGAATGAAGTTCGTACTCATTTACCTAAAGACCTTGAGCTGAAATGGATAGTTGTGCCCGAGTTTAGTATTGAAAGCGTTCAGCAGGCTGTGTCAGCAGATGTGCAGGTCATTTCCAATGTTGATGACTGTGATGGCACACCAGACTATGTCATTGAGGTGGCGGGACAGGCAGCAGTGAAAGAGCATGCAGGAAAAGTACTAGAAAAAGGCTGGAACATTGGCTTGATTTCAGTGGGTACTCTGGCAGACAGCGTGTTCTTGGCTCAACTGAAAAATACAGCAGAACAGTCTGGCGCACATATTCATTTGTTGGCAGGTGCTATTGCAGGGATTGATGGTATTTCTGCTGCCAAAGAAGGTGGTCTAGAAAAAGTTACTTATAAAGGCTGTAAAAGTCCAAATAGCTGGCGTGGTAGTTATGCAGAAAAACTGATTGATTTAGACCAAGTGACTGAGCCAACAGTTTTTTATACAGGTACTGCACGTGAAGCGGCACTGAATTTTCCAGCCAATGCTAACGTGGCAGCAACTATTGCACTAGCAGGCATAGGTATGGATGAAACTATGGTTGAGTTGACGGTAGATCCAACGATTAGTCAAAACAAACATACCATTATTGCCGAAGGGCGGTTTGGTCAAATGAATATTGAAATGATTGGTGTGCCTTTGGAGAGTAATCCAAAAACATCAACACTGGCAGCACTGAGTGTGATCCGTGCATGTAGAAACAGCGTAGACGCAATTCAGATTTAAAAGGATTTGGTGAGTGCCATGGTAAAAGAAATTTATATTGCAGGTGAATGGCGTCTAGGGCGCGGGAATGTAATTCAAAGCCTATTTCCAGCAGATAACTCTGTGAATGCTGAAATTTCAACAGCAACTCTAGAAGATGTTGAAGAGGCGATTACGAAAGCAGATCAAGCTTGGCGTAAACCTGAATGGCGTAATTCATTGCCACATGAACGTGCAAAAATTTTGTACCGTGTTGCGGACATTATTGAAGCCCGTGCCGATGAATTGTCTAAACTACAAACCCGTGATAATGGCAAGCCTTTGTCTGAAACTCGCGCTTTGGTTATGAGTGCGGCAGCGACAGCCCGTTTTAATGCAGCAGCCTGTGAAACCTTCAATGAAGAACTGACCACACAGCGTGCGTCTGACTTTATGACCATGAGTGTACATGAGCCTGTAGGCGTCGTTGCAGCCATCACACCTTGGAACTCTCCAATTGCTAGTGAAGTACAAAAGTTGGCACCAGCCATTGCAGCAGGGAATGCCGTAATTTTAAAGCCTGCCGAAGCAACATCTTTAATTGCTTTGGAATTGGCAAAAATTTTTGAAGAAGCAGGCTTGCCTAAAGGTATTCTTAGTGTACTTGTCGGTCGTGGTTCAGTTATTGGTGATGCCATTGCGCAACATCCATTAGTACGCAAAATTTCATTTACAGGCGGTACATCAACTGGTCGTCACCTAGCGCATGTTGCTGCCGAAAAATTGATTACCACGTCCTTAGAACTTGGGGGTAAATCTCCAACCATCGTACTGCCAGATGCTGACATTGAAATTGCAGCTAAAGGTATTGTTTACGGTATTTTTAGTTCGGCTGGTCAAGCCTGTATTGCAGGTTCACGTTTGTTTATTCATCAGTCTATTTATGAAACTTTTCTAAAACGCTTGGTCGAAATTACTGAAGGTTTACGAGTTGGTCATCCTGAACAGTCAAATGTGCACATGGGATCTTTGATTAACCAAAAACATTTGGAATCTGTACATCGTTATGTGGAATTAGCTAAAGCCGAAGGTGGCAAGGTTGTTACAGGTGGCGAAGCAATTACTCATGGTGATTTTGCCAAAGGTAGTTTCTATAAGCCAACCATTATTACAGGTTTAAACAACAGCGCACAAACCTGCCAAGAAGAGATTTTTGGGCCAGTATTAGTGGTACTGCCTTATGAAAATGAGCAGGATTTAATTGCGCAAGCCAATGACAGTTGTTTTGGTTTAGCCGCAGGTATTTGGACTGAAAACTACCGTAAGGCATGGCAACTTGCACGGATTTTAGAAGTCGGTACGGTGTGGATTAACACCTACAAAAAATTCTCGATTAGTGCGCCATTTGGTGGTTTTAAAGACAGTGGTATTGGTCGTGAAAAAGGACGCCTCGGCATTTTGTCTTATATGCAGCAAAAAAGTATTTATTTGGGTTTAAACGAACAAGCCAATCCGTGGGCGGATTAGAAAACCCATATCCCAAAAATCAAAAATCAAAAAATTTAAGGAAAGAGAAAATGACTGAACGTGTAAATGTAGGCGAAGCGATCGCACGGGTATTAGAACAACACAATGTAGACAGCATTTATGGTGTGATTTCAATTCATAATTTACCAATAGCAGATGCCGTTGGTCGCCGTGAAAAAACACGCTTTGTTGCAGCACGTGGCGAAGCTGGTTCTGTGACCATGGCCGATGCACATGCCCGTTTTAAAGGTTTAGGAGTCGCATTAACCAGTACTGGGGCAGGTGCAGGAAATGCTGTGGGTTCACTTATTGAGGCAATGAACGCAGGCAGTCCAGTATTGCATTTAACAGGTCAGGTTGAACGTGAATATTTAGATCGCGATGCCAGTTTTATTCACGAAACCAAAGATCAGCTAACCTTTTTAAAAGCTTCAAGTAAAGCCGCATTCCGTATTACCAGTCCAGACAATGCTGTAGGTGTTATCCGAGAAGCGATTCGTGTGGCAACGACTGTACCAATGGGACCTGTTAGTGTGGAAATTCCAATTGACGTACAAGCTGCAGAAATTGATTTACCTTTAAATTTAGGTCCTGTGAAAGCGATGCAATTACCTCAGGCTGATGATGCAGAAATTCAATTGATTGCTGATGCTTTGAAAAAAGCTAAGCGTCCCGTATTTTGGATTGGTGGTGGTACGCTAACTGCGGTGGAAGAAGTTAAAGCCATTGCAGACTTAGGTATTCCAGTCGTTTCTTCTACCCATGCCCGCGGTGTATTGGCTGATGAGCATCCCCGTACTTTAGGTGCTTTCCATAACTCTGTAGCAGTAGAAAAATTGCTAAAAGAAGCGGATTTAGTCGTAGTTGCAGGCTCACGCTTGCGTAGCAATGAAACTAAAACTTATTCAGTAGAATTTCCTGCGAATATTATCCAAATTGATGCTAACCCAGTAGCACAGCAGCGTAACTATAAGGTCTCACAATTTGTTTGTGCCGATACTAAAGATACTTTAGCACGCGTACTTACAGCCTTAAATGGAGTGAGCAAAGTAGATGCGGCTTACGATGCTGAAATCAAAGCAGCACGTGAAAATGCAATTGAAGCATTGCGTACACAAATGGATCAATATGCTTTGATTTGTGATCATTTACGTGAAGCTTTACCAGAAGATGGAATTTTTGTTCGTGACATTACCATGTCTGGTAGTACATGGGGCAGTCGCTTATTCCCAGTGCAAACACCTAATAAAAACATTCATTCTTTGGCAGGGGCGATTGGTCTTGGTCTCGCGCATGCCATTGGTTCATCCATTGCTAATCCAGACAAAAAAGTGGTGGGTTTGGTGGGTGATGGCGGATTAATGCTCGGTATTGGTGAAATAGCGACTATGGCACAAGAAAATACCGATATGGTGCTAATGGTAATGAATGACGGTGGTTATGGCGTTATGCGCGGTATTCAAAATAACTACTTTGGCGGTCGACAGTATTTTAATGAATTACATACACCAGACTATCGTTTATTGGGTGAGTCGATGGGTGTGAAGAGTTGGAAAGTTGGTAGTGCCGACGAATTCAAAATAGCCATTCAAGAAGCGATTAACCTGAACGGCCCAGCCGTGATTGAGCTGGATATGAATGCGATTGGTCCACTGAAATTTGCGGGCCCACCACAGAAAAAATTGTACTAATTCACCTAGTAAATGATTTCTAACAAGCGCACCTATAGTGCAATTTCTCATAAGAGAGATTGCATGCAGGCATACCATATTTAGATGAAAACCATTTTTAGATGAAAATCATTTGAACTTAAGTTTTAAGATAAAAGATTTTATTCATATGAATTGAGCTTTGCCGAAGCGCTTTAAAAGATTAAACGGTCACACGGACTGCTGGCTGTTCAAATATTGCTAAGACCTGTTTATAAAACTGGACAGCAGGAACATGGCTAAATTTTTTTAGCTAAAAACACAAATAAACAAAGTTTTGTATATAAAACAAAGTGGTTATAGGGAAATGATATGAATAAAACAATTTTAACTGTAGCTATCATGATGTTGCTGAGCATCGTCGCAATATCGGTTCAGGCAAAAGATGATCTATTAGAGTGGAAAAGTACAGATGGTACTCAATCACTGAAAGTGGGGGGAGTGTTACGTTTTAATCACCGCTATGAACAATGGGATGCCAGCCCAAATCGTGGATTTGGCAAACTAGATTTTGATATTTTCCGTGTGGATTTGAAAGGTAAATCAGATGATGCTTATTTAAATGCTAGCTATATTATTCAAGATCAGGAAAAGACCTCCATTGAAAAAGCCTATGTTGGATATAATTTAAATCAAAATCAGAGTATTGAAGCGGGTTTTGTATATAAGCCTTTTGCAATTTATCCTTATCCGCAAAATGGCTGGACTTATCAAATTCCATTCTTTTTGGGTTATGGTAATAATGCTGCACCTGGGGTGAACTGGAACTATAATAATCCCGAATGGGATGTCAAAATGGGCTATTACCCGCGAATGTTGGAAACTAACTTACGCTACTCACCCGAGTCTGCAACTTATGATGATCTTTCAGAAAATCATTTACCATTTCAAGCCGCTTATCAGAATGAAAAGCAAAATCAGCTAAATACTCGAATTGTACGCAAATTCGGTAATGAACAAATAGGCAAACATGAAGTTGGCTTATCGGGGGCAGTTGCGCAATTGCATAACAAAACTACTGATAAAGATGGCAGTTATTATGCGGCTGGTTTGCATACGAACAGTAATTATCAACGATGGAATTTGCAGTCATCTGTTATCCACTATCAGTATGATGCAGAAAATCCAGCTGGAGTTAATAATGATATGACTTTAATGGGTGCAAATGGTTTAACACCTTCGTATTTTATTGCTTCTGAAGGAACTATAGCCAGTTTAAATATTGCCTATACATTGCCTATGCAAAATATGGGTAAATTAAAGGCAATCCGTTTTTATAATGACTACAGCTATTTGGATAAAGAACGTAGTGATTGGGCTGCTTCACAGATGAATACTACAGGGGCAATGCTCATAGCATCACCATTCATGGTCTGGACTGATTATACTTGGGGTAAAAATTCTAATATTATTGGTGGGGCAACCAATGGAACAGGTTTTACTTCTGCAACATCCGAAAATAGTGAAAAATGGATGTATAGAGTGAATCTGAATATTGGATTCAGTTTTTAAAATTATGAAATGCATGAATCAAATTTTCTTTCTCATGCTCATAATCAATGAGATTACTGTTATTGTAAATAATCTTAAATCTTATCTTTCACTATTTTTTGATCTTAATGGATAAGAAAATTGAACTAGTAAGCTAGAGAGACTTTGTTGCACAAAAAATTAAACTATTAATATTATTGAATTAATATTTAAATTAAAAAATTATTAATGTTTTAAATATCAGTGGCTTATGTTTTTTGTGCAATAAACTCCATCGAGCCATAAAAGTACATTAATTGTTGAACAAACTATGGTTTGAGCTTTGCTAATTTTATTTCATCACAATAATCCGCCCATTTCTGCATTATGATCTTTCTTTTATCCAAATACTTGGTACGGTTAATTCTTGCATCGGCTAAAGAGGCCGTAGTGTATGAACCAAAACATAAGGAATTTCTTTTTTGGGTATAGGGGCGTGAGTAAAATCGTATCTCCAGCTTTTGTCACCAGTTTTAGAGATAATCAAAAAATAAGCCATAGTCGTCTGCAAGTTTCTGTACTTTTGTAGAGTCTGCTTTAATCGTTTTAATTTTGGTATCTGTCAGCGGTATAACTATTTTTTGGCATTTTTACGGTAAAAATTACCGCAAAAAAATATATTAAGTTGTATTTTTATAGACTTATTTAGATATTATTTTTTATTAATATATTGAATTTTAGATAGTGTTCTAAATTTTATGCTAGTTAAATCTATCAATAAAAAAATTGAAGATAAGTAGAATAAATTCACTGTATTTTCAAAGCTTTTTGATATTTGTGTTGCGAGTAAAATATGATCAGCATACTTTTTGAAACACCACCGAATTTTATTTATTAATTTTAAACATTACAGACTAAAAAAAGTATGAAATGGTGCGCCCTGCGGGACTCGAACCCACGTCGGTCGCTTAGGAGGCAACTGCTCTATCCAGTTAAGCTAAAGGCGCATTAGACACACAATCTACCGCATATATCTATGAAAAAAAAGCTATTATCGAAATAATAGCTTTTAAAAAATGAAGTTCTAATCAGTTACAACACCAATTCACAAATGTTTTAAATCAATTTGATTTTTTTGAATTAAGCATTTTAAACAATAATGCCATCACAATAATCCACACTGGAATCATAATCACTGATTCTTTGAACCCTTGTGTCCACATAATATAAAGTACTGTTGTAATAAACAATAATACTAAATAGTTGCTAATAGGTGACCAAAGAGCAGGGAATTTCGTTAATTCATTTGTTTTTTTCATTGCTTGTTTAAACTTCAAATGGGTCAAACTGATCATTGCCCAGTTTAAAACCAATGCACCAACGACGATATACATCAAATGGCTTAAGGCATCTTCAGGGACAAAATAGTTTAACAATACGCAACCAAAAATGAGTAATGCCGAGAAAAGCACAGCAGGAATTGGCACACCTTGTTTATTGATTTTTGCAAAAATCTTAGGCGCATTGCCTTGTTGTGCAAGACCAAATAACATACGGCTATTGGCATACATCCCACTATTATAAACAGACAAAGCAGCAGTTAAGATAATAAAATTAAGTAAATGTGCCGCCCAACCAATTCCTAATTGACTGAAAATCATCACAAATGGGCTTTTATCTAAACCACCTAGATCTAATTGATTCCAAGGCACAAGAGATAAAAGAATCGTAAGCGAACCCACATAGAAAATTAAAATACGAAATACAACTTGGTTAATTGCTTTCGGAATTGTTTTTTCAGGATTTTCTGCTTCAGCTGCAGCCATACCAATCAGTTCAATACCACCGAAGGCAAACATCAAAAATGCCAACATATAGAACAAACCTTGGAAACCATGCGGAAAGAAACCACCTTGTGTCCAAAGATTGGAGAATGATGCTGTAGAATTAGTATCTGCGGTCAATAATAAGTAAATACCAAAGACAATCATAGAAACGACTGCAGCCACTTTAATAATGGCTAACCAAAACTCTGATTCACCATAGAATTTTACATTGCCTAAGTTAACTAGCGTAATCACAACAAAGAAAAATAAAACCGATGCCCAAGCAGGGATATAAGGCCACCAATAATTGATATATTTTGCGACTGCAGTTAATTCGGTCATTGCAACCAAAATATATAAAATCCAGTAGTTCCAACCTGCTAAAAAGCCTGGGAATTTCCCCCAATATTTATTGGCAAAGTGACTGAATGAACCTGCAACAGGTTCATGAACAATCATTTCTCCGAGCTGGCGCATAATTAAAAATGCAATCAAACCACCAATGGCATAACCCAAAATAATGGATGGACCCGCAGATTGGATGACCTGCGCTGAACCTAAAAATAAGCCTGTACCAATTGCACCACCCATAGCAATCAATTGGATATGACGATTCTTAAGTCCACGTTGTAGTTGTGTAGACTCGCTGCTCAATGTAATTAGCTCTATTTATAAGAATGGAATTATTGTAATTGATTGGTTACTTTAAACCTAGTACATGACTGATCTATGTAGGGAAACTGCAAAGTCAAAAAATAGTTTTTTAATATTTTGTTTAATTTTCAATTAAATAAATTATATTGGTTATTTATATACAATCAAATGCTATGTTCGATATTTAGGCATTTTTAAAAAAATTATTAATACTTAAGTCAATGAGTCCGTGTTTTTCGACAAAAACAGGGTAATATAAAACTGAATGATGATTCATTATTTGTTACAACAAAGATAAATGAAAGGAATGCGACAAGATGAGTTCTGCACCACAAATTAAAATTCCAGCAACATATATGCGCGGTGGTACAAGCAAAGGTGTATTTTTTAAATTAGATGACCTACCTGAACGTGCACAAATAGCAGGGCAGGCACGAGATCAACTATTACTTCGTGTCATTGGTAGCCCCGATCCTTATGGAAAGCAAATTGATGGAATGGGTGCTGCAACGTCAAGTACCAGTAAAACAGTTATTTTGGCGAAAAGTCAGCAAGCAGAGCATGATGTTGATTATCTTTTTGGACAAGTTTCTATTGATAAAGCATTTGTAGATTGGAGTGGTAACTGTGGCAATTTGACCGCGGCTGTGGGTTCATTCGCGATTAGCAATGGTTTAGTCGAAGCTTCACGTATTCCAGAAAATGGTATGTGTACTGTTCGAATTTGGCAAGCAAACATTCACAAAACGATTATTGCTCATGTACCTATGACCAATGGTCAGGTACAAGAAACAGGTGATTTTGAATTAGATGGCGTAACTTTCCCTGCTGCGGAAGTTCAAATTGAATTCTTAGATCCCGCAGATGATGGTGAAGATGGCGGTGCGATGTTTCCCACAGGCAATGTTGTCGATACTTTAGATGTTCCAGAAATTGGTTCTTTCCAAGTGACTTTGATCAATGCAGGTATTCCAACGATTTTCTTAAATGCAGAAGCAATTGGATACACAGGAACGGAGCTGCAAGAAGATATTAACAGTGATCCTGCTGCATTGGCGCGTTTTGAAAAAATTCGCGCTTATGGTGCAGTAAAAATGGGGCTGATCAAAGACATTAGTGAAGCTACAAATCGTCAACATACGCCAAAAGTAGCCTTTGTTTCTAAACCGAAAGCTTATATTTCATCAAGTGGTAAAGCTGTTAGTGAAAGCGATGCAGATTTGTTGGTACGCGCATTGTCTATGGGGAAATTACACCATGCAATGATGGGTACAGCAGCTGTTGCGATTGGTACAGCAGCAGCAATTCCAAATACTTTAGTCAATTTGGCTGCAGGTGGTGGTGAACGAGACGCTGTTCGTTTTGGTCATCCTTCTGGAACGCTTCGTGTAGGTGCTCAAGCATTGAATGAAAATGGTCAATGGGTGGTTAAAAAAGCCATTATGAGTCGTAGCGCACGTGTGCTAATGGATGGTTGGGTTCGCGTTCCAGCAGATAGTTTTTAGTTCTAAATTTTTCAATATTTAAAAAACCTTGCAACCGCAAGGTTTTTTTTGAGATATCTTTCATCATTTATATTATTTTTGTTGAATATATGACAAAATATTTTCTAGTATTTATGCTTAACTCAACGTAAATAATTTCAGTAAGAATTGAAGGCGCATGAATATTAAGCAAATTGATTGATTTTAAATTGGAAAATGACTTCATTACCTATTGCATATTTTTATCAATCATATGATTGACTCAGGTATTTATTCTCTTCATCGATACGTTTTAGAGTGATTATAGAATAGGTTTTAGAAAAAAGTGTGATGAAAAATTTTAACAGCACAAATTATAAATAGAAAATATTTATGCTTCATTTATGACAATATATCGAAGAAATGCCAATTAAGTTCGAGGTGGCGTATGGAATTAGAATCTGTAAAATTAAAACAAAGTCTTGAGGATATAAGTGTATTTGATTATTTGCAAAACTTAGATAAATTGCATTTAGTTTCATTTATTTCTCAAATTCCTTTACCCATTGCTTTATTTGATAAAAATGCACGTTTTTTAGGTGTTAATCAAAAATTTTCTGATATTTATGAATGCGATGCTTTATATCTTTTTGATAAATCACTCAGAACATTTTCTACTGTCGTCTATGCACAATTTAATGAGGCTTTACTCCATTTTAATCAGCAACATCAGTATTTTGAACAAGAATTTTATGTGAAGGGAAAGTTTTATCTCGGGTATTACAAAGTGGGTCGAGACCAAAATAATGATATAGAAACGATTCTTTTAGTTTGCTCAGATGTAACGCGTTTAAAACGCCGTGAAAATGTATTACTACAAAATAATCAGAAATTACATGATCATTTATATTTAGACTTTGTTACAGGTTTACAAAATAAAATCGCATTAGACCACTATTTAAGTGGATTAGCACAAAAAAAACGTAAGACTGATATTTCATTTTTAAAATTAGATCTAGATGATTTTAAACGTTTTAATCAATTAAATAGTTATACCAAAGGTGATGAAGTTCTCGCTCAATTAGGATCTGTTTTAAATGAAGCGGTTTCTCAAACTGAAGTCAAAATTTTTAGGCTGAACTCTGCGAGTTTTGTGGTTGTCGTTGAAGGTTTAACCGAATGGGCTGTCGTGACACTTGCAGAACGTCTTAAATTTGCCATTTTCAATGAGAAAATTCAGCTCGGGGCAATATTTGAATATCTCACGGCATCGATCGGGATATATCATTTGAATCAAGCCGATTGTTTAGTCAACCCAGAAAACTTGAATGATGATCGCCCAAAAGACCTTAGCGTAGATGTTTTACAAAAGTTAGATCGTGCTGTTCGTGATGCAAAAACATTGGGTAAAAATGCTTTGGCTATTTATAAAGTTGATCCGTAAAAGTTAAATTCATTGGCAAATTTGTTCATTGTGAATAAAACACGAATTTGGTTTTCTCAATTCAATGAATCATTCAGGATTTTATATGTGGTCTTGTATTTGGAATTAATGGGTGAGAATTAAAGTGACTCATAGTAGAATGACTTTAATCACCCTATATACTAATTTGACTGAAATTCATTGATGATTCTGAGTTTTAGAAATTCGTACAAATCGAGGCAGATGTGACTTCTATTCCCAATGTAAATGCAGAAATTTTAAAACGAGCGCAGATTCAAATTCAGCAAGATTTACAAACTGCATTAGACGCATTTTCTTTACCAGAGCCATTAAAATCTGCTGTTCACCATACCGTCATGTTAGGTGGCAAACGAGTCCGTCCTGCTTTATGTTATGCAACCTCACATTTAAAAGCTGAGTATGCCAATACTGCTGCGGTGCGTAGAGCTGCGGTAGCCATTGAATTTATTCATTGTTATTCATTGGCACATGATGATTTGCCTTGTATGGACAACGATTTATTACGTCGTGGGCAACCGACTTGTCATGCCGCTTTTGGTGAAGATACTGCGCTATTAGCGGGGGATATTCTTCAGTCGATGGCATTTGAAGTGCTAGGCAGTCGTTTATTTGATCAAGGGCAAGGGATTGATCAGGGAATTATTCTCAAACAATTGCAGATTTTAGCGACAGCAAGTTCGAAAATGGTCTGTGGGCAAGTTTTAGATCTTCAAGCAGAAGGTCAACATGTAGATCAAGTACAGTTGGAAAATATTCACCTGAATAAAACAGGTGCTTTAATCCAAGCTGCGATTATGATGTCAGCCGTCACGATTTTTTCAGGTACTGATCAAGCTATTCCGCAATTACGCCAATATGGGCAAGCGATTGGTTTGGCTTTTCAAGTTCAAGATGACATTTTAGATGTCATTTCTGATACTGAATCTTTGGGTAAAACTGCGGGTAAAGATGAGCAAGTGGATAAATCGACTTATCCTGCATTGATGGGTTTAGATAATGCAAAAAAATATGCACAACAATTGCATGATCAAGCATTTAAAGCTTTGGAATATTTTGGTAATGATGCCCAAGAGTTGAATCAAATTTCTCAGTTCTTGTTGGCACGTAAAAGCTAAATTGGCGACTGGTTTAGGACATAAGCCAGTTCGTTAAATAAAATATTAAATAAAATTTTGATAAAACAAAAGGGGCGAAAACCCCTTTAATTTCTGATTTTTAATAAATTAAACAGAATCTTTATAAATTTGATCAGCTGTTTCAAAGCGTTCGATCATATCAGCCGTTGGTTCTTTGCTGATTAAGCTAAAGAAAATAATAGCAAGGAATGAACAAATGAACCCTGGAATAATTTCATAAACACCAGTTGAGGCAAAAAACGAAATATTTTTCCATGCAATCACCACTACAGCACCTACGACCATACCTGCAAGTGCGCCAGATAAGTTCATACGTTTCCAGAAGAGTGAAAGAAGAATCAAAGGACCAAATGCCGCACCAAAACCTGCCCAAGCATATGCCACTAAACCTAATACTTTTGATTCAGGGTTGGTTGCCAATACAATTGCAAGGATCGCAATTAAGAGCACCATTAAACGACCGATCCAAACCAATTCTTTTTGAGAAGCATTTTTACGGATAAAGGCTTTATAAAAGTCTTCTGTTAATGTGCTAGAGCAGACCAATAGTTGGCAACTCAGTGTACTCATTACAGCAGCAAGAATTGCAGCCAAAACCACACCTGCGACCCAAGGGTTAAACAGCGTTTTAGTCAGTTCCATAAATACAGTTTCAGGATTTGCATTGACCACAGCTGCAAGTTCTGGGTGTAATTCGAAATAAGCAATACCAAAGAAACCTGCGGCAACAGCACCACCCAAGCAGAGAATCATCCATGTCATGCCTATACGGCGCGCATTGGGAATAGATTTTACTGAGTCCGCAGCCATGAAACGAACAAGAATATGCGGTTGTCCAAAATAGCCTAAGCCCCATGCCAATAAAGACAACACTGCGACAAAACTCATATCTGTAAATAAATTATAAGCTTGTGGTCGTGCAGCTTCTAGAGCTGCATTGACTATACTGATATCACCTAAGCTTAAAATGGTGACAATAGGCGTGATCAGTAAAGCAAAAATCATCAAACTGGCTTGAATGGTATCTGTCCAGCTTACAGCAAGAAAACCACCAATAAAGACATAGCTAATGGTTGCAATCGCACTGATCCAAAGCGCCGTGGTATACGACATACCAAACATGCTTTCAAATAAACGCGCACCTGCAACCATGCCGGAAGCACAATAAATTGCAAAAAAAATCAGGATGATAACGGCTGAAACAACTCTTAAAATCTTTTTATGATCATTAAAACGATTAGAGAAATAGTCAGGTAAGGTGAGGGCATTGTTTTGAATTTCGGTATGAATTCTGAGGCGACCTGCGACCAACAGCCAGTTTAACCATGCGCCTATAATTAGACCAATTGCTATCCACATTTCAGATAATCCTGATAAATAGATTGCACCAGGTAAACCCATAAGCAGCCAGCCACTCATGTCGGATGCACCTGCAGAAAGTGCTGTTACAAAGCTTCCTAAACGACGCCCACCTAAAATATAGTCATCAAAACTGGTTGTTGCACGATAAGCAATCAGGCCAATGACGACCATTGCAACTATATAAAATAGAAAGGTAATTAAGGTGGGATTCAAGGAACTCATATGATATCCATATACGTGGAAGGATGTAGATCAAAAGGGAGAATTTCTAAATAATGTGAAATTTAACCATAAAACACACAAAAATACTGATTAATTCTTAGTCGATGGGATTTTGCCGATAAAATTAACAATAAAAAAACAGGCAACCAACTGGTCGCCTGTTTTGATTAAGTGATTGAATATAATCAATTAAATATTTAGTTGTTGCGACCCATTACACCACGAATTGTGTTCATAATATCTGCAGGTAAAATGACAGTTTTTGCATTTGAAGATTTTGCCATGTCTTGCATTGCTTTGACATATTGTTCACCGAGTAAATAAGCGACAGGAATTTCTTTATCTCCAACAGCGCTACTGACCATTTCAATTGCACGTTGTGATGACTGTGCTAATACTACCTGAGCTTCTGCATCACGACGAGATGCTTCTAAGCGACCATCTGCTTCTAAAATAGCTGCTTGTTTTTCACCATCTGCTTTGGTCACCGTTGCACGACGTTGACGTTCAGCTGCTGCTTGAGCTTCCATTGCAGATTGCATGGTAGGTGATGGTTGAATGTCTTGAATTTCAACAGTTTTTAAGGTGATTCCCCAATCCGAAATATCATCTGAAATGGCTGCTTTTAGTTTCGCTTTAATGTGGTCACGAGAAGAAAGTGCATCATCCAAATCCATCTCACCGACAATAGAGCGGAGAGAGGTTTGTACTAAATTCTGAATTGCCCAAGTATAATTTTCAATACCATATACCGCTTTTTCAGGTGTGGTTAAATTGATATAGGCTACTGCATTCATCATCAGTACCGCATTATCACGGCTGATCACTTCCTGAGAAGGAATGTCTAATACAATATCTTTGGTCGTTACTTTGTAAGCAACTTCATCGATATAGGGAATAACAAAATTTAGCCCAGGATTGAGTGTTGTATGATATTTACCTAAGCGCTGTACGATCCATTTATAACCTTGTGGAACAATACGCACACCTTTAAAAATTGTCACTGCAACAAAGGCAAATAAGACTAAAACGACTATAGAACCAAAACTCATTTAATTTTCCTCTTTATTGTTCATTATCAAGATGATGAATAAGGCTGTACAACTAAGTCATTGCCTAAAATATCAGTGACTTTAACGCGATCACCCACTTGTACTGTAGCAAGTGTTCGGCAATTCCATTCATCAGAACCTAAAACAGGTAATGGAAAGCGAACCCGAATTTGCTCATGCGCTAAACCGATTTGAATGACCATACCCGTTTGTCCAATCGTCGCTTCACGTGGAAGCCCAGCTTTGGTTTTATCAACAGACAATGGTTTTACAAATTTGAACCACGCAACCGTACAAATAATAGATAACACCATCCAACAAACGATTTGTAGAGTGAAACTCATACTCGGAAAAAGCCAGTATAAAATACTGACCACAACAGCGGCTATGCCGAACCAGATGGCAGCAAATGCAGGTAGCACGAGCTCAGATAATATCAGCAATATACCAAGTACAAACCAATGCCATGGTTCAATAATAAAGTTCATACATCTACTCTTGTGATTATCATTGATATAGATGACGGATCATCCATATCAATGTATCAGATCATTGAGATGCTGCATATAAAAACGTGATTGTTCACGTATATGCGAACAAATGCTGCATTATCATCATTCAATCTTTAAAAAATGATTTCTTCAGTATTTATTGTATTCTTGGACTTGGTGTAGGTTTAAATGCAGCAGGAGATTTTTTAAAATTATTAATCGCAGTTTGAATGGTTGTGACTTTAGCTTGTGCAGCCTTTTCACCTTCTAAAATTGCCTGATTACTGGATTTTAAATCTAAAGTACCTAAATGTCCCACTTGTGGTTGAATGACAATATTGGCTTGGCTCAATTCAAAGTTGATGCTTTGTTGCCCCATAATATTGATGGTTTGGTCTAATAAACCCCACATACTCACAGACTGGTTGCCACTTGGACGTGCAGAAATATCAACTGCAATCACAATATCTGCACCCAAATCACGAGCAGTTTGAACTGGAATTGGGCTGACTAAACCACCATCGACATATTTAGTTTTACCAATGGTTGCAGGAACGAATACATTGGGAATACTGCACGATGCACGTACCGCTTGACCTGCATTACCTTTGATAAATACCGCTTTTTTACCATTATCTAAACGTGTTGCAACTGCAGCAAAACGGATAGGGAACTGTTCAATCGGTTTATTTCCAACATTGCGATTAACAAAGTCCTGAAGTTTTTGACCTAAAACAATGCCTTGGCTATTTAAAGTCAGATCACGCAAATCTGATTCTTTTAATTGCTGTGCAATTTGTTGCATTTGATAAGGTGTTTTACCACCGGCATAGATACTTCCAACAAAACTACCTGCACTGGTACCTGTGACAATTTTTGGCTTAATGCCATGTGACTCGAGTACTTTTAATACACCAATGTGGGCAAAACCTTTTGCCCCACCACCGCCCAAGGCGATGGCAATTACAGGCTCACGCGCTTTAATTTGAGAAGTTTGTACTGGGGTTTTAGTGGTCTTGTCACAACCAACTAGGGCTAGACCCAATAAGCCTATAAATCCAAGTTGTTTAAAACGCATATTGTCTTACTTTTGATCAAAAAAATATGCGCCCATCTGAACAGATTGCATGTTTTTTTTCTAGCCATTTTTCAATAGTTTTTGTAAAGGAATAGACAATAGACTTTTTCTTTTTGGTGAAAATTTACCTTTAAATCGATTCAAAATATCTTCTAAATCTTGTTCATAATTTCCCGTTGGTTGTAATGTTCCTAAGCTATGAATCATTTTTCGGTCATAATCTAAAGAGAATATAGCAATCGGGATTTGTGCGCCCATAGCAATATGATAAAAACCACTTTTTATTTTTTCCGCTTTTTTTCGAGTGCCTTCAGGTGCAATGGCAATCCAAATTTGTTTTTTTTGTTTAATAATATCAATAATTTCTTGGGTGACACCATGTGGAGAGTCACGATTAATCGGAATAATTCCAATCCATTCAAACAGCCCTTTTAATGGTGTTTTAAATAAACTATCTTTACCGAAAATAGTGATATTTAAACCAACGCCTAACATGGCAAGGACACCAAATAAGCCATCAAAATTGGAGGTATGTGGTGCGACTATGACCACTGCTTTAGGTAAATTAGGAAATTCGCCATTAAAACTCCAGCCCTGTGCTAAATAAAGGCTTTTAAATATATTTCGGCTGGAAGCCGTTCCACGTTGCGGAACTTGGTCGGGTAGACTTGGAAAATTGAGTGACATTTTTTAGTATTACAACATTTTTGTGATTTTACTTGAATGATTGTAGCATTTTGCCAAAATGCAGTCATTGGCAAAGGATAGGCTGAAATGACTATTACACATTATAGAGTCTATTCACAATTCGTTTATGTTTACCACGATGTGTATTTTTAGATCAAGCTAGATAATGACGATACATATGATTTTATTTCAATGCCTTAATACAGGTTAAACAGCATGCCTAAGATGTACCTACTGTTATTTTCACTTTATTGGGCACAAGGTTTACCTGTTGGATTCATGACCCATGCTTTGCCCGCTATATTACGTGCTCAAGGGGTTTCCTTGGCACATATTGGTGGCTTTGGATTGTTAATGGCACCTTGGGCAATGAAAGTATTGTGGGCACCTTTGGTTGATAAGTTTGGATCTAAACGCTCAGGGCATTATCGAAGTTGGATTTTACCGACACAGTTTTTGATGATCGTTATTCTCATCATTTTATCTTTTTTACCGATTCAATCCCTCAATCAACCCTTATATTTATTATGTTTTTTCATTGCTTTACTGTGTATGAATGGTATTGGCGCGACACAAGATATTGCAACAGATGGTTTGGCGGTCAGTATTCTCAAAGGTGATCAACTGCATTTGGGAAACATGTTTCAAGTGATTGGTTCACGACTCGGTTTTATTGTGGGTGGTGGTGCAATTTTATGGGCAATGGATTGGCTTAGTTGGCAAGCAACTTTTTTAATTTTAGCGGGCATCGTTGCGTTAAATACTATTCCAATTTTGCGCTATCAAGAGGCGAGTCGCCAACCAAAATTATTCACAAATTCAACTGAAACATTACTTCAAACCGATATCAAATTTATTAAAAGTTTTAAGTCTTATCTCGACTATTTTTTTGCCAATGAATCTATGCGACGTTGGCTTTGGGTACTGTGCGTGATTAAAATTACCGATGGATTATCTGGCCCCATCACCAAACCATTATTGGTTGATTTAGGTCTAAGTCTGTCTCAAATTGGTATTTATATTACTATGCTTGGTGCAGGTGCCGCTTTATTGGGTGCTGGTCTAGCAGGTTATATACTCAAAATAATAAGACGTGATTACGCATTCATTATATTCTTTCTTTTGAAATTAATCAGTTTACTGGGTTTTGTTTGGTTGGCTGCAAAGCATGAACAAATAGCACAAATTTCGCCTTGGATCATTTATCTGATCAATGCTTTAGAAGATATGTTTGCTACCATGCTTTTGGTGGTGATTTTGACCTTGGTGATGCAATACAGTCGTAAAGGATATGCAGGAACAGATTTTACCTTACAAGTCTCAATCATGGCATTTATCAGTGGGATTTTATATATTTTTAGTGGTGTATTGGGCGATTTATTAGGCTACTTTAAGTTTTTAACTTTGATTTTGATTATTGGGCTGATCTGTTTAATCCCTATTTTTCGTTGGTTTTATATTCAAAAAAATCACGCCCACTTATTATGATATTCAACATTATTGTTAATCACATAATATTTAATTTAACTTATAAATGATTATTAAGTTGATGGGTATTATGATTATTACGTGAATGTGGCGGAAGGATTTTTATTGGTTTTACATTCATGATTTTTTGTTGAAATTGATTTTTTTTCACACCACATATTTAAGTATACTGTTGTTTTTTAATTGAATTATATTTAATTATATGTGGTTGAATAAAATATTTTTTTGTTATTTTTTGAATAAAAAAATCAACCGGTTTTATAAAATTAGTGTAATCTAAGTCGCAGAATAGCAATTAAATAATTTAAAACTATTCCAATTTTACACATGGATGAATTGTTTGAAGCTTATTAAGTGTGAATATTTTTTTTATTGGTAATAATTAAGCAGTAAATTTATTTTATTTATACCTGTTAATGTGTTTTGTTTATCAGGCGGTGAGAAAATTAATATACTTATTAAAGGTGTAATTGTTACGCAATATATTGAAAATAATACTTTTAAGTTCAATTTAAGTTTCATTTCTTAAATTAAAAAGACTGAAGAGAGTTATCGTTAGAGTGATGTCCAATTTAATACAACAGATCAAGCAACGTAAAATTTCAATTTCCCTCACTGCATTTAACTTAATTGTGGCAGTGTGGTTAGGTGTATGCCTCAATTTTGCTTTTTTAAGTAAAGTTCAGACGCTGACGCCTTATCAAGGGATTAAGGCTCAACTTTTTCTTATTGCGACAGGTTTTGTTTTAGTTGCTATATATAATTTATTGCTACAAATTTTAGATTGGAAGTGGACAGCAAAATTTTTCGCCATTGTTCTGGTCTTTATTGGTGGATTTAGCTCGTATTTTGTCAGCTCTTTGGGCGCAGTGATTTCACCCGATCAAATTCAAAATATTGTGCAAACTGACCCTTCAGAAGCAACTGATTTAATGTCTTTGCAGCTTTTAATTTGGACAATTCTCTTTGTCGTTATTCCTATTGCCGTTATTGCTTGGGTTAAAATTAAGACTGAAAAATTAAGTCGAATTTTACTCTTTAAAGGCATCAATATTATTGGTTCACTTGCCATTATTGGCAGCTTGTTATTTGTATTTTATGTGGATTATGCTGCGATATTCCGTGAGCATCGTGATTTAAAAGGCATGATTTCTCCGCAAAATACCATAGCTTCTACCATGTCGTATTTCCATAAAAAAGCGCCTAAAGAAAATTTACCACTGATTCGTTATGGTGAAGATGCACATTTAGTTGAAGATACAGCATTGAACCAATTACCAAAATTGATGGTTTTGGTGGTTGGCGAAACTGCACGTGCTGAAAGTTTTTCTTTAAATGGATATAGCAAAAATACCAATCCTGAATTATCAAAACAAGCAAATTTGATTAACTATTCGCAAGTCAGTTCTTGTGGTACGGCGACTGCTGTTTCACTTCCGTGTATGTTTTCAGGCATGCCACGTAAAGAATATGATGAGCAGTTAGCAAGCCACCGTGAAGGTTTACTCGATATTGCACAACGTGCGGGTTATAAAGTCACTTGGATTGATAATAATTCAGGTTGTAAAGGCGCGTGTGACCGTGTTGAACAGTTTATTATTCCAGAAGATTTAAAACAAAAATGGTGTAAAGATAATGAGTGCTTTGACGGTGTTTTGGTGGATAGTTTAAATCTCTATTTAAGTAAATTACCAAAAGATGATAAGACACCACGTCTCATCGTTTTACACCAAATTGGCAGTCATGGACCAGCATATTACAAACGTACGCCAAGTGAGTTCCAAAAATTTAAGCCATCTTGTGATACCAATGCGATTCAAGGTTGCACATCGACTGAATTGATTAACAGTTATGACAATACGATTCTCTATACCGATCATGTTTTGAATCAATTAATTGAGTCATTGAAACAGCAAACTCATTACCGTACTGCATTTTGGTATTTGTCTGATCATGGTGAATCTACAGGTGAACATGGCATGTATTTACATGGTGCACCTTATGCAATTGCACCAAGCCAACAAACACATGTACCGATGGTGTTATGGTTCTCAGACGCATGGAAATCTGCGTCAAGTAAGCAAATCAACTGTTTAACTCAACAGAAGGCTGCGCAATTAAGTCAAGATAATTTATTTCCAAGTTTATTGAGTTTACTGAATGTTAAAACTCAAGTGATCAAGGAAAGTGACAATATGTTGCATCCATGCGCAGTTCATAGTTGATACAAAGGATATTACCCATGACAAAAATCTTAATGATTGAAGATGATTTTATGATTGCTGAATCATCACAAACCTTACTCAAATTTCATGGTTATGATGTGGAGTGGGTGAATAATGGCTTAGACGGATTAAAAATGTTGAGCCAACAATCATTTGATTTGGTTTTATTGGATCTTGGTTTACCGATGATGGATGGGATGCAAGTGCTGAAACAAATACGTCAACGTTCAGGTTTACCTGTTCTGATTATTTCAGCGCGAGATCAATTAGAGAATCGTGTCGATGGGTTGAATCAAGGTGCAGATGATTATTTGATCAAGCCGTATGAGTTTGATGAGTTGGTTGCACGTATTCAAGCATTATTAAGACGTACAAATAATACAAATGCCCAAGGTGTCGTTCAGGATTCAGCAATTTTAAAAAATGGTGAAGTGGTTTTAGATGTAGAGCAGCATATTGCGACGTTAAGAGGTACCACCATTGAATTGTCGAATCGTGAATGGGCAATTCTCATTCCACTTATGACACATCCCAATAAAATCTTTTCAAAATCAAATTTAGAAGATAAGTTGTATGCGTTTGATAGTGAAATTAACAGTAATACCATTGAGGTTTATGTGCATCATATACGCTCGAAATTAGGTAAAGATATTATTCGAACGATCCGTGGTCTAGGTTATCGTTTAGGACAGACTCATAAAGCAGAATAATATGGATACGTCTTTTTCATTAAGAAAGCGTCTGATTCGCTATACATCAATTTTCAGTATTTTATTGGGCTGTGTTTTAGTCTTTTCTGCATACAAAATTTCTTTGGAAGAAATTAATGAAATTTTAGATGCACAAATGGTGTATCTGGCTGAACGTGTAGAATTAAATCCACGTCCGATACAAAGTCAATTTGATGTTCATAAACGCTACCATGAAGAAGACTTATTCATAGATGTTTGGATGTATTCAGAACAAAGTCATAAATCTGATCCGCTACATTTATTGGTTGAGCCTAAACAAAAAGCAGGCTTTTACAGCCAAAAATCACCACATGGCAGTTGGATTGCTTATGTGATTCCAACTCAAACGTACCAAATCCAAATCAGTCAGCAAGAGAAAGTAAGGCAGCATTTAGCACTGGAATTGGCTGCAAGTATGTTTTTACCTTATTTGTTGATTATTCCATTGGCTTTATTGGGTTTGATTTATATTATTCGCCGTAGTTTGAAACCACTCGAAGACTTTAAATCGGAACTTGCTAAACGTGATTCAAACTCATTAAAAGCCATTCCAGGTGGACAATATCCATTGGAGTTAGCACCGACAATTCAGGAAATGAATCATTTATTTGAACGAATTTCTGTAGCACAGCATGAACAACGCCAGTTTGTCGCAGATGCTGCACATGAACTTAGAACGCCAATTACTGCATTGAATTTGCAGACAAAAATTTTAATGAGTCAATTTCCAGAAGAAACCAACTTACAAAATCTGAGTAAGGGTTTGGCACGTATGCAACATTTGGTGACGCAACTTTTGGCATTGGCGAAGCAAGATTCAACCTTGAGTAATGAAGTACAAATCACGCAATTTAAATTGAATGATGTTGCGCTTAATTGTGTTGAACAACTGATGAATTTGGCAATGGAAAAGGATATCGATCTCGGCTTTATTCGTAATGACGATATTGTGCTGAAAAGTATTGAGCACAGTATTCATTCAATTATTTTTAACTTAATTGATAATGCGATTAAATACACGCCTGAGTCTGGAATGATTAATATTTCAGTATTTGCCGATGTGGATCATTTTGCATATGTGCAGATTGAAGACAGTGGTTCAGGTATTGATCCTGAAATGTATGACAAAGTGCTGAAGCGTTTCTATCGTGTTTATCACCACTTAGAAGTGGGTAGTGGCTTAGGTTTATCGATTGTCGATAAAGCGACTCAACATTTGGGTGGTGAATTAAAATTGTCGAGAAGTGTAGAATTAGGTGGATTAAGTGTATTGGTTAAAATTCCAGTCCAGTTGATACAGAAACCTGATTCAAACTGAGCTTAAGTAAATAACTCAAATCAGTATTTTAAAATTCAATTGGTTGAATATTCGTATGATTAAGATTCAACCTTTATACATACTGTAATTCGTAATCGTTACACCCATTTCATAACTCTGAAAATGAACCATAAAATAAATCACAGCCAAGATGAACCTGATGCGTTGTTTAGTCAGATTTTTTTCATAGATCAGTTTTAAAATTATCCAATCTAGATTTTATTTTATAGAAAGTCTTTACGGTGTTTGGCTTGAATAGGTGCAATTGTTCTTGTGGATATATTGATATTTTTGAAATATTTACCCATGACAGCATAGGATTGTGAGTAGAAAACTCGATAAAGAACTAAATTAAAAGTAAAAATGATCCAGCCAGTCCATAAGTTATGACTGAGAAAATGTGCACCTCGCATCATTTGTCCCCAACCTGTTAAGAAACCCAGAATTAATCCAAGTACTAAAAATAGGTAGGCAATTTTTGGCTTTGTTGTTCTAAAAGCAAAAAATCCAGCAATGAGAGAAAAACCTGTACTGGCATGACCACCTGGGAAGCAATGACCGTGGGTCGCTGAAAAATCCCAGATATAACCTAAAGTTGTTTGATGTGTCATTGACCATGGGCAAGCATGTGCAGATTGTGATTTAACAATTCCAATAAATACCGTAGATAAAAGACTCACCCAAAATAAATAGCCGAGTTGCCACTTATATTGTTTTAATTTTTCAGATTTAAAAGAGGCAATCCAAGTTACCATTACACAAACGTAGAAAACAATCACTATGTACTTGATGAGCTTATGATTAATCTCAACTAAGAACCAATTATCCTTGAGTAGGAATTCTCCAGAAGTGCTGATCCAAGGTTGGATCATCTGCATATCGATTGCACCGCCTACAGGAAAAAATAACCAAAGGATTAAAAATAATATTCCTAATATCAAACTGTTTCTAATGAAAAATTTATTCGACTCTGAGAATGACATACTGCACACATTCAATTGCAATTTATTGATTGCAATTTAAATATATGAAAATTAAAAATGACTTAATTTTGTACGGGAAACTTAAGTTTCTTAGTGCAAAGATTGGCGATTTTAAGAAGAGATATACGATATTTCTGCTGCTAAATTTTTAAGAATATGATGATCAGTTTCAATTGAGTCATTATGACTCAATTGAAAAGACAATCACTTTTAAATATTAATCAAAAACATCAACGAATATAAATTAGAACATCGCATCTTCAGAATTTGCAGAAATTTTATGAATAGATAAATCTGCGCCTCTAAATTCTTCTTCTTGGCTTAAACGGATGCCTATGGTTGCTTTCAGAATACCGTAAACAATGAATCCGCCTGCTAAAGCTAAGGTAATCGCAAGCACTGTACCAATCAATTGTGACATGAAAGATACGCCACCTAAACCACCAATCCATTGTTGACCGAATATACCGACAACAAGACCACCAAAAGTACCGCATACACCATGCAAAGGCCAAACACCTAAAACATCATCAATTTTTAACTTATTTTGTGTATAGGTAAACAATTTAACAAAGATAAAACCTGCACAAATACCAATAAATAAAGCACTCATCGGATGAACAATATCTGAGCCTGCGCAGATCGCAACTAAACCTGCCAATGGACCATTGTGTAAAAATCCGGGATCTTCTTTTCCAAAGAAATTTGCCGAAAGTGTTCCGCCAACCATTGCCATGAGTGAGTTAATCGCCACAAGCCCAGAAATCGCATCTAAGCGTTGTGCGCTCATAACATTGAATCCAAACCAGCCCACAATCAAAATCCAAGAGCCTAAGGCAAGGAAAGGGATTGAAGAGGGTGGATGTGCGCTGACACGACCATCTTTTTTATAGCGACCATGACGTGCACCAAGAAGCAGCACAGCAGCAAGTGCAATCCATCCACCCATTGCATGAACGACAACAGAGCCTGCAAAGTCATGAAAACTTGCACCAAAAGTATTCTCTAGCCATTTTTGTAGCCCAAAATTACCGTTCCATGCAATTCCTTCAAAAAATGGATAGATCAGCGCGACTAAAAACAACGTCGCAATTGCTTGTGAACGCATTTTTGCTCTTTCTGCAATACCTCCTGAAATGATTGCAGGAATGGCCGCAGCAAAAGTAAGTAAGAAAAAGCAACGCATTAAGTTATAGCCGTGTTCTGCAGTTAAGGTCACACCTGTATGGAAAAAATGTTGCCCATACGCAATGTAATAACCAATAAAAAAGTAGGCAATCGCAGAGATTGAAAAATCTGTAATGATTTTACTTAACGCATTCACTTGGTTTTTATGGCGTACTGTGCCTAATTCTAAGAATGCAAAGCCTGCATGCATTGCTAATACTAGAATGGCACCAAGTAGTAGAAAGAGAAGATCGATATTTTGCATAGTATGGTTCTATTTTGGTGCGATTGATCACAATTTAGATTCAGTATAGCGATAGAATTGATCAGGGAAAGGGGTTCATTATCGGGAAAAATTGATTAAACAATTCAAAATATTACTAAGACTCGATATAAAGCAAAGCGATGCACTCATTTGGATTTTTTGCACTCATATGAAGCGATATAAAATTCAATATTTTTTATAACATACTGATATTTAATTATAAAATTAAAATTGAGAATTTAGCCTTCATAAAGTTAATATGTTTTTATAATTGGAACGATTAAATATTGTGAGTCATATTTTTGTAATTTTTGAATATTTTATTTAATCTAGCTACATAAAAGATCAGTTTTAAGGCATTAAAACTTAATTTATGATCAAAATAGTCGCATTTAAACTATATTTTGTAACTTTTACTTATCTCCTCGAACTTGTTAAAAACGAATTAATAATCACAGTTGAACCAATATTATGAAGACTTTTTAGTAATAACACTTCCGCATGATTTTTTCTTATATTCGAAACGATCTTTTTTATATTCATGTCCATTCCATTTATAAACCAAAAAACATGTACTTGAATCATTAATAGAAATATCGGGCCAACCATGTCTGCCATAGGTCGTTAAAAACTCAGGTGTTCCTTCGCTATTAAAGATCTTCGTCCATTGTTTATTTTTTTGTTGAGTTAATAAATAAAAGCCGCTCCCTAAACGTGAATAACATTTCGAACCACCATCGAATACGATTGCATCTGGGCGACCATCTTTATTGAAATCTCCATAGGAGGGAATATGCACCAGACTACAACGGCTTTCCCATCCCACGCCTGTTTTTTTAAACTTTGCTGCTTTAAATATTTGAATTTTTTCGCTCTCTGGAACTTTTGGCAATTCTGCTAAAGTGAGCTGTGGCACTAAAAAGAGTAAAAAGCATAGTTTTTGATTTTTTGTTATTTTCATCATGTTAAAATAAAATGGCTTGATATGTATCACACTATTTTAATATGGAAATTTTTGCAAGTCTTTATCATGTACTTATCATTTTATATATTCATTGAATTTATATGTGAAAATGATAGAACTTAGCGAAAATGCTCAATCAATTTGAGTGTTATCTATGTGTCTTAATGCTATTGCCGAAACTTAGGATTTTAAAAGGTCTTTCATGGTAAATGCTGGTTATCTTTATAATTGATGTAAAGGTTCTATTATTAAAATAAAGCAAAAAATTCATTCGGTTATAATTAAAAATGTAATTTTTGTAGGTAAAGAAAGTGATTATGGATGGTTGAAGTGATTCAGCAGAAGTAATTTTAGGTTATTTCTGCTGAATATTTACAGCTATTTATTCGTCATTGAGTACGCATTCAAAACTACTTGGGTTTTGTTTACAGCGTACTTTTTTAAGAAAACTCATCATTTTTGGGTCGTAAACGCCTTCTTTAGTGAGCTGAATACGTGCTTCACGCATC
Organism: Acinetobacter psychrotolerans; assembly: GCF_048552595.1. Taxonomy (NCBI): domain Bacteria; kingdom Pseudomonadati; phylum Pseudomonadota; class Gammaproteobacteria; order Moraxellales; family Moraxellaceae; genus Acinetobacter; species Acinetobacter psychrotolerans. The sequence continues at coordinate 6,457 of NZ_JBIMDK010000017.1, read as the reverse complement.
ATTTTGACATAACTCAGTTGTTCTTGCGGTGGAATAATCATCCAATATTTAGCTGGAATATCTTTCTCATATTTCGCTACGATATTAAATGTGCGTCCTAATTGACTCGAAACCCATGTGCGAGATTGTTGTCCAAATCCTTCTGGGAATTTATCTTTACGAATAATAAAGTTTGCAGAAATTTGTGTTAATGGGAATTTGACAATCCCGCCTTTATCACCGAGCCCTTTATAAAGTTCGAAAGGCTTAAAGGCAACAATAGGTGCAGGGATAATATCTAATTCATGATTATTAAATCTTGCACCTGCATTGGTGACATCTACAGAAACGGCTTGAGCACCAATCTGTTGTACTAATTTAGGTTGTGCCTCATCGTATTTAAATACACCAATTTTTTTACCTGCCGCTTTGGCAAGTGTATCAATTTTACGGTTGGTCACAAATAAATAAGCAGGGCCAATGGTGCCTAAACCTGCGATTTCATATGGCCCATTAATCATAGATTTTGCAGCTTGTGGCTTAGATAATAACTGATAGGCTGTAATGGCCGTTTTCATGTCGGTTAATGCACCGATAGCATCTAATGAACCTGTATATTTATTAAATTGGCGACCACGTAAGCCACTGATAATTGCGCCATCACATTTTCCAGCCTTAAGATCATCGGCAGCAATACGTTCATCTACATATGCTCTGAGTTCGATATTCGCATTCCACTTTTTTGCTTCTAAGGCATAGTCTTTTGCCAATGCAAATGCATCGCCTGCTTTCCCTACTGGATCGAATACACAGACTGTTTGTTTTGCAAAAGCACTCACGGAAAGACTGAGCATGGTAGATGTTAATGCAATTTTTAAAATACGCATTTTACGTTCCCTGTATTAACATTAAAATGGTGTGTGTTATATCAAACAAAAATTCTTCATTGCAAGATATGGCGGGATGATGAAAAGTTTAGGTCAATAAATCCAACAAATGTCTGTTATTTGTTTCCAAAATTTATCCAAGAAAGCCTGCTAACCATCTTCTTGCCTTAATACTGTCAGCTTTACTTTCTGAGACAAAAGGCACAATTGCCCACGCATGCCACATTTCCGTCCAAATATCCAAGGTTACGTCTACCCCTGTGCTTTTGCTCGTTTGGCAAACTTTCGACTGTCATCCAATAAAACTTCTTTTCAACCAACCTGCACATAGAAGGGAGGTAAATCTGTAAAATCTGCAAATAATGGTAAAAGTAGTGGGTTCTTACGATCTATTGTGACGGCATAATGGCGGGCAAAATCACGCTCTAAAAAATATGTTCCTAAAAATGGGTCACGATGATCTAGTTTTTTTGGCTGGCAGAATTTAAAGTCAAATCTAACCACTGATTGTAAATAGATCCTTGATGGTTTTTTTGATTATGAAATTTTTATTCACAAAGTATGACTTATAAAATAAATAGACTATGCAAAAAACATATGATGACTTAACTTCATCATTATTTTGAATATTTTAGATTCTATTTTGAGAGTTGATTTTGTAATACGAATTATCCTGAATTAGCATTAGTTTCATCACGCTGTACTTGCTTATTTTTATTGATTTATCACTATGACCACGGAGAATATTTTGAACAAAATACATGCGGATCAAACTTTATCGGTTGTGATTACGGGCGGAACACGTGGAATTGGTTTAGGTCTAGCGGAAGCATTTTTAAAGTTAGGTTGGTCGGTGGTGATTTCGGCACGAAATACGCAGCAGTTAAATCGTGTCGTTATCGAGTTAGGTCAACGTTATGATCCACATCGAATTTTTGCTGTCACCTGTGATGTAACTGAATATCAAGATTTGCAAAAACTGTGGGATGAAAGCATTTTAAAATTTAGGCATGTGAATGTTTGGATCAATAATGCAGGAACGTGTAATGCTGCAAAAGCATTTGCTGATATTAGCAGTACAGATTTAGAAAGTGTGGTCAAAACAAATGTTCTTGGTAGTTTGTATGGTTCGCAAGTGGCTTTTAAGGGAATGATTGCACAAGGTTCTGGACAAATTTTTAATATGGAAGGTTGGGGCAGTCGTGGTGAATGGAGTGCAGGAATGACTCCTTATGCAACCAGTAAACGAGCCGTTGCTTATTTGAGCCATGCTCTGAATAAAGAAGCAAAGAATAGTAATGTTCTGATTGGAACTTTAAGCCCAGGAATGGTAGCGACTGATTTATTAATATCTTCTTGGCAACAAGGTGAAGTTAAAAATTGGTATAAAATGAAGTGGTTATTTATGTTTATTATTGACCCACCTGAGCAAGTTTGTGGTTATTTAGCCAAGCGTATTAGTCAAAATAAGAAAAGTAATGTTCGAATCACATGGATCACGCCGTGGCGTTTATTTTTAAGATTTTTCCAACCGTATTATTGGAAACGAAATCCTGTGAAGGGTACGGCTTTGGATCATCTCAAAGAATAATGATTTGATTTACAATAGAGTGTTATTTATAAATTTTATTGCTTTGAAATCCCTTCAGTTCTTGAGCAGGATAATGATCAATATGTGAAGGATAAAATGATAACTGGATAAATTCAGGTATAATTTTTCTTTTGTATTGTTTCATTATTATGTCTTTCGATTTAAAACATATTGCTCAACCACAGGCTGCATTTTCACCGCAGCATAAAAAATTAAATCGGTTGATTGATCAAATTGAACAGCAAAAAATAGAACTTTCTAAATGGCAAAATTCACAGGCTGAGATCCTGCAGCATGTACGGCAAAAACTGCTGCCAATTTATAGCGAGTTACATCAAATTTTATTTGCTCAATTAGAACGGCTTTGGGCAAATGTGCAAAGTGATGAATTTTCTAAAGCTGAGCAGCAATTACTTGATGAAAAAACTGCTGAACTTGCAAAAATACTGAAAAAATCAAAGTCGCTTTCAAGCCAACAACATGAATTTGTGAATAAAATTAATGTGTTTTATTTTCAATTACGAAATGAAAAAGTTAAGGCTAAAGCTGTTATTGAAACTCAAAAGCTAGTATTAGAAAATTCAGTACCAGTAGATGATGAAATAGAAGAGTGGGATAGTGAAAAATTTCAGCGTGAACGTGAGTTGCATAAGCAAAAGAAACAGCAAGAAAAACGTGAACAAGCTGAAAAAATGGCAGAGCAATCGCTTAAAACCGTGTATTTAAAAATCACTGCGATGATTCATCCTGACCGTGAACCCGATGAAGAAAAGAAGGTAGAAAAGACTGAGTTACAACAAGTTGTGAATGAAGCGCATACGCAGCAGGATTTGTATTATTTACTAAAATTGCAGTTACAACTTGAACAGAATAAAGGTACGAGTTCAAAAGCTTTAAGTGCTGAACAAGTAAAGTTGTATCAACTGGCTTTGGAAGGGCAAAGTCAGAAGTTAGCACAGAAAATTAATGAAATTATTGAAGGTTTTTATATTTCTAAGCCTGTGCGGTCTGAAGCTGAAGTGTATAAAGCTATTGATGCAGATGTGGTGACTTTAAAACAGCAAGTGAAGTGGGAAAAGGAACGGTTGAAGTATTTTGGCAAAGTGAGTGGGTTGAAAATGTTGATGGAGAGAGGAGTGTTGTAGCAGCACTTCTCATTGACTAAAAAAATATCTCTCCCTTGCGAAGCAGTGCTTCTCATCTCTTTAATTTTCCCCTCACCCCCTTGCGAAGCATTGCTTCTCATCCCCGAGGGAGAGGGAGTTGTAATTGATTTAATCCCGACATAAATTTAGGTGAAGTTCCCTCTCATTTTAGGAGAGGGCTAGGGAGAGGAAGTAAGAAAAATGATAGATTCAAGACTACTTGAATTTGCCAAAACCATGCGAACGAATGCCACAGATGAAGAGCATTTAATGTGGCAATTACTTCGTGCTAAGCGATTTATGAATCTTAAATTTCGCAGACACGAATATTGTCGATTTTTACTGTAATGAAATTGGTTTAGTGGTTTAGTGGTTGAGTTGGATGGTAGTCAGCACAATATGGATGATGGTAAAGAATATGATGCTGAACGGACTCTTTTTTTAGAGGCTTTAGATTTAAAAGTGGTGCGGTATTGGAATCATGAAGTGCTGCAAAATACTGATACGGTTTTAGAGCATCTTTGGCAGATTTGTTATGAGTTGAAAAATACCTCTCCCTCACACTCTCCTAAGAGGTGAGGGAAAAGTAAAGTTAAATTTTCAAGATAGTCTAATTTTAGGAAGGGCGCATGATAACCAAAAAATTGTTTCACCGATCTCAAACCAAGCCTTACTTGAATAATCATCTTTAATAATATTGAAAGATTCATCTATAGGCATTTTTTCAAGCACCTTAATTGTACTCTCTAGAGTCTTTTGTGTACCAGCGGGTAATATTTGGCATACATTATCTTTTAATTGGGTGTGTATTGTACATATATCATTAACTATATTGCATTCTATAGGTATTCCTTCTAAAGCTATTTTTTGTAATATAGTATGCCAAAACTCTTTTTTCTGAGATTGTGTTTGACTAATTTTAGTCAGAAACTTCTTAGTTAATCCATTTTTTATATCGATATATGGATATAAAAGGACTTGATGTTTACCTTCAATCTGCTTAATTTTTTGAATATTTGATAAAGGAAATTGTTCAATCTTTTCAAGTAATGATAAAGGAATTAAGTTTTCTGCCTCTCTGTAGTCATTTGTTGAGGAAAATTTACTTAACCAAGAATTTTTATTAATACTCCTAATACATTTTTTTGCAGTATCTGTGTCGAGACAAGTAGGGCTTTCTTTATCACTATCAAGAAAGCAGAAAATATGATTAAGTTTTCTATTAAGGAGATTGTCTAGCTCATTGTAAGTAGTACTACCTCCGCCACCATGGAAATGATTTATCAAAATAAAAGGTTTGTAATCATTGCTTGTTTTTTGAAAGTGTTGTGCAGTAAAATTTAAAAATTTAGAATCATTCAAATTTTCACCAAGAATTACTATTCCATTTACTAAAAAACCATATTTAACATCTGTGAGAGATATTATCCATTGATTATCAGAATTATTAATATTACTTTTATCTTTAACGATGATTTTGTAAGGTATTTTTTCTAAGAAAGCATTCATCATGCTATAGTTTTTATATGCAAATACTGCTGCATCTCTAGCTATTCTTGAAAGACTACTATTATCAAAAAAAAATTTAAGTAATTTTCTTGGAGCATTAAGGATATAGTTTCCTTCAGCATAGCCTGTTAATAAAAACTCAACTTTGCATAAATTGTCAGGATTTTCTAAATTTAAATTTAGAATAGATTCATCTAAATAAATATACATGTCTAAAATACGCAAATTAAGTTAAAGAAAGAAACCAAATGGCCAATTGATCAAACTACCTTTGTCATCAAAGGTAGCCTCTGTAATTTGTGTATCATGTAAATCATTGTTAAAAATGAGAATTTGAACATCATTTTTATCAAGTTTTTTTTCTTCAATTAATTCACCTATTCTATTTATTAGGTGTGGGCTATGTGTCTCATATATAAAATTATATATTCGCCCAGATTTTTTAATTTGATCTATGATGTCTATTGTAATATCTGCTATTTTTGCTTGATATGCTGGGTGTAAATGTAATTCAGGTTGCTCAACTACCAAGCAACCTTGTTCATCATTGTTATTATATACAGCACTCCATAGTTGTAAAATAACAGGTAAAATTTGAGAATATCCGACACCTAAATCAGCTAAATTAATTTTTTCATTTTTTATTTTATCAAGTAATAAATTTAAAGTGATATGTCCTTTATTTGACTCAGTGATAAATTCTAAATTAAAATGTTTATAAATCAACTTTTTAAGGGCGTGGTTTGTGTGGTGCTCAACTAAGAACATCGCAATATTTGAACCTTTGGAATCTACCTCATTTATAGCTAGTTCCTGTTTTCTATAATATCTTTGAGCAGTTGCTCTTAAAGGTTCTAAATATTGTACTTTTCTAAAATATTTAGATATTGATGTATCTATATAATTTAATATCTCGGGAAGCTTAGATATAATGAAGATATTCTCATAATCAGGTTGATTTTTTATATCTAAGTTGAAAATAGGATAAGGTATTTTTTTCTTAATTTTTTTATCAACTTTGTATAAAAAATCATATGTAGATTTTGTTAAAAGTTCTGAATAAAATTCTTCATTATCTGTATCTTGTATTTCATCTGTTTTTATGAAATCTTTAATTAATTTTAAATATATAAAATTTTTATAATTAAAATATGTGAATTTTCGATCTGCTGTGATTTGTTTTTTTTCATGATTAATTGTGAAATTTGGAAGGATTTTATTTTGAGTGGTTGTGAAAATTTTGTCGTTAGGCAGAGTAAAACTTGAAGTGCGACATAAACCACCTAATTAATTTAAAGGGTTTATGGAGTATATAAAATTGTCATACCATCATCTTAACTTTGAAG
>NZ_JBIMDK010000016.1:0-78955 GCF_048552595.1 Acinetobacter psychrotolerans | reverse complement strand
AAGCGTTAGATTGGCTTACACCATTAGAGAAATTTGCTCAGCTTGTTGATTATCATAAGACTTTTCAAACTGTCGCACCTCATGTTTGAATTCGCCCTTCAATCTCTTCCTCTAAAACCGACATGGAATAAACTTTCACTGAAACTCGTAAAATACACTTATTGATGTATAAAAATAGAGCATTATGTTAATCCATTTCTCTATTTAATGTCTTTTTTAATCAATATATATTTTTACTACAACGATTAGATTGAAATCCATGTATTTTTTAAGGCATAGTAATTATGAAAACTAAAAACTTCACGTGACTCAAATTGAGGAAGGAGTACAAATGAATAAAACTTTGACCTTCATCATCTCAAAATTACCCTATCTGTTTTTAGTAGGGAGTTTTTATGGGAACTCAGCATTTGCTGAAACGGGGAATCAATTCCATACAACGATAGAAGCACACAAAACAGCGCAACCTTTTGCGACAAATTCGATTAAAACAACTGACATGGACTGGCTTGACTATGTCCCACGCCTTGTTGATGCAACACCAACACTTTTCCCAGAACAATCCAACCAAGATATTGTTCCTGCGACTGAAACAACAGAAAACCAGACGTGGGCAGATCAAAAGCAAAAAAATATTCGCCAGTGGGTTGATCATACTGCACAAAAAATGGATGGATGGTTTGGTCAATCTGATCCAGAACATCCAGCGACAGCATCACTTCGGGTTTTAGTAGACAACCGTTGGAATAAGTATGATGGCTACGATGTGAGTCCACGTATCCGTGGTCGAATCAAATTACCAACACTAGAACATCGCCTCAGTGTGGTATTTGGTGATGACTCGTTAGATGATGAAATTGCTAATAATATTGCTATTACCAATGAGCATCCTGAAAATAATTCCAATAAAAAATTTGATGGCAAGCAAATACGAGATGACAATAGTTCTATTGCATTACGCTGGTCTCAATTTTCCAAAAAGCTGCCTTTCAAGGTCGATGCCGACTTAGGTATCCGTTCTGGCAGTGATATTTATGCACGTTTAAAAGCGGAAAAAGATTGGACACTTTCCAATGATTTTTATTTTCACGCAGAGCAGATTTATCGCTATGGTATAGACAGTGAAAATTATCTGAGAACCAATTTAGAACTCACCCATGCCCGTCCAGATCAGCCATTTATTTCTAATCAGTTATATATCACCTATGCAGATGAGCAAGATGATGATTTAACTTGGGACAACAGAACGTATCGTCAGCACCAATTTTTTAAAAATAATCGCTTTAACTATGGCATCTATACAGGTGGTTTTTACAATCGTGATGATTTACGTTTAAACAGTTGGGGGCCTTTTATTTCTTGGCGTCAACCTGTGTGGCGTGAGTGGTTTTATGTACAAGGTGACTTAAACTATTTTAATGATCATCGTGAAGATAGAAGTCATTACCCAAGTGCTTTAGTTCGACTTGAAGCTTTATTTTAGAGTAACTTTTGAATATTCGATCAATATGACATAAGTCAATTGTGGATAAGTTCCGACTTATCCACTCCGTATTTGTATCCATTAAAAAAGCCTATCTTGAAGATAGGCTCTCAGAACAAATTACAATTTATTTAAGCAATAAACTATTAATACGTTTGATATATTCAGCAGGATTTTCAGGTAAACCGCCTTCCGCAATCACAGCTTGGTCAAAAATCACATTTGCCAAATCGTCAAACTGTGCAGAACTTTCAAGTTTTTTCACTAAAGGATGTTCAGGGTTAATTTCGAGAATCGGTTTAGATTCTGGAATAGCCTGCCCTGCTTGTTTTAACATACGAATCAATTGCGGAGAAAGCTCACCCTCACTGGTCACCAAACATGCTGGCGAATCGACCAAACGAGTGGTTACACGAACTTCTTTGGTTTTAGTTTTGAGCGAGTCAGACAATTTTTCAATCACTGGCTTAAACTGCTCAGCCGCTGCTTCAAGTGCCTGTTTTTCTTCGGCATCTTGTAAATCACCCAGATCAACAGCACCTTTTGCGACATTTTGCATGGGTGTACCATCAAAATCTTGCACGAATTCCATCGCCCATTCATCAACACGGTCTGCCATGAGCAAAACTTCGATGTCTTTTTTACGGAATAATTCAAGTTGTGGCGAATTTTTTGCAGCAGTGAGGCTATCCGCAGTCACGTAATAAATGGCTTTTTGCCCTTCTTTCATACGTGCTTTATATGCTTCAAGTGACGTCGAAACTTCGTCATTGGTCGAAGTAGAGAAACGCAATAACTTGAGAATACGTTCACGATTCCCCATGTCTTCGCCTAAACCCTCTTTAATCACTGAGCCAAATTCAGCATAGAATGTTTTGAATTTCTCTTGATCCGCAGCATCTTCAGATTTTGCCAAGTTGTCTAAAGTCGTTAACACACGGCGAGTATTTCCCTCACGAATGGTTTTGACATCACGGCTTTCTTGTAAAAGTTCACGGCTCACATTCAATGGAAGATCGGCACTATCCACTACACCTTGCACAAATCGTAAATAATTTGGAATTAAATTATCCGCATCATCCATAATAAATACACGTTTTACATACAGTTTAATGCCTGCTTTTGCTTCACGTGTAAAAAGATTACTTGCCGCCTTACTTGGAATATAAAGCAATTGGGTATATTCCGTGCTGCCTTCCACACGGTTATGCGCCCAAGCCAATGGAGCATCAAAATCATGTGTTAAATTCTTATAGAACTCAACATATTGCTCTTCGGTCACTTCGTTCTTATTGCGTGTCCACAAAGCGCTTGCTGAGTTAATTGCTTCCCATTCATCTGTTTTAACATACTGACCACCGCCTTTAGGTTCCTCGCCTTCAGCAACTTCTTCCTCTTGCCATACTTCTTTTTGCATTTCGATGGGCAAGCTAATGTGATCAGAATATTTATTAATAATCTGCTTCACTTTATAGGCGTCTAAATAATCCAAAGCATCGTCACGTAGATGCAAAATAATGTCTGTACCACGTGAAACTTTTTCGATTTGTTCTACTTCAAAATCGCCCGTACCACCGCTGATCCAACGCACACCTTCAGCAGCATCTGTACCTGCACGACGTGATTCAACCGTAATTTTGTCTGCAACAATAAAACCAGAATAGAAACCTACACCAAACTGACCAATTAGCTGAGCATCTGATTTTTGATCACCTGACAATTTTGACATAAAGTCTTTGGTACCAGATTTAGCAATTGTTCCTAAATTATCAATGGCTTCTTGTTGGCTTAAACCAATGCCGTTGTCTGAAATCGTAATGGTTTTGGCATCTTTATCTAGACTGACACGAACATGCAAATCGGGATCATTTTCATAATATTCAGGGTGATTAATCCCTTCAAAACGTAATTTATCGCATGCATCTGAAGCATTTGAGATCAATTCACGTAGGAAAATTTCAGGATTTGAATAGAGAGAATGCGTCACCAAATGTAAAAGCTGTGCGACTTCAGCTTGGAAACTATGCTTTTTTGCCGTGTGTTGTGGGTTCTGTTCACTCATAAATCATTCCTTAAATGCATCAATAATCTTGTTATAAAAAATCTTTCATCAAAACTCATTGTCTAAGTTTTGAACAATTCAATATTCTGCAAATGGATCAACATTTCCAGAATCGTTAAACACTTAGATTGATGATGAAAAAATTAATCGAATGCCTTAGAAATGGTGCGATTTATTCATATTTCAATAGTGAAACTTAAAAAAATTAAAAAGGACCTTGTTGATACACTTGATTCATATAAATATCGAGTTTTTGCTGACGCATTTTATATACTTCTGCCAAGCAGCTTGAACTAGCCTGACATTGATCACGTAACTGTAACCATTTAACTTGTTGATCTTGTATAACGCCACGTGTTCCCATAGGGACAAGCTTACGGATAATATTATATGTCGTCGCCATTTTGACATCTGCATCATTTAAATTTCGATGCTCACAAATAGCTTGCTCGGTCTTGGTCTGTGCTTGATCACAATTAAAACTCGCAGCGTGGACAATCGAAAATGGACTAAATAATGCAAATATAATAGCTAAAACTAACTTCATTTTTATTCAATTAATTAAAATATTGTATTACTGAGAATAAGTGGATTCTACTCAAACAGATATTGCTGAATATGACTATTTTGTAATTTATTATAAAAATCCATAAGTTGTATTCAACTTATGGTGTCCAGTTCAAACCAATTTTTTATATTCAATCTACATTAAAAGCGATAGCTATAACCCAACGTATAAACCAAAGGGTTGACCTTCAATGTTCCAATCCCTTTGCCGTCTAGTTTTACATCACTTTCAACTTGAGCATAACGTACATCTGCAAATACGCCCCAATTTTTAGCATCCGCAGGTTGGAAATTAAAACCCAATTGTCCTGCTGCACCATAAGTTACATCTGCATCTAATTTTGAATTGCTACCATTCAAATGTTCATCCCATGGCACAGCAACCGTTAAACCCACACCGATATAAGGCGTAAAGCGTGTTGAATTTTTTAAATGATACTTAGCCGTAATCGTTGGCGGTAAATGTTTAAAGGTTGCCGCTTTAACGCCATCGAGTTTAATATCATGCTTAAATGGTGCAACTGCCAGTAAAAGCTCGGCTGAAAATGGAGAATCTCCAAAAAAATATTCAACAGAAGGCGTTAAATTATACTCATGGCTGACATCTGCTTTTGCTCCTGCCACAATCCCATTATTACTTGCAGGAGCAATGACACTACCACCGACTTTAAGTTGCCAATTTCCTGCATATGTTGTTGGTAATACAGCGAAAGCTAAGATAAAAAGAAAAGTTTGATTTAGGAATATGAATTTGTTGAACATAAATTTTGACCTCAGAAATGAATTGAATGCGATTTTTTTGATTAAGCATTATTGCCCTAGAAGTTTTTGACTCAATCAATTTATCTTTTCAATGTAATGTGATCAAAAAACTTTCAAAAATAATAATTTCACCTTTCTTTATAAAAATTTATTTTTAATATAATAAATGCTAAATGAACGGATTTTTCGTATAAAACATGCTCTTTGATATGTAAATCATCGCTTCTGAATTTTTTATTGAGAATAAAAAAACTCGGTACAAAGACCGAGTTTTTTTACAATGCTATTAATTAAAATTTGTAGCTATAACCCAATGTATAAATAATAGGATCAATATCTAAATCAAATGTTGTTAAACCTTTAACTTCAACTTCAGGGCTGAGTTGTGCATAACGTACATCTACAAATACACCCCAGTTTTTAGCATCCGCAGGTTGGAAGTTAAAACCAACTTGACCTGCAAAACCAAAGTCTTCTTTTACTTTTACTTTAGTTCCTTCAAGTCCACCTGAAGTTTCCTCATCCCATGCAATGAATGCAGTACCGCCTACACCAATATAAGGCGTAAAGCGAGTTGAGTTTTTAAAGTTATACTTTGCTGTAATTGTTGGCGGCAAATGCTTAAGTTTAACCGCTTTTTGACCATCTAAAAGTACATCATGGCTGATTGGTGTTGCTAGTAATAATTCAACAGAAAAAGGAGTTTGACCAAAAATATATTCTACAGAAGGTGTAAAAGCAATTTCCTGATCTGCTTTAACAACTGCTGCACCACCTAGGATTGCCGTGTCTTGAGTTGGTGCAATTGCAGAAGCACCGACTTTCACTTGCCAATCTGCAAATGAAGCAGAAGAAACCCCCATTAATGTAATAAATATAGCTTTCTTAAACATTATTAATACCCCACGTTGTTATTAATAAGTATTAAACACACATATTAAATATCTTGCAACATTAATTTAAAACAAAAAATTAAATTTATTTTTAAATAATTGTTATATAAGTAAATTTATTTTATCCATATTAAAATAGTTGGTTTTAAATACAACTTAATTAATTAAAATTATTTTAATCAAAACCGATCAATTTAGTATGATTAATATAGACAAATCATTAGTTATTTTAAACAAAATAGTATTTTAATATTTATTTCATAATTATAAATTATGATGTTTTTCACACATTTTAATGCTATATCAATTCAAATATTAAAAAAAAGCTATTCATCAATCACTCAATGAATAGCCCAAAATATTTAAAAGGATGTCGTTATAACACCATAGCTGCAATCCAACCAAAAATTAATAATGGAATATTAAAATGAATAAAGGTCGGTACAACTGTGTCCCAAATATGGTCATGTTGCCCATCTACCCCCAACCCTGCTGTAGGACCAAGCGTAGAGTCTGAAGCGGGGGAACCGGCATCACCCAACGCTGCAGCAGTACCAATAAGAGCGATCGTCGCCAAAGGCGAAAAGCCAAATTGGACGCACAATGGTACATAAATCACGGCAAGAACAGGCACACTTGAGAAGGATGAACCAATACCAATCGTGACAAATAAACCAATGAATAACATGAGGAATGCAGCCAAGGCTTTATTGTCACCAATCAAGTGAACCACACCATTCACCAGTTGATTAATATCTCCTGTATGCGTCATAACAGATGCAAAACCTGCCGCAGAGATCATAATAAAACCAACCAGTGCCATCATTCGCATACCTTGAACAAAGACATCATCTGCATCTTGCCACTTGAAAATACCAGCAGCAGAAAGTACTGAGAATCCAACCAATCCACCTAAGATCATTGAGCCTGAATAAAGCTGTGCAACCAATGTTAGGGCGATTGCCAGCAATGCCATGAGTATGGTTTTTTTTGAAACTTTTGGTGCTTGTTGTGCTTCTTTTTCAAGTTCAAGACCATCTGCTTTAATTTCATCAAGATTGATCGTACGAAGCGGTTTATCTAAATCAATCGTCGTAACTGAAACCACAGTACGATCTACATAAATACGTGGTTTACGATAGCTCACGAATACTGCGAATAAAGCACCAATCACCATGCCCAATACAGGAATAGCCATCCCCATTGGCATCATGCTGCGGTCAACGTGTAGATTATAAGCAGCACCAATTTTATTAATATTTCCCATGAGAATTTGCTCAAGGAAAATGGCACCAAAGCCAACAGGTAAGAAAATATATGTTCCAACTAAGCCGAGTGTTAACACACAAGCTGCCGCACGACGATCTAGCTTTAAGTGATTCATCACTTTAAGTAATGGCGGAACAAGCACTGGAATAAAGGCAATATGCACTGGAATAATATTCTGTGAGCAAATTGCAGCAACCAATAAAATAAACAACAATAAAAATTTAACTTTCTTGGCTTGTTTCTGTGTCGCCTCTAAGCCCAATAAACCAATCAATTTATGTGCCAATAAATCGGGTAAACCAGACTTTGACAATGCAAGTGCAAAAGCGCCCAATACGGCATAGGCTAAAGCAACCTCAGCGCCATCGCCCAAACCGGTATTAAATGCTTCTACAGTTTCAGCTAGACTTAAACCCGCAACCAAACCACCAATAACTGCTGAAATGACTAAGGTCAAGACAACAGAAACTCGCGCCAGTGACAAAATAAACATCACGGCAATCGCAATAACGACAGCATTCATGGAAAAATTTCAGAATTTGGAAAGCGCATATTTTATCAGATTCACTACGATGAAGCTGTAATTTAGTCCAATAGTCCATAATGAATGAAGATGAGTAGATTTGAAGTAAACAAAACAATGAAAAAAAGCCGACACAATCTCGATATTTGAGATTACGTCGGCACGATTTATCTAGATGAATCTCTAATTATTTTTCAATGCAAAGCTTTGAATATATTGTGCAATTTCTTTTGGACGACTTAAAACAGCCCAATGGTTAGCATCTACTTCAACACGTTCAAACTTTTCAGCCCATTTTGGCATTTCATCAATCAACTCTGGACTTACAAACTTATCTTGTTTCAATACAATTGCTTGAACAGGACAAATTGCATGGCGTTGACGCGGACGAGTTAATCGTGGAATAAAATTAGCACGATATAAACTAATGCCATGTTCGCCATCTTTAGAAATATTTTGATTGAGTGGTAAGCCTTTGGTTTTTTCTAATTGGCTCAGAACCACTCCCCAACGCTGCGGGTTAAAGAAGTGCCAAACGGTGGGTGCGATAATCGGCAATTGAAAGGCAACGATATACCAAGACTTAAATAACTGTTTAAAAAATTTAGGTTTTTCATTTGCAAACTGGTCACGCATCCAAAATGCAGCATGATCCAAACATGGCCCAGAAATAGTCGTATAAGACAAAATACGGTTTTTAAATTTCGTTTCAGTTGCAGACTCCCACGACTGAATTGAACCCCAATCATGCGCTGCCAAATGAAAATTACGGTTCGGCAAAAGTTCATTCACCACACATTCCAAATCTAAAGACAAACGTGGCAAAGCATAATCACGAATACGCTTAGCAACAGTTGACTGCCCTGCGCCTCGTACATCATAAGTCACAATATAAAAATCATTGATTAAATTTTCAATGATCGGTTCCCAGACTTCCTGATTATCGGGATAACCATGTACCAATACTAAAGCTGGTTTTTCGGCATTTCCCCATGTTTTTGCATAGAGTTTTTGCTGATCTTGGGTGGAAATCCAATCACTTTTCGCTTGCATCGATTCACCTTTTATTGTTCTAACCATTGACTATGATTTCATTGTATAGGGCATTTAGATCAATGCCACTTTCCATTCTGTTGTTTATTATGGTTGAAAAATGGATAACTAGAATTGACCATGAATAAGCTAATGAAGAAACTACAGACAATTCCTTTTGTCTCTAAGTTCATGCTGAATCACTATTCACCATATAAAGGTGCGGGTATCGAAATCGATAACATTGATCTTAAAAATTATCATGTTCGAATCAAAATGCCTTTAACTCTGCGTAATCAAAATATCGTCGGTGTGCATTTTGGCGGTAGTTTATACTCAATGGTTGATCCATTTTACATGTTAATTCTTATGCATCATCTTGGACCTAAATATATGGTTTGGGATAAAGCAGCCACTATCAACTTCCTTTCACCAGGACGCAGCACTGTATATGCAGATGTTCGCTTAGATCTAAATGAAATCAATCACATCAAAGAATTAACTGACAATTATCAGCCTATATATCGAAATTACACTTTAAATATTTTTGACGATTCAGGACTCAGAATCGCAGAAGTTCAAAAAACCATCTATATCCGCAGAAAAAAATCGCGTTCGATTATGCAAAAAACCGATCTTAATTCATGATTGACTGAACATTAAATGAATGATGATGAATAAAATTTATTTTCTAACGCAGAATTAAGCATCAAACTTGATCCATAAAAATAAGCGCAATGTGCGCTTATTTTTGATTTGCTATGTGAATGATTGAAAATTCAATCACTTCTTACTTTCAATTGCAGATCCTGCACCACCGCCAATCGCTCCACCAATTGCAGCACCTGCATCACCACCAAAAAGTCCTTTACCAATCACCGAACCAATACCTGCGCCCACACCGCTATATGTCGCATTTCGGTTTGATCCATTATTGGCTTTACTACCTACAGCGGCACCACCACCTGCGCCAACAGCAGCACCCACACCATTACCAGCATGATTACCTATACCACCACCAACAGCACCACCAAGTGCCGCAGAAGTAATACGCTTATCATTTGCTGACATGTTTTCACAACCTGTAAGCATCACAATAGGTAAACTCACACACATCATAGTCATTACTATTTTTTTCATGTTATTCATCCTTTCTATCTGAACTTACAAATGCAATTGATTACAACTGATTTTATGAAAACACTAATTTATGGATTAAATTAAATTTTCATGTTGCTATTTGTAGTCTTTAATTATCAAAGATGCACAGTCGAATTTAAATAACATTCATGTTAATAAGAAATTTTCATTGAATGACGATTTCCTCGTAAATCATTAACTTAATCACAAGATTTTTAAAGCTAAAATCATCATTCTATTCGTTTAAATTTTTCTTTGAGAAAATGATAACTTGCATAGGCAAGCATAAAAATTGCAAGCTGGCTAAATACTAAGAAAAACATAAAAAATAGCTCAGCAAAAACAACACCAAGTTTATATTGATACAACGATTGAAATAAATAACCATTTCGACCTAAACCTATGGTCATATCTTGTTTAGCGAAATGCCATTGCATCATCGAAAAACTAAACCAGATAAACCCAATAATGCATACAACCACAAGCACACCATCCCACAGCTTAAACTGCGCTACTTGGGACTTTCTTTGAGGTGTACTTTCACGATCTTCTTGCCAAATCATCCCAAATAAAATGACTGCCCAAATGATGCTAAATATCGAAAAATATGCAGTAACCAATACCGTATAAAAAGCCAAAGGGCCAGACATTCCTGTCCGAATCTTTAATTTTTCTGTGATGAACTGAAATACATCAGCTTGCCAACGCACTTCTGGCTGAGAAGGTAAAAACATCATCATACTGACTGGAACTAACATCGCTGTCAGTAAAACGATCAATTTATGTCTAATTTTAATTACCATTTTTAATATTTATGACTTAGGTTTACTCAGTATATAAAAAAGACGCCCTAAGGCGTCTTTTTCATTTCAATTTTTAAATGAGTTTCTTAGAAAGAATCTTCATTTAAAGCTTGAGAGAAAGCTTGGTCTACATCAGAGAAGTCACTTACAAGCTCATGCTCTGCAGCTTCAGCTTCTTGACGACGACGTTCTAAGTGGTAAGCCAAACCTGTACCCGCTGGGATTAAGCGACCTACAACTACGTTCTCTTTCAAGCCACGTAATAGATCTTCTTTACCTGTTACAGCAGCTTCAGTTAACACACGAGTTGTTTCCTGGAACGATGCAGCAGAGATGAACGAGTCAGTAGAAAGTGATGCTTTAGTAATACCCATCAACAAACGTTCAAACTTCGCAGGGAACTTGTTTTGAGCCAACACAGCCTGGTTTTCTTGAACCACGCGGATGTACTCTACTTGCTCACCTTTGATGAAGCTTGTATCGCCGCCATCAGTAATATCAACTTTACGCAACATTTGACGTACGATCACTTCAATGTGCTTGTCGTTGATTTTTACACCTTGTAGACGGTAAACGTCTTGCACTTCATTTACAACGTAGTTTGTAAGTGCAACTTCGCCTTTCAAACGTAAGATGTCATGCGGGTTCTGTGGACCATCAGAAACGGTTTCACCACGGTTTACATGTTCGCCTTCGAACACGTTCATGGTACGCCATTTCGGAATAAGTTCTTCGTAAATCTCAGAACCATCATCTGGAGTAATCACAAGACGATTCTTACCTTTGGTCTCTTTACCAAAGCTTACAACACCTGAAATTTCAGCAAGAATTGCATGCTCTTTCGGCTTACGTGCTTCGAACAAATCAGCTACACGTGGTAGACCACCGGTAATATCACGTGTACGTGAAGTTTCTTGTGGTACACGACCGATAACGTCACCGACACCGATCGTCTCGCCATCACGAACAGTTACGATCGTGTTTTGTGGCAAGAAGTAGAACTGTTCACCACCATCTGCAGTATCCAACACAATTGCTGGGCGCATATCTTTACCAGAAGCAGGACGTGCTGTTACTGGCAAGATTTCGGTAGTTGTCATACCCGTTGCATCATCAGTTTTCGATGTTGCAGTCACACCATCAGCGATTTGGCTGAAACGTGCTTTACCTGCTACTTCTGTTACCAATGGATGTGTATGCGGATCCCAAGTTGCAACGATACCACCGCCTTCTACAGCTTGACCATCTTTCAACAAGATCGACGCACCATAAGGAAGTTTGTAACGTTCACGTTCACGACCGATATCATCCGCAATACCAATTTCACCTGAACGTGAAACAGATACTAAATGACCTTTAGCATGTTGAACAGTTTTTACGTTATGGAAACGAACTGTACCTTTGTTACGCACTTGTACGCTATTTGCGGCAGACGTTCTGCTCGCAGCACCACCGACGTGGAATGTACGCATGGTTAACTGTGTACCAGGTTCACCAATCGATTGCGCAGCCATAACACCCACAGACTCACCAGGATTTACCTGATGACCACGAGCCAAGTCACGACCATAACATTTTGCACATACACCGAAAGTAGAAGCACAGTTTACAACTGAACGTACTTTAATTTCGTCGACACCAGCATTTTCAATAAATGTGGCAAGTTTTTCATCAATTAAAGTATTACGTGGAAGTAGAACTTCGTCAGAACCAACACGTTTCACATCTTCAGCAACTACACGGCCCAATACTCGTGCACCAAGGTTCTCAATAACATCACCACCTTGAATGAATGGTGTCATTACTAGACCGTCTAAAGTACCGCAATCTGGTTCTGTGATGACTAAATCTTGTGCAACGTCAACCAAACGACGAGTCAAGTAACCTGAGTTCGCTGTTTTAAGTGCTGTATCGGCCAAACCTTTACGTGCACCATGTGTTGAGATGAAGTACTGAAGTACTGTCAAACCTTCACGGAAGTTTGCTTTAATCGGTGTTTCAATGATCGAACCATCTGGTTTTGCCATCAAACCACGCATACCTGCAAGCTGACGAATCTGAGCTGCCGAACCACGGGCACCAGAGTCAGACATCATGTAGATACTGTTAAATGATTTTTGCTTCTCATCTTCACCCTGTTTATTTTGAACAGTAGTGAAAGACAAGTTGTCCATCATCGCTTTCGCAACTTGGTCATTGGTACGTGCCCAAATATCGACAACTTTATTATAACGCTCACCAGCAGTTACGAAACCTTGCTCGAATTGTTGTTCAATTTCACGAACTTCAACTTCTGCTTTTTCGATAATTGCTTGTTTTTGTGGCGGAATGAGCATGTCTTCCATACCCACCGAAACGCCTGAACGAGTCGCTTGACGGAAACCCAAGTACATCAATTGATCCGCAAAGATAACAGTATCTTTAAGACCCAATTTACGGTAGCAAGAGTTAATCAATTTAGAGATGTTCTTTTTGGTCATCTCAACGTTGATTTGCTGGAAATCCATACCTTCAGGAACAACTTCCCAAAGTAAGCAACGACCAGGCGTCGTATCCACAATAATCGTTTGATGTTCACGATTACCATCTTCATCAATCACAGTCTGGTGTACACGTGCTTTAACGCGAGCGTGTAAATTCACTTGACCTGTTGCCAATGCACGGTTTACTTCATCTGTGTCCGAGAACACCATGCCTTCGCCTTTGACATTGATTGCATCACGAGTGATGTAATACAAGCCCAAGACTACGTCTTGAGAAGGTACGATAATTGGCTCACCATTTGCAGGTGACAAGATGTTGTTAGTCGACATCATTAACGCACGAGCTTCTAATTGAGCTTCAAGTGTTAATGGAACGTGAACCGCCATTTGGTCACCATCGAAGTCGGCGTTAAACGCAGCACAAACGAGTGGATGTAAACGGATCGCTTTACCTTCAATCAGAATAGGTTCAAATGCTTGAAGACCTAAACGGTGAAGTGTTGGCGCACGGTTCAACATCACTGGATGTTGACGAATTACAGATGCAAGAACGTCCCAAACTTCAGGAGTTTCACGCTCAACCATTTTCTTCGCAGCTTTAATGGTTGTTGCTTGGCCAGAAGCTTGTAGCTTAGCAAAGATAAACGGCTTGAATAATTCAAGTGCCATTTTCTTTGGAAGACCACATTGATGTAAACGTAAAGTAGGACCAACGGTAATTACCGAACGACCTGAATAGTCAACACGTTTACCGAGTAAGTTTTGACGGAAACGACCTTGCTTACCTTTGATCATATCTGCCAAAGATTTAAGCGGACGTTTGTTCGAACCAGTAATTGCACGACCACGACGACCATTATCTAACAATGCATCTACAGACTCTTGTAACATACGTTTTTCGTTACGTACGATAATGTCTGGCGCTGCAAGGTCAAGAAGACGTTTTAGACGGTTATTACGGTTGATCACACGACGGTAAAGATCGTTCAAATCAGAAGTTGCGAAACGACCACCTTCAAGTGGTACAAGCGGACGAAGATCTGGTGGAAGTACTGGAAGTACAGTCAACACCATCCATTCAGGCTTGTTGTTCGAATCTTTGAATGCTTCCATTAACTTCAGACGTTTAGATGCTTTTTTAAGCTTCGTTTCTGAAGTTGTATTTGGAATCTCTTCACGTAAACGAGAAATTTCAGCTTCAAGATCGATGTCTTTCAACAAATCTTGAATCGCTTCTGCACCCATTTTTGCGCTGAATTCATCACCATGTTCTTCTAACGCAGTAAAGTACTCTTCATCGTTAAGAAGCTGATATTTCTCCATCGGAGTCATACCAGGATCTGTTACAACGTATGATTCGAAATACAATACACGTTCGATATCACGTAAAGTCATATCAAGTAAAAGACCGATACGGCTTGGTAATGATTTTAAGAACCAAATATGCGCAACTGGTGAAGCAAGGTCAATATGACCCATACGCTCACGACGTACTTTCGCAGTTGTTACTTCAACGCCACATTTTTCACAAATGACGCCTTTGTATTTCATACGCTTATACTTACCGCATAAGCATTCATAATCTTTTACTGGACCAAAAATTTTGGCACAGAATAAACCATCACGTTCAGGCTTAAACGTACGATAGTTAATGGTTTCAGGCTTTTTAACTTCACCATGAGACCATGACTTAATCATTTCTGGTGACGCAAGACCAATACGGATGCGATCAAACTCTACAGGAGCGTGACCGTCTGAATCCGTCTTTTTGCGCATGATATCGAGCAAGTCTTTCAATTTTTTTCTCCGTGTGTCAAAGAGATTTTCACTCTCCAACTGGGTCACAAATATTGTTTTCACTGAAAAAATCCTCCCTCAATCCCTCCTTTACTAAGGAGGGAAGCTCCAACTCTTATAGAATGGGAACTCCTCCTTTTTTAAAGGGGGTTGGGGGGATTCATGGCTAATTAGTCACCATTTTTCAGTTCAATGTTGATACCTAAAGAACGGATCTCTTTGGTCAATACGTTGAACGATTCAGGCATGCCCGGATCCATATAATGGTTACCATCTACAATGTTCTTATAGATGCGAGTACGGCCTTCAACGTCATCCGACTTCACAGTCAACATTTCTTGAAGTGTATAAGCTGCACCATAAGCTTCAAGTGCCCAGACCTCCATCTCACCGAAACGCTGACCACCGAACTGTGCTTTACCACCAAGCGGCTGTTGCGTTACAAGAGAATAAGAACCTGTAGAACGCGCATGCATCTTGTCATCAACCAAGTGATTCAGTTTCAGCATGTACATATAACCAACGGTTACTGGACGGTCAAAACGTTCACCTGTACGTCCGTCATACAATACTGTTTGACCCGTACGAGAAATGTCAGCAAGTTCAAGTAACTCTTTAATTTGACCTTCTTCAGCACCATCAAATACTGGTGTTGCTAAAGGTACGCCTTGACGTAAGTTACCTGACAATACCAAGATCTCATCATCAGTTAAGCTATCAAGATCTTCTTGCTCGCCACCAACTTTATTATAAATCTTGTCTAAGAAAGCACGCAGTTCTAGAACTGAACGTTGCTCCTTCAACATCTTATCGATCTTGTCACCAAGACCTTTCGCAGCCATACCTAAGTGAGTTTCGAGAATCTGACCCACGTTCATACGTGATGGTACACCCAGTGGGTTCAAAACGATATCAACAGGTACACCATGGATGTCATGCGGCATGTCTTCTACAGGTAAAATGTTAGATACAACACCTTTGTTACCGTGACGACCGGCCATTTTATCACCAGGCTGAATACGACGTTTTACAGCTAAATAAACTTTAACAACTTTCAATACACCAGTTGTAAGCTCATCACCTGTAGAAAGTTTGCGTTTTTTCTCTGCAAATTTCTCATCGATTTCAATGCTCTTCTCTTTCAAGAACACCTGAATTTGAGTTAAGCGCTCTGCGATACCTTCATCCGTTGGTTGAACTTCTAAAAGATCGACAAGGGCTAATCCAGACAATACGTCTTCAGAAAGTTTGTCACCACGTTTAGTCGTACCACCGCCATTAGATTCTTGACCTTTCAACAAGCGAATAATACGTTCACGTGCTGCTTCTTCAAAAATCTTATATTCTTCTTTCAAATCTTTACGGTATGAATCTAACTGTGATTTTTCAATTGCTTGAGCACGTTCATCTTTCTCGATACCGTCACGTGTAAACACTTGAACGTCGATAACTGTGCCTTTCACACCTGAAGCAACACGTAAAGAAGAATCTTTAACGTCAGCCGCTTTTTCACCGAAAATAGCGCGAAGCAATTTCTCTTCTGGTGTTAACTGAGTTTCACCTTTAGGCGTTACTTTACCGACTAAGATGTCACCAGCAGTCACTTCAGCACCGATATAAACGATACCTGACTCATCCAATTTAGACAGTGCAGCTTCACCAACGTTAGGAATATCGGCAGTAATTTCTTCTGCGCCTAACTTAGTATCACGTGCTACACATGACAATTCTTGAATGTGAATAGACGTCAAACGGTCTTCTTGAAGTACACGCTCAGATAATAAGATCGAGTCTTCGTAGTTATAACCATTCCAAGTCATGAACGCTACACGCATGTTTTGACCAAGCGCAAGTTCACCACCGTCTGTAGATGGACCATCAGCCAATACATCACCAAGACCGACTTTATCGCCCAATTTCACAAGAACTTTTTGGTTAATACAGGTATTTTGGTTCGAACGGGTATATTTGATCAGGTTGTAGATATCTACACCTGCTTCACCAGCGATCATTTCGTCTTCATTTACACGAATAACGACACGAGAAGCATCAACAAACTCAATACGTCCACCACGTTTCGCAATCACACATACACCAGAGTCATGCGCTACGTTTGCTTCCATGCCTGTACCAACAAGTGGTTTATCAGCAAGCAATGTAGGAACAGCCTGACGTTGCATGTTTGAACCCATCAATGCTCGGTTGGCATCATCGTGTTCAAGGAACGGAATAAGTGATGCAGCAACAGATACAATCTGCTGTGCAGATACGTCCATATGCGTCACTTTTTCAGGAGGCATACGAACGAAGTCACCTTCATGACGTACAGAAACAAAATCTTCAGCTAAACGACCATCTTTATCCAATGCAGAATCGGCCTGTGCAATAACAGTACCTACTTCTTCAATTGCAGAAAGATATTCAATATCAAGCGTCACTAGACCATCAATAACTTTACGGTAAGGTGTTTCCAAGAAACCGAAGTTATTCGCTTTTGCATAAACAGAAAGCGAGTTGATCAAACCAATGTTTGGTCCCTCAGGAGTCTCAATTGGACACACACGACCGTAGTGAGTTTGATGTACGTCACGTACTTCAAAGCCTGCACGTTCACGTGTTAAACCACCGGGTCCAAGCGCAGATACACGACGTTTGTGTGTAATTTCTGACAATGGATTATTTTGATCCATGAACTGAGACAACTGGCTTGAACCAAAGAATTCTTTGATTGCAGCTGCAACTGGTTTCGCATTGATCAAATCTTGTGGAGACAAGTTATCTGTTTCAGCTTGGTTTAAACGCTCTTTTACAGCACGCTCAACACGAACTAAACCAACACGGAATTGATTTTCAGTCATTTCACCGACTGAACGAACACGACGGTTACCCAAGTGATCGATATCGTCGACTTCGCCTTTACCGTTACGGATTTCAACTAAAGTCTTCAATACATCAATAATATCTGATTTTGAAAGAATACCTTCAACTTCACGAGACTTCTGATCCGTACCCACTTCGTAAGGACGACCCAAACGACGATTGAACTTCATACGGCCTACAGGCGATAAATCATAGCGTTCTGTAGCGAAGAATAAGTTATTGAATAAGTTTTCAGCTGCTTCTTTCGTTGGTGGCTCACCTGGACGCATTACTTTGTAGATTTCTACAAGTGCTTCTTCACGACCGGTTGTCGTATCTGCACGTAATGTATCCGCAACAAAAGAACCACGGTCGATACCATTGGTGAATAGGATGTTAAATTGTTTAACACCACCTTCAGCAATTCTCACCATAATTTCGTGGCTAAGAACTGTATTCGCTGCAATCACTTCACCATTATGCAAAGCAATATCTTCAGCAACGATACGCTCATAAAGATATTCATCTGGAACTGGAAGTTTAGTTAAACCAGAAGCTTCCATTTGACGTACATGACGCGCATTAATACGTTTACCTTGCTCAACAATGGCTTTACCATCATTATCAGCAATATCGAACTGTGCCATTTCACCACGAAGGCGCTCTGGAACTAAGTCGATTTGATAGCTACCCATATCAAGATATACAGGTACTTTCTCATAGAACATATTCAAAATTTGTTCGTTGCTATAACTTAATGCACGTAGAACAACAGTCGCGAGTAATTTACGGCGACGGTCAATACGAACAAAAACTAAATCTTTAGCATCGAATTCGAAATCTAACCATGAACCACGGTAAGGAATAATACGTGCTGAATAAAGCACTTTACCGCTTGAATGGGTTTTACCCTTATCATGATCAAAGAACACGCCAGGTGAACGGTGCAACTGAGATACGATTACACGCTCAGTACCGTTAATAACGAAAGTACCATTCTCAGTCATGAGTGGCATTTCACCCATGTACACTTCTTGTTCACGAACGTCTTTAATTGATTTCGTTTCACGATCTTTAATGATCAAACGAATTTTTACGCGCATTGGTGCCGCATAAGTTGAGCCACGAAGAATACATTCGCGCACATCAAACTCAGGCTTACCAAGACTATACTCAACGAATTCTAAAGCAGCATTGCCAGAATAGCTTTCGATTGGAAAAACTGAACGAAACGCGGCTTGCAGACCAAGATCTTCACGGTTTTTTGGAGTTTTGCCATCTTGTAAGAATGATCTGTACGAGTCGACTTGAATCGAAAGCAGGTACGGAGCATGCATGACTTGGGGCAATTTACCAAAATTCTTACGGATCCGTTTCTTTTCGGTATATGAGTATGCCATCTGGAGTCCTCGGAAAGTAAACTAAGCCGCCTGCAGAACGGACTTAGAAGGAATTACGCAGGTCGATATGACCACCACTTTTATACAAATGCTGCAAATTTCAGTGGTATAAAACGCTTAACAATATTTTCAACAGCTCAAAAACATTGCTAAGCGTTTGATTAGCTTTAATTATTTTAAAAATTGATGATTTTTCTATCAATCAATCTAAAATCGAGCCGATTATTGTAACGCAAAAAGGCTGATGACCCAAGAGCCATCAGCCAATTTTTGGGGTCAAATTAAAATTTGCCCCAAAAAGAAATTACTTAACAGTAACTGTAGCGCCAGTAGTTTCAAGCTTAGCTTTAAGTTCAGCAGCTTCTTCCTTAGTAACGCCTTCTTTAAGGTTACCAGGAGCGCTTTCAACTAAATCTTTAGCTTCTTTCAAGCCAAGACCAGTGATTTCACGAACTGCTTTAATTACAGCAACTTTGTTTGCGCCAAAAGAAGTCAATTCAACATTGAATTCTGATTGCTCTTCAACAACAGCAGCAGCAGCAGCAGGACCTGCAGATACAGCAGCAGCAGATACGTTGAATTTTTCTTCGAATGCAGAAATAAGTTCAACAAGTTCAAGAACAGTTTTTTCAGAAACTGCGTTTAAGATTTCTTCGTTTGTTAAAGCCATGAGAATAACTCCAAATGGGTGTTGAATGGTGGATAAAAAGTTTTGTTAAGCTTAAGCAGCTTCTGACTCGTTTTTCTCTTGAAGCGCTGTAAGTAAGCGACCCAATTTCGAAATAGGAGCTTGAAGAACATTAGCAAGCATAGTAAGCGCTTTTTCTTGGTTCGGAAGATTTGCAATAACGCTAATTTCAGCACCTTGATAAAGTTTGCCATCAAATGCAGCAGCTTTTAATTCAAATGCTTTGTTCGTTTTAGCAAATTCTTCGAACAAGCGTGCAGCTGCACCCATGTCATCTTCAGAATTTGAGAAAGCTAAAATTGTTGGACCAACAAGGTTGTCATTCAAGATAGTGAATTGCGTATCTTGAAGAGCAAGTTTAGCCAAAGTATTACGCACGATACGTGTAGTAACACCTAACTTACGAGCTTCAACACGAAGAGCAGTTAATTGCTCAACAGTTAAACCTTGATAATCAGCAACAACGGCAGCAAACGCTTTAGAAGCAACTTCAGTTACTTCGGCAACGATCTGTTTTTTGTCTTCGATAAGAAGAGCCATTGAAAACCTCCTAAGGTGATTTATGCACTCATATGAATGCACTCCCAATTCGCAAACCAATCGCTTGGCTTGCACGCGGAGGAGGAATAAATCACACCACCGCGTCTACTCAGACTGGTTTTTTAAGAAGTGAGTCCTAAAACCCACCTCGCCTGAGGTCTTTGACGCTGATAAATTTAATTTATCAATTCAAAGTTTGCCTAAGTTCGCAAAATACGACAGCGCGTTTCTTGCGTAAGTTTTAAAGCATTGCTTTAAATCTTACTCAGGGCTTCAAAATTCTTTAATAAGTCGAGACTTATTTAGTAACGTTTTGAACATCAACAACAAGACCTGGACCCATAGTAGAGCTCAAAGTGATCTTTTGGATGTAAATACCTTTAGATGTAGCAGGTTTTGCTTTCTTAAGGTCAGCAACAAGTGCTTCAAGGTTTGAACGAATAGCTTCAGCAGTAAAACCTACTTGACCAATCGCAGCATGGATAATACCTGCTTTGTCTACACGGTAACGTGCTTGACCAGCTTTTGCATTTTTAACTGCAGTAGCAACGTCAGGAGTTACAGTACCCACTTTAGGGTTAGGCATTAAGCCACGTGGACCAAGAATCGTACCCAACTTACCAACAACGCGCATTGCATCTGGAGCAGCAATTACTACGTCAAAGTCAAGGTTACCCGCTTGAATGCTTTCAGCAAGATCATCAAAACCAACAATGTCCGCGCCTTCAGCTTTAGCAGCTTCAGCAGCAGCGCCTTGAGCAAACACAGCAACACGTACAGTTTTACCAGTACCTGCAGGAAGTGTAGTCGCGCCACGAACAACTTGGTCAGATTTACGAGGATCAACACCTAGGTTTACCGCAACATCCAAAGATTCTTTGAATTTTGCAGCAGGAAGATTCGTAAGTACTTGAACTGCTTCTTCTAAAGAGTAAACTTTGTTTGCTTCAATAGCAGCAGCAATGGCTTTTTGACGTTTAGTTAATTTAGCCATGTCTTATAACTCCACTTCCAAGCCCATAGAACGCGCAGAACCAGCAATGGTACGTACACGTGCGTCTAAATCAGCACCAGTTAAATCTGGTTCTTTAGTAGTCGCAATTTCTTCCAATTGAGCACGAGTCAACTTACCAACTTTAGTTTTGTTAGGTATAGCTGAACCCTTTTGGATACCAGCAGCTTTCTTAAGAAGAACAGCAGCAGGTGGAGTTTTCATGATAAATGTGAACGATTTATCATTGTACACAGTGATCACTACTGGAATTGGAAGACCAACTTCAAGTTTTTGTGTCGCAGCATTGAATTCTTTACAGAAAGCCATGATGTTAACACCACGTTGACCCAATGCAGGACCAATCGGTGGAGATGGATTCGCTTTACCAGCTGGAACTTGCAGCTTGATATAGCTGTCAATTTTCTTAGCCATTTCAAATTACCTCTGGGTACAAACGCCTTTTAGAGCTCCCCAAGCATTTACGTAACAATACTGTTACAACAACAATGCCCGACTCATAACAAATCGGGCGTTTTTCAAACAACTCAAATTACATTGATTTTTCGACTTGGCGAAATTCCAATTCAACTTGAGTTGGTCGATTAAATACATTAATCGTCAATGTAAGACGAGATTTTTCGTATTGAACTTCTTCCACCACACCCTTAAAGTCTGTGAATGGACCGTCAACAACCAATAATTCTTCACCAGGCTCAAACATCGTCTTAGGACGCGGTGCTTCACCCTTATTATGTACACGTGCAAGAATCGCATCAGCTTCTTTTTGCGTAATTGGCGCAGGTCTGTCTGCCGTACCACCAATAAAGCCGAGTACTTTGGGACATTCTTTAACAATGTGCCAAGTATCGTCATTCATTTCCATTTCAATTAACACATAACCTGGAAAGAATTTACGCTCTGATTTACGTTTCTTACCATCCTTCATTTCCACTACTTCTTCAGTAGGAACAAGGACATCACCAAAACTATCAGCAACAGCGCTACGCTGGATTCGATCATTAAGTGAACGCATCACTTGTTTTTCATAACCTGAATAGGCATGAATAATGTACCAACGTTTCATAGCTCTCTTACCCGATAATAAACTTCATAAACCAACCAATAATGTAGTCAAAACACCACAAAACGATTGCAGCAACAATGATAACAACCAAAACCTGCCATGAAGTCGTTACTGTTTCATGTTTCGTTGGCCAAGTTACCCGACGCAGTTCAATACGCGAGTCTTTAAGCAAACGAACAAAGCCCTTGCCTTGATGGGTGGCGTATAATAAACCTAAAGCTACGATGACACAAGCTATAATCACCCCAATACGCACCCAAATACCATTGGCTGGCGCCCAATATGCTGGAAGATATTGATTTGTCATTAACGCACAGCCAAATAAAGCCAATGCTATAATCCACAAAATAAAATCTAATGGAGAACTTGTTTTCACCACTTCAGCAGAATTGTTTCTTTGAGGAATTGCCGCGTCGCCCATTGCGTCGCGTGATTTATCGTTCGACATTTTTTTACTCGTCGTAGGTTTCGCGATTTATTATATGACCAGTTTAGCCGACATCAAGTTTTTTATTTAAAAACTGGCAGGTCAGGACGGGATCGAACCGCCAACATTCGGTTTTGGAGACCGACGCTCTACCAATTGAACTACTGACCTACAAACAAACCGAGAGCCTAAACCCTCGGTTATAATTAACACATTAGCGATTATAGAGTTACTTTCGCAACAACACCAGCGCCTACAGTACGACCACCTTCACGGATCGCAAAACGTAGACCTGGGTCCATTGCGATTGGGTGAATTAGTTCTACTGACATTTCTACGTTATCACCAGGCATAACCATTTCCACGCCTTCTTGTAATTGGATTGCGCCAGTTACGTCAGTTGTACGGAAATAGAATTGTGGACGGTAACCGTTAAGGAATGGAGTATGACGACCACCCTCTTCTTTAGAAAGTACATATACTTCAGCATCAAACTTAGTATGCGGCTTGATTGTACCTGGCTTAGCAAGTACTTGACCACGTTGTACGTCTTCACGCTTAGTACCACGAAGAAGAACACCACAGTTCTCGCCCGCACGACCTTCGTCAAGAAGTTTACGGAACATTTCTACGCCAGTTACTGTTGTTTTAACTGTATCTTTAATACCAACGATTTCAATTTCTTCGCCAACTTTAACGATACCAGCTTCAACACGACCAGTTACTACAGTACCACGACCAGAGATAGAGAATACATCTTCGATTGGCATCAAGAATGGCTTGTCGATAGCACGTTCTGGTTGTGGAATATAAGTATCAAGCGCTTCAACAAGAGCTAGAACAGCAGGAACGCCATACTGACCTTCTTCACCGTTAAGTGCAGCCAAAGCTGAACCACGAATGATAGGCGTGTCATCACCTGGGAAGTCATAAGTAGAAAGAAGTTCACGAACTTCCATTTCAACTAATTCAAGTAATTCTTCATCATCAACAAGGTCACACTTGTTAAGGAATACAAGAATGAAAGGTACACCAACCTGACGAGAAAGAAGGATGTGTTCACGAGTCTGTGGCATAGGACCATCAGTCGCAGCACATACAAGAATCGCACCATCCATCTGAGCAGCACCAGTGATCATGTTTTTAACATAATCGGCGTGACCTGGACAGTCTACGTGCGCATAGTGACGAGCTGGAGAATCATATTCTACGTGTGAAGTATTAATTGTAATACCGCGTGCTTTTTCTTCTGGTGCAGAGTCAATTGCAGCGTAATCTTTCGCTTCACCGCCAAAAGTTTTAGCACATACAGTTGCAATCGCAGCCGTTAAAGTTGTTTTACCATGGTCGACGTGACCAATTGTGCCCACGTTTACGTGTGGCTTATTACGTTCAAACTTAGCCTTAGCCATGAGATCTTCCTCGTTTACGTCGAACACGAGTCAAAACAACTCAGCATCGACAATCGTCTAAAAAACTAGACACCTAAATACTCGAAAAGCAGACTAATAAGCCTGCTTTCTAAAAACTGGTGTAGATTAATCTACTAAACTGTATCTGGAGCTCTTATCGAGACTTGAACTCGAGACCTCTCCCTTACCAAGGGAGTGCTCTACCACTGAGCTATAAGAGCAATCATCTTCGATGGAGCGGGAGACGAGGGTCGAACTCGCGACATGCAGCTTGGAAGGCTGCCGCTCTACCAACTGAGCTACTCCCGCTTAATGTTGGTAATTAACCACTTCTATCGAAGTTAATGGTGGTGAGAGAAGGATTCGAACCTTCGAAACTTTCGTGGCAGAGTTACAGTCTGCTCCCTTTGACCGCTCGGGAATCTCACCATTCACACTTACTTTCAGTGTCGTTCTGAACTACTTTATCACAAAACCTTTAAAGTGGTGCCGGCACACGGATTCGAACTGTGGACCTACTGATTACAAGTCAGTTGCTCTACCAACTGAGCTATGCCGGCGCTTCTTAGTGTTTCGTACGTTTCGTATCGGAACGGTGTGCAGTTTAGCAAAACTTAGAATCCTTGCAAGTGTTTTTTGCAAAAAAACTGTCAAAAACTCATAAAATCAACCCGTTTGATGATAATTCAACCGCTTTGATCACTGCGCGAGCTTTTATTTGGGTTTCATTCCATTCTGATTCAGGATTTGAGTCTGCAACTAAGCCTGCTCCAGCCTGTACATAGACTTTATTTTCACGAATTACACAGGTTCGGATCGCAATCGACATATCCATTTCACCATGCCAGCCTAAATAACCAACAGCTCCACCAAAAATCCCACGTTTTACTGGTTCAACTTCGTCAATAATTTCCATTGCACGAATTTTTGGCGCACCAGAAAGTGTTCCAGCAGGAAAAGTTGCTTTAAAAACATCCAAAGCATCAACATCATCCAAAACTTCCCCCTGCACATTAGAAACAATGTGCATAACATGCGAATAACGCTCTATCACCATTCGATCAGTCACTTTCACTTTACCTATCTTAGAAACACGACCAATATCATTACGACCTAAATCAATCAGCATTAAATGCTCTGCAATCTCTTTCTCATCTGAAAGCAAATCTTTTTCCAATGCTAAATCTTCTTCTTTAGTTTTCCCACGTGGCCGTGTGCCTGCGAGCGGACGCACAGTGGCTATACCATTTTCAAGGCGAGAAAGAATTTCTGGTGACGAACCCACGATATAGAATGGTTTTTTATCTGTCAGTGTTCGCCCTTGCACAAGGAATAAATAAGGTGATGGATTAAGGTGACGTAAAGCACGGTAGACCTGTAATGGCTCTCCATCGAAATCTGACACCATACGATGCCCTGGAACAACCTGCATCACATCGCCTGCACGGATATATTCTTTAACGGTCTCAATGGACTCTAAATACTTCTCTTTACCCGTTAAAGATACAAAATGTGGTGGTGTATGTTTTTTTGCAACCAAGCTAATTGGGGTTGCTAATAATTTTTCTAAATGATCCAGTTGCTGCTGTGCTTTTGTATAAGCATCTGCATCATGAACATCGGCATGTACAATTAAAAATAAAGTATCTTTTAAATTATCAAAAACAATCACTGTCTTCGATAACATCATCCATAAATCTGGAACACCCACAGGGTCTGCTACAGGCATATTTTTTAAGCGTGGCTCAATATAACGCACTGAATCATAACCAAAGTAACCAACTAAACCACCGGTAAAGTTTGGCAGTGCAGGTAAATCATGTTGAGTCGGCACATTAAACTGTGCTTGAAAATCTCGGATATATTGAAATGGGTCTGAACATGCTTGCGTGTTGAGCGTGCCATCGGGTGATTGAACGGTCAATTGCCCTTCATTACACGAAAAGACTGTAGACTCCCCCAATCCAATAATGGAATAACGTGCCCAGTTTTCACCACCCTCTACAGATTCAAATAAATACGCTTGTTGATGGTCTTTCAAACGTGCAAATACCGATAATGGCGTATCGGTATCTGCCAAACGTTGACGATAAACTGGAATTAAGTTGTAACCACTCGATTTTAATTGTTCAAATTGCACTGAAGTTGTCATGAGGAATTCTCTCTATTTTTGATAGGACTAAGTTTTGATTACTATAAATTTCTCTTAGTGTTGCCATCGAAAAATATGTTTATTATTCATTCCTCTTCCCTTCTCTCACCACTATTTTTAAATATTGATGCTGCAATAAAACAACTTTAAGTTAAAAGCTCAGTTAAATTATCGACAACTTGTTGCGGCTGACAAAGCTGAATATCTTCACCATGATTATAGCCATAGCTCACCACAATACAATCAACCTCTGCACGGCGTGCAGCCTCTACATCATTACTCGAATCACCAATCATGAGAGTTTTCGCATTTGAGCTCTGGTAAGTTTCTACGCAGTACAGTAACGGCTTTGGATGCGGTTTACGCACATCAAAACGATCACCACCAATCACATCGACAAAATAATGATCCATTTTCAATTCTTCTAAAATTTTTCGTGCAGGCTGTTCAGGCTTATTGGTCACACAAATCAATTTTTTATTGTTTTGAATTCCCCAATCTAAAAATTCTAAAATTCCTGAAAATGGCTGAGTATCCACACACGGTTCAGCATTATAAATATCCAAAAAAGTATCTAAAAGTTGTTGATGTAAAACTGGATCAACTTCTCCTTTTAGATATTTCAATGTGCTTTCACAAAATAACGATGTGCCTTTACCAATCCAGACTCGAACCTGAGCTTCTGTAACTTGTGGCAAATCTAAACGAGCCAAACTCAAATTCATTGCACGGTACAAGTCAAATGCCGAATCGACCAAGGTCCCATCCAAATCAAATAAAATAAGGTCTCGTTGATCTAGCTTTGCAACATTCATGATTTACACCTGATATTGGACTAATAAAACATTCATAAAATAAAGGCATGCGATTGCATGCCTTTGAGTGTATCGCATTCGGCAATTATTTAAAGAATAGCCAAGCAATTATTGCCAAAATAACCAAAGTCACAATTGTGATTAAACCCACTGAAGTATTTTTCTTTTCTTCAAGTTGCTTATCTGCAACTGATGGTGCTTCTGGAGTTGCAACAGGTGCAGGTTGAACTTGAGCCTGAAGATCAACACCTTCTGGAATAGGTGCAGGTTTTGGAATACCCACATTCGCAGGCATGCCATCACGTGTGAGCTGCACATTTGTATCGCGAGCAGCAATTTCAGGCATACCTTGCTCACTCATACTCTGTGCCGCAGTCTTTTCTACAACTTCAACAGCTTTAGGAATTTCTGCCGTTGCAACCGCTTCCGAAGGTTGTTGAATTGACCTTTCAACAGCTTGAGGGGCCGCAGCTATTTCAACATCCACAGCAACAGGCTGCTCAGGTTCAACTCTAACCTTAGCAGGCTCAAGTACATTAAATTTAATACTGGCGAATTGAACAATATCACCCTCTTTGAGCAATTTTTCTTGCTCAAGACGGATATCATTCACAAAAGTACCATTGGAAGATTTTAAATCTTGCACCCAAAGAGCAGTATCTTTTAATAAAAAAGCAGCATGACGACGAGAAATTTCCGCAGATTGCAGTTGAATATCTGCATCTTGATGTCTACCCACTAACATATCACGGTCAACGATAACCTCTTGACCTTCTAGCTCACCTGATATTGCTTGTAACTTCCAAGTCATGATGCACTTCTCATTTTCAAATCTGAATTTATATTAACATGACATCTATAAAGTTCTAAATCTGCGCTGCTGCAAAAGATTCTTGCATGTGCAACATAAGACTGAGAACTAAAGATAAATGTCAAATACGACCTGCGCTCTAGAATGAATTTACACTCCTGCTGCAAGATCATAATGAAGATCTAATACTATTGATTACTCTTCCGCAACTGGTGTCGTTATAGCATTACCTTGTGCAGGAACTTTGATCACACCACCTGAAGGTACATTGTTATATTGAGTAGGTTGCGCAGGTATAAACTGTGGCTGAACGACCGAAGGCTGTGAACTTTTAGGCGACTCAATTGGTAAACGTTGCTGATAAACATCTTCAATATTGGCAGGCAGCTTGGCAAAACTTCCATCTTTATCCATTGCCAACTGCAAGCTATACAATTGATCATAACGCTGTTGCGCCATTTTACGTATTTCAGCACTATCCCCCACAATTGTTGGGTGAATAAAGACCAAAAGATTACGTTTATTATTAGATTTACTTTCTGCTCTAAATAAGCGCCCTAAACCAGGAATATCCCCCAAAAGTGGTATCGATTGACGAACACGGCTTGTGTCATCCGAAATCAAACCACCCAACACTATGGTCTGACCATGATCGGCTAACACCGCTGTTTTAATAGAACGCTTACTTGTCACCAAATCAGAAGCTTGCCCCTTACTTTCGGCGACAGCTGATACTTCTTGTTCAACCTCTAAACGAATTGAACCACCCTCACCAATATGGGGAATGACCTTTAAAGTTACACCGACATCTTTACGCTCAATAGAAGTATATGGATTAGCTGTTCCACCATTGGTACTAACTGACCCAGTAACAAAAGGGACATTTTGACCCACGACAATGTAGGCCTCTTCATTATCCATAGTCAAAATTGAAGGTGTAGACAATAAATTAGATTTCGTATTGGTTTTTAGAGCCTGAATTAAAGCGCCATATAGTTTACGTGAACCATCAGCACCTTCTTTATAATCGCCCAATATCAACGATGATCCCGCACCTAAGGCTGAACCCAATCCAGCTGCACCGCCAGTTAAATAGCCCGCAGCTAACTTTGATAAACTCGTACCCACTTTATCAAAGTTAATTAAACCAACGCCACTACTTAAATCACCCATTGCCCATTGCACACCCAACTGGTCTGCGTCATTGCCTTCAACCTCAATAATGGTTGC
The DNA here is from genome assembly GCF_048552595.1 of Acinetobacter psychrotolerans. NCBI lineage: Bacteria > Pseudomonadati > Pseudomonadota > Gammaproteobacteria > Moraxellales > Moraxellaceae > Acinetobacter > Acinetobacter psychrotolerans. The sequence goes on along the minus strand of NZ_JBIMDK010000016.1, from coordinate 49,729 downwards.
TTCAATCAATACTTGTTGACGACGCACATCAAGCTGTTGAATCGCCGCTTCAATTTCACGCATCAATTGCGGTTCAGCTTTTACGACTAGCGCATTTTGCGCACCATCTGCAATGATACTGACGCCATTGGCATTAAAACTGGTGACATTGTTTTGATTATTGTTGCTGTTTGAACTTCCACCCAAATTAATTGAGGGTGTAGAAATACTGCCTGAGTTTGAACTACTGCTTGATGACGAATTATTACTGTAGTTCGAATTACCAATATTATTACTTGAACTATTATTTGATGAATTACTTGATGCGTTATTTGAGCTTGAATTTACCGTCTGACCAGTCACGAGACCTTGTAAAATTTCGGATAAGTTTTTAGCACTCGCATATTTTAGTTTAAATACCTTTAAACCACCCAGACGATCCGCAGAAGGCACATCGAGCATTTCAATCATATTGCGAATACGTTTACGTGTTCCCGTATCACCTTTGATGAGAATACGATTGGTACGTCCATCTGCAATAATACGAACCCGAGCCCCAGCAAAGTCCTTAGATGCACCCGTCGAACTCATTGCATCTAACTGTTTAATGATTTCTTCTGCTTGACTTTGCTGTAACGGAACAGCCTCTATATCGTTTTGCCCTGTACCATCCAAATTACGAATAATGGTTTCGAGCTGATAAATATTCGCTGCACGATCTGAAACAATAAGCGCATTGGTGCCTTGTATTGCAGCCAAATGAGCAAATTGTGGCATCAATGGTCGCAACGCAGGAATCAAATCATTCGGATTGGTATTTTCCAACCAAATCACACGTGTAACAACCTGATCACCTCGTGCATTGTTACGCGGATCAAAAGGTACACCTGCATTTTTTACATTACTATCGGGTACTAAACGAATGGTATTTCCAGAAGGAATCGCCACCACGCCATTGACATTCAAAACACCTAAAAATAGATCATAGACCTCAGTTTTATTGAGTGGTTTATTAGAAATAACCGTGACGTTGCCACGTACACGTGGGTCAACAGCAAAATTTTTGCCTGTAATATCTGCAACTTCATTGATAAAAGCAGTGAGATCAGCATCGCGTAAGTTAATTTTCCATGTCTGAGCATGTGCTGCGGTACTAATTGCAGCCATCATTGGTGCTGCTGCAACGAATGCCCAAAGTGGTCGATTGTGATTCAAAAAAGCCATAACTTATTATCTATCCTAATTTTATTTGTAGTCCTAGCCACTTACAAACTTTGCTGAATGGTCATCACCTGATCACCACGCTTAATTTCAATTTTCACTTTACCGTCACGCTTTGCTTGTTCTAGCAGCTGAACATCACTCTGTCCTTGACCCACTGATTGTCCATTGAGTGAAAGAATGCGATCCCCAGATCTTAAACCTAATTTATTCCGAAGTGCTGCGGGGGTTTGATCTGTCACTTCATAGCCTTGACCGCCATTAGTGCTCACCCCCATGTTCTTTAGATATTGTTCTCTATTTTCATTCATTCGATCAATCGCCTGCCCCAATGCATTTTGACTCGAATTTTGCTGCTGTGGAGGCGATTGTGTCGTCTGCTCAGATGGCGTAGATGGTGCTTGTCCAGTCGGATTGAGTGGCACAGGCTGATAAAGATTATCCAACCCCGTAAAACGCAACTCTTTGCCATTCTGACCATTTTGACTCAGTACAATATGATCCCAATATACTTCGGATAACTGATAACTGGTACCTTCAATTGTATCGCCAACACGATAACGATCTGCTGTTTCTTTGACTTTAATTACCGCAGATGAAAAGCGCATTGGATAACTGACCACAACACCTTGCAACAACATTGGAATACTATCGTCTGCTGCGCTCGTAGCACCAACTTCATTAAATAGCGAGAAACTTGAAATATTCGGTACTTGAGTTTGCTGTGACCCTAAACTTACTTGCTCAGGCTGTACAGCTTGCGGTGGTGCAACAACCCACCAAAATATAGATGCCAATTTCCAACACAGTGCGAGAATAAGCAATAGCAAAATAATAGGTGCAAAATTTTCTGACTTTTTCAGTGTAATATTTTCAAAGCGTTCTTTTATATTCATCATTAGAAACCACCTTGTATAAGTGGTTGTCTAGAACTAATCACAAAAGTATCCAAACCTGCCTTACCGTCATAGGAAGGAACATTCAGCAACATACGCTGAGTCAATTGCACGTCTAACATCATGCTTGAATCTAAACTGATATTCGCCATTTTTTGACTGCGTTGATCCTGAATATCAAAAATAAGTTTACCCGCTTCATCCTTGAGTTGACCATTTAAAGAAGGAATATTCATTTGATCTTGACGCTGACCGAAGCTATAGCGCAACTCCCCCCCACCCCATTGCAACTGACCATCGGCATCACTAAAGCCACTATCTTTTTTAAAACTCAAGCTGATATCATTTAACTGAATTGAATTTGCAGGCCACTGCCAATTTGCAATATTTTTTAAAGTTTCAGGTGCAATTTTCCCATCGATATTTTTAAAAATGATTTTTTTTCCTAAACCATAACCAACCACGCCATTTAACTGGGTTTGTCCACTATGCACTTCAATATTTGCGCCTAAACGCAATAAAACCAAATCCCAAGGTCGCGTTCGCCATGTTACAGAACCACGTAAATTGCCTTTATGCCAATCTGCTTGACCCTGCCAAATATTGCCACTCACATTTTGAAGTATCTGATTGTTTTTATAAAATTTTGAAATCAACCAAGTCGCAGGAACCTGTAATAATACAAAAACTAGAAAAGCGACAACACCTGTAACCCACCAACTGATCTGTTTTGATTTTTTATTCATCCAGCTTTTACCATATTCATTTATTCTTCCGTGCGAGATGATGTCCTCTTGTCTTTACATTATGCACAGTTTTTTCACATCGCCAATTCACTCTATAAAAAAACCAAGCACTTTCGCTTGGTTTTTTCAATTTTATAATCTTAAAATGACACTTAGATGAAGATTAGATCAAGAAATCTTCTAATTTTGCACCTTTTTCAATTTGTGCAACTAACCAACGTGGCTGTTTACCACGCCCAGTCCAAGTTTCAGAACTATCATGTTTATTACGATAACGCGGTTCAACTGCTTTACGCGTTGATTTTTTACGTTTTTGAGCACCGTATTCAATAAACTGTTCTAAAGTTAAACCTGCAGATGCTGCAATTTCAATAATTTTATTATATGCATCTTCAATTTCTTGATCTTTTTTAGATTCAATTAAAGCTTCTGCTTCTGCTGTTAACTTTCTTAACTCTTCAACTGATAATTTACTAATATCTGGCATAACCAACTCTCCGCACAAACTCATAATAGTTATTTAAAATAATTTCCAAGTAATAGTATTTTTATTTTCTCAATTAAGCAATACATATAATCAACTTGTAATACATAAAAGAACAAAAATATAATAACGAGATTTAAGGCTTATTTTAAGTAAGGAATAAAATAGATTAACTTTCTTCTATTTTAAATATCATAAATAGTGCTTAATCACTTAATGCTTTGCTTAAATCATTTTGAACTGTCATTTCTAGGTCAAGAATTGACTGACGTAACATGGATGGAATTAATGTTTTTTTCATTTCCACTTTATCCACAAATACTATGACTGCATCACCATCTGCAACAATTTGTTGCTGTTGAGAACTATATAAAACATAACGCATACGCATTGCACTATTTCGAATTTCTTCAACTCTTGCACCAATATGTAACACGTCTGGATAGAATGCTGGTTTTAGATATTTGCATTGGCTGGATGCAACAACAGTTAAAACATCTTGTCCAAAGACATTTAATTGATCGAAATAAGCAATACGAGCATTTTCTATATAACGATAATACATCACATTATTCACATGACCGAAAGCATCCATATCTCCCCAAGCTACTTTTTGTTCATAAACAATAGGGAATTCTGCCAACAACTTCATAATGTAGTCTCAAATTTTAAACTGAATATAATTGGTATCTTTTTCAAAAATAGAATTCAACTGTTGAATTAATTCATCATTTCCATTTAATGTTGCTTTAACTCTCAGATAATTCATTAATACATCATTTGGATATAATGCTAAAAGCTGCTCTGCATCATACTCACGTTGTGTTGCACTATATATGTGCCATTTTGCAAAACTAAATACTGGTATATCTAAATACTTATTTTCTAAATTTAAAATCTGTTGTTCTAAGTATTCATAATCTGGATTTTGTCTTAATAACTGTTGCTGGAACCAAAGATAGAATATATCTTGATCAAATTTTTCATTTAAAAGTTGGATTGCCAATTGCTGTTGTTGATGAGCCAGTTCGGGCAATCGGGTGATGATTTTTAACCACAATACTTTAGTGTCGTAAGGCATTTGTTCCAATTGATCGGCAATGTCCAAAAACTTTTGCTGTAATAATTCTAAATCCTCAAAACTGCCTTGTTCATAACAACATAAAAGTTGCGTTAACCATTGTTGTTTAGTTGAAATTTCAAGTTGCCCAAACTGAGTAGAGTGCAGATACTGCCATGGGAATTGGATCGCAAATTTCCCCCATAATTTTTGAATACTGAGCGCATAACTTGCTGTAAGTGGCTCCAACCACGGCGAGAGATCATGCCCATTCAAAAATTCTAAATGCGTTAAAGCCTGTTGATCATCATTTTGCGCCAAATAAACTTCAATACGTAAAATCTCCGCCAATTCAAATGCCGAAGGCGGACTATGCTCTAAAATACTCAATGCTTCTGAAAAATTCTGCTGTTTATATAAAAGTTGCGCATGAATAATCTGTTTCAATAATCCAGATTGATCAAAAACCTGTTGAATCACTTGTTGCTGTTCATCCTCACCATCCAACAACCACAATACTCCAAGCTTTTCAAAAGGATGTAACTGTTCAAAACTCAATACTTGTTCAAGTTTACGCTTTTCCCGATTTAAATAACGCTTGAGTAGAAGCCATGCACTATGCAATAAAAAACTCAGAATAACGCCAAAAAAGATAAGTACCCAAATATTGGTTTGAATTTGAATGTTATGCCATAAAACATAAACATATCCTGCACCAGCTGAATAACTCAACACACTCAACACAGCTAAAATAATTAAACTAATAAAGGCATAAATCAGAATAATATGTTTCATTTTACTGCCCCAATACAGCGATACTATTGAGCTTTGGTGCAGGAAGTAATGGTTTCTGTTTCAGTTGAATCAATTGTTGTTTTAATTGTTGACTCGAAGCATCAGGTAATTGATCCAATTGCTGAATGGCATGATTCAACATTTCCTGAAACTCCACACTCTGCCCTTTCATAAGCAGCTGTTGTGCGAGTAAAACTCTAAATTGAACTTCTTTTAAAATAAATTTACGGTTGGTCAGTTCAGGTGATTGCTCCGCAATAATATCTATCTGTAACCATTTTTGCCAAAAATGTTCAGGCTGATTTTTTGTAGGGCTCAATTGATTACGTTTTAACTCACTCATTAAGCTCACATCTATTTGCTTAATCAAGGTGATTAACCGTTCTTGTTGTTCATTTTTCGCAATGATAAATTGTTGAATACTCTGCATATCTTGTGCAATAGCTTGATGTAAACTTTGTTTAACTGCATCAGCCAAAGTATATTGATCTAACGACTGATTTATATGGGTTAAATGTTCAAGTGCATAAATATATTGTTGCTGTTGAATCGCAAATTGAACCAATTCCAATTGCTGTTTAATCAGTACGCTTGGACTCAGCCCAACAGTGGGCTCATTGACTTGAACAGGTGAAGCCTTTTGAACATTGGCTTGAGTAGGATCATCTGTTTGCCTTTGAACTGCGACCAATCGATCATTTAAACTGGCATTTTTTTGTTCACTATTATGTAAACTTTGCTGTATATCATTGAGTTGTTGCGAAACTTGATAGAAGTCATAACTCAACTTAATGAGCCATCCTATAGCGATCAACAATAAGACATAAATAAGCTTCTTCATAGTTTCCTTTGCAACTGCAACATAGTGTGCAGAATCGTTTCTGGTTCTAAATTTAAAATTTTACTGATTTTAAAACATTTGTCAGTTTTCTTTTTATGATTGACTAATAATTGATACAAACGCTCACCTAAAACCAAATAATGGCAAGCATGGACAAGGCTATCATGCCTTTGGGTCAATGCAAGCCAATGATTCCAACTGGCTTCACTGCTGATACAATTCCAATATGGCGTATCATATTGACCCAATTTCGCCACAAAAGATGGGAATTGTTCCAAACTCGATTTAGGACAAGAACGCTCGTATAACACAAAATTTAAAACATCAATATGACAATTTTCAAAATGCTGCATCATAAATTGACGACCACCCTCACCACGCCAAAACGCAATTTGAGTGATATTTTTAAGCTGTTTGAAAATGGGTAAGCCCAACATACCTTCTGAAGTTTCAACTTCTGGTATATGGCTCCGCACACCAAATTCCGCCAGTTTCTGCGCTGTCTTCTTACCTACAGCAATCCATTGAAGATGTTGTATTTGTGCAAGCGAAATACCTGCTTGCTGTAAATATTGCATTCCAATATCTACAGCCGTGGGACTGACCACAACAACCATTTGAGCATATTGAAGTTGTGAATACAGAGATTGCAACTGGTGGCTAAAAGGCCTCGCTTTAAGCGCCAACAAAGGCAAATCAACCACATCAAAACCTGCCTCACGCAAACATGTTGTGAGCAGCTGCGCACGTTCAATGGGGCGGGTATTAATAAACAGCATCGAAGCTTAAAACTAATCTTGATAAAGTGCTTTGAGTATTTCCCCAGCACCTTGTTGAAGCAAATTTTGTGCAAGTTGCACGCCCAATTGTTCAGCATCTACTTGAGCTCCCTGAACTTGGCTCCGCAACAATACCTGACCATCAGGGCTACCCACGCGACCTTCAAGCGTCAATATTTGATTGTCCAATTGGGCAAAACCAGCAATAGGTACTTGGCAACCGCCTTCCAAATAAGCATTGAAAGCACGCTCTGCTCGTACACACGTATTGGTTTCAGCATGCATCAACGGCATAATCAGATCTAAAATTTCTTGATCATCCGAACGGCATTCTAAGCCCAATGCACCTTGCCCAACAGCAGGCAAACTAATTTCAGCGGTTAATGTATGACGGATACGCTCGGCAAGCCCCAATCGTTTTAACCCAGCACTCGCAAGAATAATCGCATCATATTGACCTGCATCTAGCTTGGATAAACGTGTGCCAACATTGCCACGTAAATCAATAATATCTAAATCTGGACGCTGTTTTAAAATCTGACATTTACGACGCAAACTTGACGTTCCAAGCTTCGCACCTAGAGGTAAATCTTCAAATTTTTCATAGTTATTCGAGACAAAAGCATCCAGAGGATCTTCTCGTTCGCAAATCACAGCAAGTTCTAAGCCTTCAGGCATTAGCATCGGTACATCTTTCATTGAATGTACGGCTAAATCTGCACGCCCATCGAGTAAAGCAGCTTCTAATTCTTTAACAAATAAACCTTTACCACCAATTTTAGCCAATGGTGTGTCTAAAATTTTGTCGCCTTGAGTAACAAAAGTCACCAACTCTACTTTCACATGTGAATGTAATTGTTCTATACGCTCACGGATGTGCTCAGCCTGCCATAATGCAAGTGGACTTTGACGTGTTGCGATTTTCAAGGTTTTCATCATTTCAGATTTGCCAAAATTTAAACAACCTAAACTTACCCTGCTCTCTTAAAAATGCAAGTAAATTATCAAAATCATTTAATGTTCACATCATACTATAAGTTCTGCATGCGCTCTCTAAGGTAAGGTAAATGTCTGCGGCTGACCGCCAATCGCTCATCTAGCTCTCGACATCTTGCTTGGTATTGCCCTGACGTTACCACTTCCAATCCATCTAGATAATCCAGTGAAATTAAGGCATTACGATGAATTCGAATAAATCGATCTGCAAATTCCGTTTCTAGGTCTTTTAAAGTCTCATCAATAAGTACACTGCCATTCCTGTGGCGCACAGTGACATATTTTTGATCTGCTAAAAAATAATAAATATTTTCAACAGGAATCAACTCTAAACCTTTATACGTCTTTGCAGCTATTTGCTGTCTTTGCACTTTTTCTTCCATGAGTTCTTTTTGTTCTAAGTTAGTGAGTTGAGCTTGCGTCAGTTTTGTAACATTATCCAAAACTGTTTCCAATTCTTCTTTTGCAATCGGTTTTAACAAATATCCCTTTGCTTGTGACTGAATCGCTTGCAAAGCATATTCATCATACGCTGTACAAAAGATAATGGCTGGCATTGGATCAAAATGCGACAAATGTTGCGCACAGCTTAATCCATCCATTTCGGGCATCTGAATATCGAGCAACACAACATCTGGCTCATACTTTTGAACCATTTCTAAAGCTTGTTTGCCATGTAGTGCTGTGGCGATAACATGATGTCCCAATTGCGACACCAACCGTGACAAACGTTCCACTGCAAGGGGTTCATCATCACAAATTAGGATGTCCATTTATCCTCCTCTCCCAAATCCATCATATTTATTTTAATGTTTGTCCTACAAATCTCTTTTTATACTGATATTGAATTACTGTGGTAAATAATTCATGTCCCGCATAACTTCGAAAATAAACAGTATCGCCAAAATGTGCTTTTAAACGCTGTTTTACATTTTCTAAAGCAATTCCATGCCCTTCTCTAAGTTTTATTCTATCCTGTAAAAATGGGTTAGTAATGACTATATTGACTTGATTTTCCAATATTTCAACCAATATGCCTATCTTGGCATCGATGATTTTTTTTTCAACACCGTGAAAAATACTATTTTCAATCAAGGGTTGTAAGGTTAACAAAGGAATTGAGACCCGACCGAGTAACAAAGGTTGATGAATATTCCACTCGACATTTAAACGATCTCCCAGACGAATTTGCTCTATTGCGATATATTGTTTACATAATTGAATTTCTTCTTGTAGGGTAACCAATTTTAATTCTTGAAGACTTGCTCTAAATAATTTAGACAAATTAATCAACATCTGTTCAGCTTTATCGGGATCAGTTGCGATTAGACTAACCACACTATTTAAACTATTAAATAGAAAATGCGGATGAATCCGAGCCTGCATCGCTTGAATACGTGCATTGAGCTCACTGTTTTGTTGTAACACCGCTTGCTCACGAATATACATATAACGCAAACAAAATGCGCCAAGCAAAACCCCATAACTTAAATGTAAAACTACGTTGTGATAAATATGCGCTGAGGAAATATTTTCCAATGAAAAATGGCTGCCCCAATATTGAATAATATTCAAAGCAACCGTGGTACACAGCACAATAACCTGTAGCAATAAAAAGCTAAATATCGCAATTGCAAAATAACTCCACTGATCCAATCTTTTCTGAAAAAAATCTTGAAATGCAGCGAATGCCAATAAAATCCAATTGATATATAAAATATACTCTAAAACATGGCCGATATTTAAATTATGCCAAGATTGCGCTTCTGCTAAAGCCAATAATAAAGCCAGCACATTACTGGCAATAAACAGTTCAATTAAATACTGACGATGCCCAATTTTGCTAAAAAAATAAGACTGCAAACCTTGTCCTGCAGATTTTATTGACGATTGATTGCGCTTTACTTCGGCAAGCGAGGCTGAATTTGCTATACTGCTGCGAGTTTTACTGCTTTTTTTCTTATTGAGCCGATATGACCACATCTTCTAATTCCTCTAATCCGTCACAAACCGAAACTTCTGGTATGTGGGGCGGTCGTTTCTCTGAAGCTACTGATGCCTTTGTTGCTGAATTTACTGCATCTGTTCAATTTGACCAACGCTTTTATAAACAAGATATTGCAGGCTCTATTGCACATGCAACCATGTTAGCAAAAGTAGGTGTCTTAACAGAACAAGAACGTGATGACATTCGCAACGGTTTGAATACAATTCAAGCTGAAATTGAAGCAGGCAACTTCGAATGGCGCATCGATTTAGAAGATGTGCACATGAATATCGAATCACGTTTAACGCAGCGTATTGGTATTACAGGCAAAAAATTACATACTGGTCGTAGCCGTAATGACCAAGTAGCAACCGATATTCGTCTTTATGTACGTGACGAAATTGATGCTATTTTAAAATTACTGGAAAAATTACAAAAAGGTATTCTAAGCTTAGCGGCTAAAAATACTGACACCATTATGCCTGGCTTTACTCATTTACAAACTGCACAGCCTGTGACTTTTGGTCACCACTTAATGGCTTGGTTTGAAATGTTAGTTCGTGATTCTGAACGCTTAATCGATTGTCGTAAACGCGTTAACCGTATGCCTTTAGGCTCTGCTGCACTGGCAGGAACAACTTATCCAATTGACCGTGCATTTACTGCGGAATTACTTGGTTTCGAAGCTGTTGCAGAAAACTCACTCGACGCTGTATCTGACCGTGATTTTGCAATTGAATTCAATGCTGCTGCAGCGTTAATCATGATGCATATGTCACGCATGTCAGAAGAAATGATCCTTTGGACATCTGCACAGTTTAAATTTGTGAATATTCCAGACCGTTTCTGTACGGGTTCATCCATCATGCCACAAAAGAAAAACCCAGATGTTCCTGAGTTAATTCGTGGTAAGACGGGTCGTGTTTATGGTGACTTAATGAGTCTACTTACACTCATGAAGGGTCAACCTTTGGCATATAACAAAGACAATCAAGAAGATAAAGAACCTTTATTCGACGCGATTGATACCGTTCGTGGTTCACTCATGGCATTTGCGGATATGATTCCTGCACTTGTACCGAATATCGAAATCATGCGTGAAGCTGCTTTACGTGGTTTCTCTACCGCAACAGACTTAGCAGATTATTTGGTTAAGAATGGCGTTGCATTCCGTGACGCACATGAAATTGTCGGTAAAGCCGTTGCTTTAGGTGTGCAGGAATCGAAAGATTTATCTGAACTTACGCTTGAGCAACTGCAACAATTTTCAGACTTAATCCAAGCAGATGTCTTTGAAAAAGCTTTGACTTTAGAAGCTTCTGTCAATGCACGTAATCACATTGGTGGAACTGCACCTGCTCAAGTTGCTGCTGCAATTGAACGTGCTTACACTCGTTTAGAACAACTTTATGCATAAGGAGCTTTGATATGTCTCGACAAGTTTTTTGCCGTAAATATCAAAAAGAGTTAGAAGGTTTAGATTTTGCACCATTTCCAGGGGCAAAAGGTTTAGAATTTTTTGAAAATGTCTCTAAACAAGCTTGGCAAGAATGGTTAAAACACCAAACAACGCTCATCAATGAGAAGCGTTTAAATGTGTTTGAAGCCGATGCAAAAAAGTTTTTAGAAGTACAGCGTGAAAAGTTTTTCAATAATGATGACTCATTGGAAAAAGCTGAAGGTCTAAAACCTGAGTGAGGATAAGTAGACCACAACTCTGCCCGAACGCAAGACCAAAAACCTGCTTCGAGTAGAAAATAAGGCATCGTATTATACAAATCCAAGACGATGCCCGCATGCAAAAAGAGTCTCTTAAGAGGCTCTTTTTTATTGCCCTAAATAGCACAACATGGCTTTTCTCTAGGCATAAAAAAAGGAGTCTTGGAGACTCCTATAAACTTCAGAAACAACAGCATTTGCATTCTGAGATAACTACACTTGCTAATCTAACCGAATCAACCACATAGATATTGACAATATATACATATTTTTTGACTATTCACGACAGCACTGTCACCCATTGCATCTTCCATTGATAAATCATGTACTCAAATTTACGCCACTGAATCCATAGCATTATCGTTGCTTTGATCAATCAATTTTGGCGATTTATCAACCCATTGTGCAGGGAAATATTTTTCCACCGTTGTAGACAACCAAACGGCTATTGGTTTTGGTAAGTTCACACCCAATGGATTCTGCTCTTTAAGATCTGCCGATGAAACGACGCGTGTACCCATAATGTAATCAAACCACGGCTTAGTTACACACCAGTTCGCATCTTGGTTTGAGTTCATGTGGTGATCATAATGCCAAGGAATTTTTTTCATTGCCCAATCAGGCTCCAAATGAGCACGGCGATGAATATAATAATAATTCCCCGCACTATATAGTGCTGCTGCTGCCATACCTTTTGAAATTGGGTAGAAAGCCAAACCTGCAATACCTGCCACGACAGCTAGTGAAACAATTTCATTTTTAGTACGCCAATTTGAAATCCCTTCCACATAACCATCATCATGGAATTCCTGCTTACGAACCTCACGATGGTGTTCCCAATGAGACTTCATACTACGAGGAACAGGGCTATAACGTGGTTGCCCTGTACGATGCGTACCATGCAAAATGAATTTATGTGCAACCCATTCGAATCCATTTGCCACAACCAAACCTACAACAAAACCTTTTAACATGGCGGATCTCCTTATTCTTATATTGACTATAGAATAGCTAAAAAAAAAGATATTGACATGTAAAAACCTTTTCATTGACAAATAACGACAATCGAAGATCATTCACTTATATCACCATCAATCCGTTGAGATACGCTTGCTTGTGTTCTTTAAACTCGATTAAAATAACTTTGCGCTAAAACTAAATACGACTGGAACCAACAATAACAAGATGTGTAAATGATGCAGCTAAAGGACTATGCCGGCTCCGTATATGGTGGTCTTGGGCAATTACTCTATACTTTTAGCGAGGCTAAAGGTCTAAAAATTTCAGCAGCACTACAGCAGGTTCAAAATGTTGAACGCTTTGATTACACCATTTGGCGTCAAATTTTGGATGACATTCAATTACAACTACAGCGTTCGGCTCTAGGGCTTGAAATTGCTGACTATGTACAACCTAAGCATATTGGCATTATTGGTTATATTGCACAATCATGTGAAACCTTAGGTGAAGCACTCACTCGTTATCACGATTTTCATCGTTTAATTTATGATGGAAGCCCACTCAAAATTGAATATTATGATGAACAACATATCTCGATACGTTGGGAAAACCTGCCCAGTCATTTAACCACGCAAATTACTGATGAAATTGCGATTGCGGTCATGATTCAGTTTTTAAGATTTTTCATCGCCGATGGAATTAAGCTCTATCAGGTTAATTTTATTCATCATAAGCCTAAAAATGTAATGGCTTATGAAGCTTTTTTTAATTGTCCTGTAAAATTTCAACAAGATAAAGTTGAACTCATATTTCCTCTCAATGCACTTGCTATCCCCATTAAACAAAGTGATCAAACTTTACAAAAATTATTGATGCGCCAAGCTCAAGCTTTACTCGAAACACTGCCCAATACCACGCAATTAGATGAGCGTTTACAGCAAAGTATTTTATTGGGACTACAAAAAAATAATTATCAAATTAAAAGCATTGCAAAACAACTCAATATGTCTACACGACAATTGCAACGCCATTTACAAAGCCAAGACACCACCTATCAACAACGTGTCCAAGACGTCCGACAACTTTTGGCAGCACAGTACTTACAAGACCCTTATTTAAGTCTACATGAAATCGCATTATTACTCAGTTATTCAGAACAAAGTGCCTTCCAACGCGCCTTTAAACAATGGACTGGGCTGACACCACAACAATGGCGGGCTCAAAAAAAGCTGGATAATGATAAAGTGATGAATATTAGATAAAACTTTTTCACGCTTTAAGTTGATATTTCTAGCATTAATTTATTGTTAATCGACTTTATCTTACAAATATAATTTCTATATTAAGATTTTTTATGTAAAAAATGCCTATTTGTTATTCTATTTTCATATTTTTAGATTATGATTACTCTCACAAAAAGTGATTTGTATCACAATATAATCAAAAGGCTATTCACAATTTCATGATGAATTGTATAGCCATATCTTTCTATAAAAATAGGAAAAATCATGAATAAATATTTTGCAGAATTTATTGGAACATTCTGGCTCGTGTTTGGCGGATGTGGTAGTGCTGTTTTGGCAGCAGCCTTCCCTGAATTAGGCATTGGTTTCGTCGGTGTATCTTTGGCATTCGGTCTGACTGTATTAACAGGTGCTTATGCTTTAGGTCATATCTCTGGTGGACACTTCAACCCTGCTGTCAGTGTTGGCTTATGGGTCGGTGGTCGCTTTGATGCCAAAGATTTAGTGCCCTATATTATTGCCCAAGTGGTTGGTGGTATTTTTGCTGCATTTGTTTTGTATCTCATTGTCCAAGGGCAAGCAGGATTCACAGGTACGGGTGGCTTTGCAAGCAATGGTTTTGGCGATTTATCACCCGGTAAATATTCAATGATTTCAGCGCTGATCATTGAAGTGGTACTTACTGCAATCTTCTTAATTGTCATTCTTGGTTCTACAGATAAGCGTGCACCTGTTGGCTTTGCACCGATAGCCATTGGTTTAGCATTAACACTCATTCACTTAATCAGTATTCCAGTCACCAATACTTCGGTAAATCCTGCACGTAGTACTGCTGTTGCATTATTTGCACAAACTGAAGCACTGAGCCAATTGTGGTTATTCTGGGTTGCTCCAATTGTTGGTGCGGTGATTGGTGCAATGATTTATAAAGTTGTAGGCAAAGAACCTCAACAATAATTCATAGAATCAACTCAAAAAATGAAACGATTTCTCAATAATAAAAAACCTGCGTGATGCAGGTTTTTTATTTAGAATTAGCCTGAATTTATATCTAAAAATAATTACTTAACTTAAAAATAAAGAAAAATTAAAGAAATGGATTTTCTATTTCACCTTCAGTTTGACGTACAATTTGTTCTGGTAAATCTGGTTGTTTTTCTAAAGCTGCAACAATATCATTTAAATAATTTTGTAAAACTTTTGCTGCTTTTAATCCTGCTTGATCTTTGGTGATCTGTAAATTGCCATAAATACTCACACAATCATCTTGGTTTTCTAAAGTTAAATCATGAATCGAATGTGATTCTGTCCCATTTTCAAACGCTTTAAACATTTTAATGTGCTCAGTTTTTTTAGATATGATTCAGTATAAATCGATTTAAAAAACTAGCCATCACTTAAGCATTCAATTATTTTAAAATTTGTAAAATATATTGCAATAAAGCCTCAACCAATTGTTTAACCAAAGTATCTTGAGTTTGTTGGTCCACTTTAGGTAGCCCAACATCTGATGTCGCAGTAACACTTCCTTTCGGCTGAAATTGCTTTTGCAAAGCCTTAATTTCATCTTGAGTCACATCTTCGGCACATTGGCTCTCTGCATCCCAGTGTGAATAGTCTATCTTCTTATTTGCTTTTACCTGAGTTGCAGTTAAAGGCAGTTTATAGGTGTTACGTTTTTGTTCTTCTGTGAGTTGTGGAAATAAATTCATTCCCAACTGTTCTTCTAAATAACAAACGCTCACCACTTTAACCTGTAGTGAATTATTATTTGGCGCATAGTAAGCACCAATAATGCCCTGCTCTGGAATATAAATGGCTTTAAATACAGCTGTCGGAACAATCACTCCACGACCTAGGGTTTTCAGCTTTTTACCCGAAAAAAGTGGCCCTGTGATGACATAAACGTCTTTTTTCTGTTTCGTCACAATTGCACGGGTTGCTTCCTCAAGCTCTCGCCAAATTTGTTGATTATTTTTAGGTGCTTGCGGCACCATATTGGCAAGTGAAAAACTATCATATTGTGCGCTTTTATTCGGCATATCGGCATTGGGTGACATATGTCCACGATCATAACCAGAAGCACGATAATCCGACAATAATGCACGATGTTCAGCACTTACACGTGTTTCTTCATGAAAACTATCTTCACGCTTTATTTTTTGGCTTAAACGCTTTGGAGATAAATATTCTGCTGTCCATAATGGTGTTTTTGATACACCTGAATACATGACATTAAAGCCATTAAAACAAAGCGGATAACTATTTTTCTTTAAATTATCTTTGACTAGAATAGGTGGTTGATCTCTATAAAATTGAGATAAACAATCTGAATTTAAACTTTTCCCTTGGGCAAAAGGTATAAATTGGGCAATACGTTCTTGCCCAAAAGCAATTGCAAAACTTCCAGTCGCCACAACACCCAATATGATTTTAACAACTGAATTTTTCAACAAAAACTTTCCCAAAGACGCAACTACCTTATTTAAATTAAAAATTAAATATTTGAATTTAAATAGCTTATCAAGAGCCCACCCTGAAAGATATTGATTGAATATTCAACTGAATAAAGCTTCTACAAATATTGTTTAGTAAAGCAACACTGGATGTAACAATCTATTCTCAATTCAATACTCAATTCTGAAAAATAAATTATTTCCCAACATTCACGGCTCTTACACATAAGATTATCGCATGTTGAATATAGATAATTCGAGCCATAAGCGACATGATTTGTCGCGTTAATTCATGAAAAATAGCGCTTTAAAAGATTGAGGATCAATAAAAAGCCAAGAATAATCTTGGCTTTTTATACTTTAATTTGGAATTGAATTAAATTTCGATCTGACTACCCATTTCCACCACACGATTTGGTGGAATCTGATAAAAATCACTCACTGGGCTGGTATTTCGTTGCATTGAAATAAACAACTTTTCTCGCCACGGTGCCATACCATCCCCTACTGTATGAATCAAACGATCACGAGAGATGAAGAAACTAATGTGCATCATGTCAAAATCAATCTCAAGTTGACCATAAGCCAGTTCTAGCGCATTCGGAATATCAGGCTGATCTTTAAACCCGTAGTAAACAAAAATACGTTGGAACTTCTCATTTAATACCTCTACTCTGATCCGCTCCTGATCTGGAACATATGGCACATCACGGGTAATAACAGTGACGAGAATATTTCGTTCGTGTAAGACTTTATTATGCTTAATATTATGCAACATCGCATGTGGCACAATGTTTGGATTTCCTGTTAAGAAAACAGCTTGCCCTGGTACAAACTTTGTTTCATCACTCAAACTGACACTTTTGATAAATAAATCTAAAGGCAATGCATCCTTTTCTAAACGATTGAATACAATTTCACGACCTGTCTTCCACGTCATAAGAATGGTGAAAACCATTGCACCAATCAGAATTGGCACCCATCCTCCAGAAATAATTTTCAGGGATGTTGACCCAATAAATACAATATCAATCACGAGAAAAGGAATTACAAATAAAGCCACTTTCCACTTTGACCAACGCCAAAAACTATAGGCTAAGATTGAGATTAAAACTGTATCACAGAACATCGTCATGGTCACAGCAACACCATAAGCATTGGCTAAATTGGCACTGTTTTGAAAAATGACAATAAGTAAAACAATGGATACAAATAGCACCCAATTGATAAAGGGTAAATAAATCTGCCCTTGCTCAACATCTGAAGTGTGATGTACAGTCAATCGAGGTAAATAGCGTAACTGTATTGCCTGATTTGCCATTGAAAACACCCCTGTGATCACTGCTTGTGAAGCAATGACAGCAGCGGCTGTGGCTAAAGCAATCATTGGGTATAAACCCCAATCTGGAACCAATAGATAGAATGGGTTTTCAATTGCATTCGGGTCACGCAGTAATAATGCACCTTGTCCTGCATAATTTAACAATAAACATGGCAAAACAATAATGAACCACCCTAAACGGATGGGCAATCGTCCAAAATGCCCCATATCTGCATACAGTGCTTCACCACCTGTGACCGTTAAAATTACTGCACCCATGGTCAAAAAAGCCACGTAGGGTTGGTGAAAAATAAAGTTTAATGCCCAATGTGGGCTGAGCATGGCAAGAACGTATGGCGTTTGGCTAATACTATAGATCCCAACAAGACCGATGGATGCGAACCATGTCAACGTTATTGGACCGAAGAACTTGCCCATTGTACCCGTACCATGTCTTTGTACGAGGAACAGTGCTGCTAGAATTCCTATTGCTAAAGGCATTAACCATCTATTAAACATTGGTGTGGCAATACTTAAACCTTCAATAGCTGAAAGTACGGAAATTGCTGGCGTAATAATTCCATCACCAAAGAATAATGATGCACCAATAAACCCAAGTGCAATCAAATAGATTTTTCGATTATCTGGAATTCTATTGGATCTAAGGTTCAGTGCCAATAAAGAAATAATACCGCCTTCACCATTGTTGTCTGCACGCATGATGATGGTGACGTATTTGAAGCTAATGGTGAGCATCATGCACCAGAAAATCAACGATAAGATTCCAAGAACAGTTGCTTCGGTAATTGCGATATGTGCGGTAAGGAAACATTGGCGTAGTGCGTATAAGGGACTGGTTCCAATGTCTCCAAAAACGACACCTAATGCTGCTAGCGTAATTGCGGGTAACGCTGCTTTTTTTGCAGTACTTTGCATAAAACGTCTTCTAGAAGTAGACACTATTTTTTTGGAATGATATCACTGTGAAAAAAAATTTGCTCTATATCAATTGTTGCTTGGCATATTTCTTTTTTTTGGTTATTATCCCACGCCTTGGTGAGGTGTCCGAGTGGCTTAAGGAGCACGCCTGGAAAGTGTGTATACGTTTGCGCGTATCGAGGGTTCGAATCCCTCTCTCACCGCCAAATACTATTCTCGTGATGTCTCATGAGATCTTAAAAGACTTAAATCTAAAGGGTTTAGGTCTTTTTTTATGTCTAATACAATCCACTTTGTCTATTGCAAGCTTGATATAGTTGGGGGTATAACTGAGGGTATAATAAATTACCCCCAAAATTATACCCCCAATTCTGCGGAAAAATTGCAATGCTTACAGATGCTCAAGTCAGAAAAATCAAACCGTCAGAGAAAAAAACTAAATACTCTGATGAAAAAGGCATGTATCTGGAGGTAACACCTTCAGGTGGTATGCATTGGCGGATGAAGTTCCGCTTCAATGGTAAAGAGAATATTTTCAGTATTGGTACATATCCAGATACGACGCTTGCCCAAGCAAGAAGAGTAAGAGATGAAGCACGATTAAAGCTAAAAGATGGGATTAATCCCAATGAAGCAAAGAAACAAAAGAAACTACAGGCCGATGAAAATACACTTTTTAAAACACTTGCAATGGAGTGGATGGAAGACCGTAAAGCTGTAATTAAAGTAAATACTTATTTACGTGACTTATCTGTATTTGAGAAAGACCTTTTCCCTGCTTTGGGTAATATGCCGATTGACCAAATCAAAGGTAAAGATGTGCTTGCTTGTGCTAAAAAGATTGAAGCCAGAGGAGCACAAGAAATGGCTAAGCGTTCAATACCTTTAGCTGGGCGGATTTTCCGTTTCGCAATTCGTAAAGGTCTCATCGAGAATGACCCTACACCACACTTAGGAGAGGCCCTAAAACCGCGAAAAACAAAGCATATGGCACGCTTAGATATTTCTGAGTTTCCACCCTTCCTTGAGCGTATGGATCACTATCATGGTAATCCAATGATCAAAACAGCGATTCAACTAATGACTCTCACATTTGTACGCACCGCTGAGCTTAGAATGATGGAGTGGAATGAGATTGATTTTGATAATCATTTATGGCGTATTCCTGCTGAAAAAATGAAAATGGCTCAGCCTCATATCGTTCCCTTATCAAGACAGGCAATTGAATTAATAGAAGGCTTAAGACCTCTTACAGGCAATAAGCAATACGTTTTCTATAACCACAGCACTGCCAGACCTATGAGCAGTAATGCCCTACTCTGCGTAATTCGCACAATGGGTTATAACGGTAAAATGACTGGACATGGGTTTCGTGGGCTTGCATCAACGACTCTTCATGAACAAGGCTATATGCATGATGCTATTGAAATTCAGTTAGCGCATCGAGTCGGTAATGCTGTTTCTCAAGCGTATAACCACGCACAACATTTAGAATATCGAGTAAAGATGATGCAGGAATGGTCAGATTTTATTGATAGTTTAAGAAATAAAATTGTGCCTTTCCCTAAGCGGAAGATGATGTAAAAGTCTATGTAATAAACTCAATTTTTAAGTTCATTTTATATGGCTATTTTGCAGAGATAATATTTTTTCTACTTAAAATTTTTAAAAGTTTCTATGGTAGGTTTTTTTATTTCAGCAGCCACCGAAGTGGCTGCTGAAATAAAATTTAGATATTATTTTAATAAATAATTAAACAATATGTTGAGCTAGTTAGAATAACCTAATATCACCTTGACCTATAGTTTCCTTATAATACCTCTGCAGCAACTTGATCTATGTTTATACGTTGCTCATCTTCATCAGTAAATTTATATTGGTCTATTCTTTGTCCATTAATTGTCCAAGACAAAAGAGCTAAATTCAGTAAAACTTGCTGACGCTGGTGAATCTGTTCCTTTTTCCATTCATTAAAAGCATAGTTATAATCATGGATAAATTGATTCGTTGAAGTATTTTTACCAATACTAAATTCATCATCTAGCATTTTGCTTAGTACTAGTGCTGAATTTTTATATTCAGATTGCTTTTGCTTAAACCAATCTGCACTTAGGTCATTAAAATTATTAACTGCCTGATTAATCTGACTTTCTAATAATGTCACGTTACCTAACATGTAAACCTGACTAGAATATTCTAAATAGTCAGCTCCATATGCTTCAGGAATTACATCTGCCTTAGGCGTCTGAGGTAAAATATGTTCGACTTGAAGACTTTGGATAAATCCATGATCTTTCAGTGGCATATTACAAAGTTCAGCTGCTTTATTTTCTAAAGTACCTAAAATATAACGTAAACGATACAACGGATTAAAAGCATCATGACGTTTTATTAAGAAAGTTTGTTTAAATTCGGCTGCCTTTTTAGTAATATATTTTGCAATGGTTTTTTCCACAGCAACTTTTACTTGTTCAATAGTTTTTAAACCGCGGAAATATTGCACCCAAATACTAAAATTATTCTCATTATATTTAGCTTGTATACCTAAAGTATTGTTCACGAAAAATAAAGTTTCTAACTGTTTCGCCAGATAATTAATTACTTCATCTTCACAATTAACATCTAATGCCAACAATAGCAATAAGTGCTGTCTAGACATATATTTATTAATGTAGCCAATGTTAATTACAGCATGATACGTTTGATGATGGTCAGCTAAACTTGTCGCGTTAACTAGTTTTGAATAACGTTCTGAAGCACTTAATAATGCATTCACAAATTCTATTGGTTTCTTTTTATAGTTGATTAATGGCTCACCTTCAGAAATAATCCATTTATAGATATCTTCCTCACGTAAAATTCCATTATTATAATAACGCGCCATTAAAAAATAGCGTAGAAAACGTAATGGATTCTCCCCTTCTTTACAGGCATGAATATTTCCAACAATCGTTTTCCATTTAGATTTAATATCAGGAAAATCTTTTTCATTAGCTTCACTAAAAATCAGATTTTTAACCAAATCCATAGCATCTAGACTTGCGCCACGCTGATTACTAGTTTCAAATATTTTTAATGCACCATGAAGATCTGCAGAAACAATAAAAACCAAGACAATTTTATTGAAGAAGAAAGTAATAAAATCAACTAGATGCTCTTGTCCTTCATTATTCAAACTTCCAACATACTCATACATCGCATCGTAGGCTGCCTGCATTTTTTGAATAGATGGCGTAACCTTACCTTTGTATTCTTTTTTATGAATAAGATAGCCTACATAATTTTGGCTTTCTTCGTATTGCAACTCTACACGGTTTTGATGAGATGCCGTTTTCATATTAAAAGTCGACAACCATGATTTAATCGCAGTATAGAAGTTTTCAGCAGATTCAGTACGAGTAATACTCTCTAAAAAATCTTTTAATGCACATAGAGTTAATACAATTGTAGTAAGACGTTGCTGACCATCAATGACATCATAATTATCATTTTTTTTAACAATAATAACTGACCCTAAATAGTAGCTCGAATCATTACTTGAAGTTTCAAAGGCATTATCTATGTCTGTGATGAATTGTTTTACTTGGTCATTAACTTTCCAGACATATTCTCTTTGATAATCTGGAACAATAAAGAACTGATTAATATCTGAAATACTTTTTACTTGGGCATCAATTTGCATTTTCTTTCCCCTCTCCCTCTCTAAAATTATTCACCTTTTAAATACCGCACGCTCTAATTTCCTAACGTAGCGGCATCTGCCCACGATTCGCCAACATATCAAAAATCAAATGACCAAAAATATGTGCCTTAGATGGATCTGAAAGCAATTGCATCATCTGCTCTCTATGTGCTTCATGACTGCCTAGAATGGCATCATCAATAGCACGAGGGAAATCGCCTAGCATTGCTTGCTCACGTGTGTTATTGGCAATCTGCGACATCACTCCATTATTCTCATAGACTTTGTCTGCAATGGTGTTCGCGTAATTAATCATGTCTTGATCGGTCAGCTTATCTGTCACAAAGACTTCATTTAAACGATGAATAATGCTGGATAAAAAATCTTCCTTTTTGTCCTTCGCGGTCGCACTCCCCACATCATTACTTGGCTCTAACTGATGTTCAGTGCTATTGGCTTGTAACTCAATATCAATCTGACGCAGTTTAGACAACCGATAGTGACTCATCTCGATATTACTTAAATCAATTTCATCATCTAAGATGATATTTTCACGTAGCATCGGTCTCAGGTTACGCGCAAACAGACTTAGCTTCTCCAGCTCCTTATCATCATAATCCACGATTTGTGACATGAACTCATAAAAGCGAGTGAAAGTGCCTAAATCCTTTTTAAAGATTTCCAGTTCATCTTTGGCTTTTTTGGCTTCAGCAAAATCCTTTTCTGCATTACCAATCAAGACAGCATCACCTGTTTGTTTACAGCGTTCCAGCATGTCTTTGGTTTTACTATATGCAGCAATCGCCGTGTTATAGCGCTGCTGCCAACGCTCAATAGCAGGCTTACAGATATTCGCCAGTACTGCATTGGATTTATTGCGGCTAAAAAATGCCGTGGCAAACTGCTCAACTTCCGACCACAAAAAGATGCCATTGCTTTTGAGCTTATTAAACAACTCAAAGACCTTATCAGGATCAGTAACATCTGCTAGTTCAGCGGTTTGATAATACGGCTGAAATGCTTCTAAAATTTCATCAGGTTCATTAAAGAAATCGAGCACAAAAGTGCCTGACTCAGCTTTACCTGGATACGTCCGGTTTAAGCGGGACAAGGTTTGTACACACTCTACCCCACCGAGTTTTTTATCCACGTACATGGCACAGAGTTTTGGTTGGTCAAAACCCGTCTGGAACTTGTTAGCGACTAACATCACCTGATAATCATCACTATCAAATGCCTTACGCATTTCACGCCCTTTTAAATTCGGGTTCATGTTGTTTTCAGTAAATTTCTGCCCGACTAATGCACTGCTATTCGGATCTGAATCGTTAAACTCTACTTCACCCGAGAATGCAACCATGGCTTGAATCGACTGATAACGTTGTTCAGCCACATATTTATCAAAAGCGAGTTTATAGCGTACAGCTTCTTTACGTGAGCTAGTAACCACCATAGCTTTAGCTTGACCGCCCAATAGGCCCATCACATTCTTTTTAAAATGTTCAATGATCACTTTTACTTTTTGTGAAATATTGTGGTCATGCAAACGTACCCATTGATTGACCTTCACCTTGGCTTTTTTAGCATCCACCTCATGGTCTTTGCTTGCCAGCTTTTGCGTCAGTTTATACACCACTTTATAGTTGGTGTAGTTCTTCAGGACATCTAAAATAAAGCCTTCTTCAATCGCTTGGCGCATGGAATAGATATGATAGGCTTCAGGTTTATTCTCTACTGACGGTGGCAATAAAGGATTTGGGCAACGTCCAAACAATTCTAGGGTTTTGGCTTTAGGTGTTGCGGTAAAGGCGTAATAACTGACGTTTGGATTGGCACGACGCGCTGCCAAGGTTGCATCTAAAATATCTTCTGAAGACAGCATGACATCTTCATCACTGCTGTCCGTCATCAAGACTTCTTTGAGTTGTCGCGCCGTTGAACCGCTTTGTGATGAATGTGCTTCGTCGGCAATGACCGCATAACGTCTTTCTTTGAGTGCAGTGCTGTTTTCAATGGCTTTGAGTACAAAGGGGAAGGTCTGAATGGTGACAATAATAATCGGTTGAGATTTTTCCAGTGACGTTGCCAGTTTCTCTGACTTGGAGCCATCACCTTCTTTATTATTAATGCGTCCAACTACGCCATCGGCATGTTCAAACTGATAAATCGTGTCTTGTAGCTGTGCATCTAGGATGGTGCGATCCGTCACCACAATCACGGAATCAAACTGTTTATTGCCGTGTTCATCGTACAAAGTGGAAAGCTGATGCGCTGTCCATGCAATCGAATTGGATTTACCTGAACCGGCACTGTGCTGGATCAGGTATTTATGCCCTGTGCCATTCTCTTTGGCATCTTGAACCAGTTTGGTGACCACATTCCACTGATGGTAACGTGGAAAGATGAGGCTCTCGCGCTTGTATTTACGCCCTTCTGCATCTTCTTTATCTTCAATATTGAGGTGAACAAAACGTCCGAGAATATTGAGTAAATTATCAGGCGTTAAAACTTCATTCCATAAATAGTCTGTGGCATAGCGGGTTTGGTCTTCAGGTGCATCATTGCCTGCACCGCCGTCATGCGTACCTTTATTAAATGGCAAGAAAAAGGTGCTATCTCCTGCCAGATGTGTAGTCATATAGACTTCATACTGACTCACGGCAAAATGTACCAATGCACCACGTTTAAAGGTCAGTAAGGGTTCAGGCTTATTGGTATCAGGGTCTTTAGGCAAACGCGTTTTTTTATATTGGGTAATCGCATTTTGCACAGTCTGCTTGAATTCAGATTTAAGCTCCAGCGTGGAAACAGGCAAGCCATTGATAAACAGCACCAGATCGATGCGCCATTTTTTGGCTTGCACACCTGTACTGTCTAATTCTGCTTTTGTGGCATATGGGCTATACACCAACTCAGGCACCACACGGCAAATGTTCTGCTTGTAACGCGCTAAAGTATCGGCATTGAGATTATGCTCAGGTTTAAACTGGCAGAGTTTAAAACGAGCATTACGGATTTTTAGCCCATGACGTAACACGCCCAGGGTGCCGTAACTACGTGAAGCTTGATCGGTGGCATTGATGTCGGCTTTTTTGAGTTGTATCACCAAGGCATCAATAAATTTTTGTTCTGAATCGATCGGATAGTTCTGGCAAAACTTCTTCCATTCTTCAGGCTGAGTCGTTTGCACAAAGCTTAAAACGTCTGCGCTATACAATGCATTTTCACGGTCGTAGTGTTTGGCTGTACCCAATACCCAACCGTTGGCTTGCATGTGCTGAATCATGTCATTTTGGAAATTATTTTCCCGGGTTGCATCTAGACTCATGCGCTAAACTCCGTTTTAGCTTCATTGTTGTTATTTGGATTTTGCCAGTTGCGGACGTCGATCTTTCCGGTAACGGCTGCGGAAATAAGTGCGGTGCGGCGTTCTTGCATCAGTTGAATTGCTGATTCGGCTTTTGAAATTAGCTCATCATAACGACCAGTAATTGCCATTAAATATTCTTTAATTTTTATTTGTTCATTTTGTGGTGGTTCAAATAAGGGAATATTTTGAATATCAGACATATTAAAATGTGTCACTGTACTTCCCTGAGATAACTGCTTAATAAAATCATCAGCTAAACCTGAATAAATTGAGTACAAGACAAAATCAGGACAAACTTTTGATTGATCTAACTTAAATAGAACCATTCTTTGTCCTAAACATAGTGGTACAGATCCATCATAAACACATGCCTCACCTGCTGGAGCTTCTCTTGTAAAAAGAATATCTCCTATTTCAGGAATAGCCCTTTGAGTCCACTCGTTATATGTATCTTGATTTGTATACTTACCACCATCTAACTTTAATTGCCCATTTCTTACATTGGTTGTACGACAAACTAGATATTCACCATCTTCAAAATATGGAGCAGTTTTATGTTCTGCATCAATAATACTTTTTACAATGAATTTTAATTTAATTTTTACCCAATGCTCTGGCACTTGCCCTAACCATTCCACACCTGAATCTTTCATTGCCACATCAGGATTTAAACCTTTGGTTACGGCATGGCTAATCACCGCTTGACGTTTTTCTTTAAGCAGTTCAATCAACTGTTGTTGCTTTTCAATCAGGCTGTCAATTTTTGCGGTTTCATGGTCGAGATACTCAATAATTTTAAACTGTTCACATTCAGCAGGCAGGGCAAAACTAATCTCCGCCATTTCATTATTCATAATCTTTGCGCCATTTGTATCAGGTCGCTTATGAAATTGAGTGGCATATTGAAGTGCATAGTGACTAAATTTTAAATTAGTTTGATATGTTATCGGCTGTAACGTACCGCATACGTTAGTGCAATTATGTTTACCTGACCGAATAAATACAGTTCCTGCATTTGCTCCATCAGTTGTCCATGTCAGTTGATCACAATCAAAATCAAATGTATTGATATAACCAAGACACCCATTATTTTGAGTTTGTGAAGAGAAAACTGGATATAAACCATTATCCATTAGCTCTTCTTGTGAAATGACACGTCCTCGACCTATGTGGAATAAATATTTCACTTTCTTTAAGTCCCACTCCACGGGAATTTTTTCAAATCCCAAAGAATGAGTTAATTTATATTTTTCATAACCAATCATTAAGAATGCACCTCTTGCAGAAGTGCCATAATTTCACGGCTCACCGCATCCAGATCCGCATCAATCTCGGCCAGGTCACGTGGCGGTTCATACACATAAAAATGACGGTTAAACGGAATCTCATAACCCACTATGCCAATCTCGCCATCTTTATCATCACGCTTGTCGGCATTAATCCATGCATCCGGCACATGCGGCTGAACTTCGCGTTTAAAATAAGACTCGATTAAATCGGTGGTTTCTACGTTTGGATTTAAAGCAATATTTTCCGCATCACGCAAATCACCATCCTGTACAAACTCAACCACTTTGCCGTTATAGCTAAACTGACCATAAAGCGGGTTTTCAGCACCTTTTACCACTTTACCAATCACGGGTTCAGCTTCAGGGTTTTTCCAGCTAATCGCATCGAGGAATTGTTTTTTCTCTTTGCTGTCGAGCTTGATGTCTGTGGCTTTAAAGGCATGCTTTAAGCTTTCATCAAACTGGTTAAAGTCGTCTGATTGCGCCGTGCCAATGTAGTCTTGTAAGGCTTGAGCCTTGTGCATGAGTTCCTTTTGGAATAACCATATTTTGCTATCCAGTACATCTTTAATGTCTTTTTCTTTAAGCTCAGGATATTCGGCTTTAATCAAGGCACGCACTTCAAGCGCAAGCTCGGATAAATCACCATAGCTTTGGTCTGTGGATGCATCTGTCCATGCCGCACCAAACTGCTCATAAATGCTTTGCATCACCGCATTAAAAGGCTTGGGTGCAAAACGTAAAGAAGCAATCGCCTCATCCGTAATCTGTGCAGATAAACGCAATGGACGTTCAATGGTCACGCGGCGATAACCGAATTCATAGCTGTTAAAGATTTTACTGGCAAAGGTTTTGGCAGTTTCTGTTTTTGGACTGGCAGACTGGCGACCACGATTAGACTTAACATCAGCGGGTTTATCCAGTGTACGTGCATCCATCACTTCAAAGTCACCAAAACTGCGGATAATGGTCTTGATATCGTCTTCGCTCATCTCATTACGCTTAGAGCCGAGAGACTTACGCATCTTGCTGTATAGATGACTGCCATCAATCAGCTGTACTTTTCCTTTACGCTCAGCATCTTTCTTGTTACTGAGTACCCAGATATAAGTGGCAATACCAGTGTTATAGAACATGTCATTGGGTAAAGCGATAATCGCTTCAAGCAAGTCAGCTTCTAGAATATAACGACGGATTTCACTTTCACCACTGCCTGCGCTACCGGTAAACAACGGTGAACCATTCAAGATAATTCCGATTCGGCTACCTTGATCATTGGCTTGGTCACGATTACGCATTTTACTAATCAAGTGCATCAGGAACAGTAAAGAACCATCCGATACACGTGGCAAGCCGGCACCAAAACGCCCATCAAAGCCTTTGACTTGATGTTCATCTTTAATATCTTGTTCAATCTTTTTCCAGTCCACCCCAAAAGGTGGATTGGACAGCATGTAATCAAATTTATCTTGTGAAAGTTGGTCATTGGATAAGGTATTGCCGAGTTTGATTCGGCTGACATCCTGACCTTTAATCAGCATGTCTGCTTTACAGATGGCATAAGACTCAGGATTTAGCTCCTGACCAAAAGCACGCATCACCGCATTCGGGTTGAGCTCCAGTACATATTCCATCCCAGACGATAAAAATCCACCCGTACCTGCCGTTGGATCGTATATGGTACGAATAATACCCTCTTTACTTAAGGCTTCATCATCCTCCATAAACACCAGTGATGTGGTTAAGCGCACAATGTCACGCGGGGTAAAGTGCTCCCCTGCGGTTTCGTTCGAACCTTCGGCAAAACGACGGATCAACTCTTCAAACACTAAACCCATTTCATGGTTAGAAACAGCTTCAGGACTGAGATCAGTCGTGGCAAACATTTTCACGACTTTATAGAGTAAGTTGGCATCATCGAGTAAACCGACAAATTCATCGAATTTAAAATGCTCAAAAATCTCACGTGCATCTTTAGAAAAACTTTGCACATAAGTTTTTAAATTGGCTTTAATATCGGTTTGACCCATCTTGCCTAAATCCATAGGCGATGTATTAAAGAATGCCAATTCATTGGTGGCACGTAATAAGAACTTTTCTTGTGCTTCTTCAGGCAGGTTCAACAGCTGAATTCTTTCATGCTCTGCCACAACAGCTGCTTTACTTTCAGCAAGCACGCACTCTAGGCGACGTAACAAGGTGAACGGTAAAATGACACGTCCATATTGCGATTGTTTAAAGTCACCACGAAGTAAATCTGCAACCGACCAAATGAAGGCTGCGATTTGAGAAAAGTTATTATTCGACATCAGCAATTTCCAAAGCGTGAAAGCTATAGCATTTTTAAATTAGCTTGATTGTGCCTGAAATAAGTATAGATTTTCTATAGATAAAAAAAATAACGTCAGCACATGTCGTGCTAACGTTATTGGTCGTTTATTCATTATGCTTTTTAGCTATTGAAATAGATAAGGAAACAAAACCTCAACAGCATGTGGTGATAAGCGAACTTGCAAAGGCCGTTTAGGTGGAGCAAAGATCAAATGATCTTTAGCCATTTCCGTAATGATATCCCTCAGTTTCCGTTCACTCACTTGCAACTTATCTTGCAACTCTTTACGCGTATGCGGGCCATTGTATAAAAGCGTTTTATAAATATCTTTCGCTTCCAATGGCAGTTTTTTTAATGGTTTGCCTTTACTGTCAAACAAACCACCATTAAAGCGTAATTGGAAATAAACATTGATTCTTTCTTCCAGTTTATAAGGCTCTAAAAGACTGGTGAAGTAAGTCATTTGATCAATTGCGACATCCACAAAATATTCAGTAAAACTTACTAAACCCGCATCAGATAGGATTCCACGGCCATCTTCTCCGCCTTGTCGTGGCCTATCAGCAATCGATAGGTAACGATAGTATTGTTCACTCGATCGAGCAAAACCCCGAGACATTGACCATAATCCATAACTTTTCAAACCAATGGCTCGCATAAAGCAATCAGTAAATAAACGTGTTACCCGTCCATTGCCATCCAAAAATGGATGAATCCAAGCAAGGCGATGATGCGATGCGGCCATAGCATAGTACTTACTTAAGCCATGCAAATATTCAATTTTATAAGCACTCGCAAACCAACTCATGTAGGTAGGCACTAAATCTGGTTTTGGAGGTCTGTGCTGTCCTACAAAAACATCCGTAACCCTATATTCGCCTGGTTCAATTTCATAAATCTTAGCGTTATCGCTAGATGAAACTAAAAGCTCATCAGGGGTACATTCAGCATAGAAAGCTTTATGGATTGCTTTTATAAAGTCTTGCTTCGCTACATCTTCCTGAGGGTTATTCTCAAAATTAAGCTTCACTTGAACTTCAATATGACGCTTAATTTCCAAAAGCCCTTTTGATTTATGCTCTGTTGAATCATCTACTAATGCAATCAATTCACTTGGCTTAGTCGGGTTACCTTCGATTTTATTACTGTAATACGAGTTCACTACTCGAAGTAAGCCTTCTACCGACTCACGAATAGTGACAGGCACAGTAGCATCCAACTGCGCATCCAAACGAGCTATTTCTAATAATTTCTCTTCAAGCTCAGGTGAGTACACACGTGCTATAGGGGTAATATCCACTTTAACCACCTTAACAAAACAACTGAAATCATTATAGGTTATTTTTGCCGAAATAAAAAAAATATAAATTTTTTAATATCAATAATATAAGTTATTTTAACAAAAAAATTGCCGCTATTTATACCGATATACTCAAAGATAATTTACTACCATTTAAGTGTAGCAATCCATTTAAAAAACAAGGGAGCCGAAGCTCCCATTTTTACTCACGACTTTCCAACTTGTCTTCAATCCACTGATGCACTTCCCAAGCTGACCAGCCGATACGTGATTCACTTAAACGTACAGGTCGAGGAAAAGTAGGATCGTAGTATTTTGATTTTTCATTAATCATTTCATAGATCTTAGCTCGACTAATACTTGTAAATTGGATGACATCTTTAATATTAACGATTTGATTCATTTGAAAAGTTTGACCAACAAATGCGTTCATGATGTTTACTCCTATCTCATGATTTTGAGCAACTCGCTCATGAGATACGGCAATCTCGTAAGGTTTTACTCTGTGCCATTTAGTTCAAAACCGTCACTGATCCTTTCAATCCCTGCTGGATATTAAACGCAGTCTGAGCCTCCTCAATCTGCTGCCCCTCAACAGGCTGATAAAACTCCTCGACCACATCCAAGCCTTCCTCCATATCGACCTCCATCTTCCCATTTGCAAAGCCCTGCTTTGCCGTAAAATCAACTGCCTCCTGATAAAATCCTGCCTGCTTACTCTGCTCATCAATCTGCTTCGCCTGAATAATGGCCTCATTCAGACTGATCCCATCCCTTAAAGTTAAATCCACGTAGTACACGGGTTGGCGATAGCTCTGTGTTGTGCTCTTACCTCGTAATGTCAGTTGTAACGGTAAACACGAAAGCAGACCATTCGACGCAGCATGGTAATAACTCAGCCGAGCTGCCAAAGTCCGAATGCTATTAAAACCCGTTGTTCTAAAAATGAATGTACCGAATTCATCCGATTCATCTAAGTTCACATGCAAACGTCCGTATGGCTTGCAATGCCCTCCTTGAGCCAATGGACAAAGATCAGGTGAAGGACAAGGATGCTGTTCTACACCTTGACTGGTGAGTCGCTGACAGGTTTGACCATCCCCCATACAAACAGGTCGCCCCGTCTGACGATCAAACAAAGTGTACTCTGCTCTTAAGTTCAGATCAGGATCATTAAAGATCATTCTGACTGGGATCGAGCGCAGCTTTTGATTGGGTGCATTGGCTCGAAGCTGTTCATCAAGCGGATGTTTAACCCAACCTTCTTTATTTTGAATTTGTGAGGTAATGGTGAATTGATCATCTTTTTCAGGCAGACGCTTGCCATTCTTTTCCACGACTCGCCCAATGCTGATCCGCCCAAGCACTGGTGGTGTAATTGCTAGACCTTTAATCATTTTGATATTCCTATATTTAATTCCTTACATATTTGAGTGCTTCTATGTAGGCCAGAGTACGGGCCAAATAAGTTACCCAAATATTGAAAAGTTAGTTGCTGGCTGCAAAGATCGTGACCGATTTGCTCTCTACACATGATGTAGAGAGCGGGGAGCGATTTTTGTGCATTTTGGATTTGATGAAATGAAGTAGGTTTAATCGGTATAGATGTTGAAGCGACGGCTGCCCTGCTTTTGAAGTGGATAAAGCTCGATGAGTTCAGGCTGGTGCTGAAGCAATGCCTTGGTATTTAGGCTGATAGAGTCCTTGGCTTTCTTCCAGACTACAGAACCATGAGCAAAGGTGGCACGTTCAGCATCCCTCATCATCATTTGGATCTGATGCTTAAGTTCATCGAAGCGTTCTTGCTTATGCTGAATCTCTTCTTTCAGTTTTATCAGCTTATCGAACATGAGATTGGCTGTTTCATTCTGAGATAGGTCTTCAACTGTTAGCGGTATATGGACCGGATACAGTTGTTGAATCGCTTTGGCTGCCGATTCACTTGCATCGACAGATGGTGGCGTATCCTTTTCTACACACTCCCAGAAATATCGTTCTGCACTAATGATGTGTTCAATCACAGATTCAGAACGAGTCACTTTAAAGATTTTGGTTTCATGTCCACAGAGCAATACACAAACATGGGCTGCCTGTTTTCCTGTCACTGCCAATTGGTGCTGCACCTGACACAAGACATAAAGTGGTACACCATCACGCCACAGCTTAGCTCCATGCTCCCCTGCTGTTTTACATTCAAGGATCTGCACTTCTTCACTACCGACAACGGAGTAATCCAAGTTTGCCAGCATGAAATGCTTGTCAGGATCATGGTGCTGTAACACGGCATTGACTCGACGCACCTTATTATCGGTATGCATGCTGTAATACTCAGCGACTAAGGGTTCAAGCTGTTTTCCCCAATAGAGTGGCGCAACACCTGTGCTTTCATCTTCAATAGATTGAGTTTGACGACCTGTTTTGATTAGCCAGAGTTCCAGCATCGACATATAGGGGTTTAAGCCACATGCTGTTGCGGCATCACTACTGCCAATGCCTTGCTTACGGACTTCGAGCCAGTCTTGATAAGCCATATCTTTGGTATTGACTAAGCGTTTTGCAGAGCTTAGTCGCTTGGCTGTTGTCTGTGGATTCATTATGGTTTGAACATCAGCCTGCCGAGGCTGATTTGAAATCGGTGCAATTTGATTCATAGTTGTATCCTTATAAATTCCAGTTCTTGTAAAAAAGTGCATAAAATAGCCACCCCCGACACGAGGTCGGGGATGGCTATATGCATGCTTATAACGATGATTGATTGTGCTTTAAAAGTTGGGGGGTTTACGTGTGTGCTGTGATCAGCGATTGTTGCGACTTGAGGGGTTAGGTTTTAATGGGCTTAGGCTATCAAAGACAAAGCTTGTTCTAGCCCACGTTGTTTAAGACCTGCGCCAGCTCCAAACCATGCTGAGTCCAAACGATGATCTGTACTCATGGCGCGACGTTCATGATCTACAAATTCTGTGATCGAACACAGTAAGCCATAAGCCGTATCCTTGGCAGATGAAAGATCAGCCCCTCGTCCCTGACCATTAAACATGTCGAGTGCTTTGGTCATGGCTCTTCCATTTGGCTCAGTTTTGTTTTGCTGTGGTGGATTACTTGCGACCTGACGATAGAACTGAATGATATTCTCTTCAGGATCAGAAATTGACATGGTGCTGTTGTTGAACACTGCATCAAAGTAAGCCTTAGCTTCCGACTGACTGATTTTACGCTGTGAGAGCTGTTTCATTTCATACATATGTTCATCCCATGCACGAACTGAAATACCCAATTGTTGTTTAACCTTCTCTGCATCAAATTTGGTGCTATGAGGTACTTTGACCACACCCGCACTCGCTATCGCTCCTTTTAAAGCAATAGCAAGTGTGTTGTTGCAGACCACACGAATACTGGTGAATTGAGCTGTGGTTGCTAATGTACCGTCACATGCAGAAGCAAGTAGAATATAGCCATTACTGACATCCTTACCTTTTAAAGCGGTGCTTTGTCCTGTGCGTGCTAAAGCCCAGAACTTCTTACCGCCTTTCAGAACCCCTGCGGTTTCTAATTCAAAACCTGATTGCTCAGTCAGATCACGGTAGAATTCCAAAATCTCTTTCGGTTGTACTTCCTGATAACGCTGACTCACAACCGATAATGGAGCATGTGTATCTGAGCGATACAAGACACGCTGCTCTTCAAACGACATGATAATGCTCTGACCACGTTCATTCTTTGCCATATAACTGACATCGGATGATTCAATACGCCAATCCATCCCTGCTTGCTGTGCCCAAACTTCGAGTGGCTGATTTGGACCGAGTTGATTACCTAGCCCATGCCAAGGGGTTTCACCAACATAGGCGATTTGCTCAATTTGATGTGCCATTGATTTGATCTCCTATGCTGACTCAACGAAAGTTCTGCTGACATTGGTTACAATGATAGTAGGTCATGGTGACAGGCTTTTTAGGCTCATCAAACACACTACTGAATAGACCACCAATCACTGCTCCTACAAGCCCACCAAGTAGCGGTGATACAGGCAAAGGTAGGCTCTTTGAGATGGATGCACCAATGGTTGCGAATGATGCAGATGCTGCTAAGCCTGATGAATCAGTTCCATTCACCTGTTGATTGACCACTTGAATGACCTGATCCGATAAGCAATAAGGACAATTTAAACTCATAATATACATCTCCAAAAATGACAAAGGCTCACCGATTGGCAAGCCTAGAAAGTTGAAATAACTTTGTTTTCATCTAGATAATGTATATCTGAGATTTGATTCAATTAACGCTTAGGATGCTTGCGACCACCCTCTAATCGTCGATCCTCTCTTACTCGATTAATCGTATCAGCAGTAGCACGTCGCGAAGGTCTATTAAATTTACCATGTCCAAAGGTCTGCATATTTTTGTCACGTACTCTTAGATATTGCTCCGTTTTATCAGGTGCTGTGAAATACCTGACTATTTTCAGAACATTTGCTCTCTTAGCATTGTCTCCCCGACTCACAGAACCTAGAGCATCATTACCTCTCTCTTGGTAACTTTTACGATTCTGCTTAGTATTGCAATTGTATCCTTGACCAGCCTCTCCTGTTATTTCTTTCCAAGTATCGATAATACAATCTGCAATATGGCGATCAAACTTAACACGACTACCATCATAGAAAAGTAGGAAATGAGCATGATATCCTTTTTGAGCACCTTGCTCTAAAGCATACATATAGCCCTGCAAATCACTGAAATGGCGATCTCCATCCTGTAATCGGTCCAGTAATTTTCGAATATCTTGTCTAAAGTCCGAGATATCAACGAATCTGCGCTTATTCTGTTTATAAGATAAATCAACCCGAATAACAGCTAATTTAGAGTAATGCTCCAGCAACAGTTCTGTGTATTCCATAGCCTTGCATCGATTTTTTAACTCATCCTCTTTGAAACATTGAATCTCTCGTTCATGCTGTCTTTGGAACTTTTGAAATCTTGACTTTACATCACGAAATCTTAGTTTTTTTAAAGTTGAATTCTGAATATATTGAAAGGCTTTTAATCCCCGTTCCAATTCAAACATCAGCTCAATCATGGCTCTGTTATAAGGAGAATAAATCAGATCTGAATTATATTGCTCTTGTAATTCACTAAGTAGTTCAACCAATTCAGACCAATAATCATCCCATGGTCTTTGACGTGTTAGTGTGTCTTCTACAAAGTTCTCAATTGAAGTAATGAGTGGTGAATGATTGATCTTAGTTTGTTCCATTGCTATGTACCTGTTGTTAATACATAGCTATAGGACAGATCTTTAAGAATTTACTTGTAGGATTAAATGAGCTTAGATTAGTTGATTCCTATATGATATTAGATCTATATTATTGATTAATATTAAATATAATATATTTATATAGCCTTATTTACCCACTTAGCTTCGAGCTGGTTTTTACAAGGCAGAATTGGACTTAATCCATCTACTTCCCTATAAAATGTATTGCTAAGTCCATTTATGACGAAGCGACAACTTTTTGCTATGCTACAAAATCGGTGGCTATTCAACTCATGATTTTTTTGGTGTCAAAGGCTCAACACTAGCCGCTAAGTTTAGTATTCTTTGACGTTGAAACTCCTTAGCTCTATCCCGCATTTGTTGTTCCCCATCGTCAATAACTACATTTGAATTTTCACCATTTTGAAGCCGATCCTTCTCAATCATTACAGTATGTGCTTGCTCAATGGTGTTATCCGTGATTAGTACTGCCTCATCGACTAAAGAATCCCCTTCAGATGACTGTACGATACTTAAAGGTTGTTGTCGTTTTTTAACTCCTTTACCTTTAGAAACAGGCTTTCGAGTTCTGCCTCTTAAGAACAACTCAGGCCTTTTTTCTACATGACCCTGTATAATTTTACATGCCCCAATGTATTCGTATGCAGTATAAAAACCCACTAGATCTTTTTTAAGCTGAGGAATAAGTTTGTCACCTTTATTGACCACAAAAGGATCTAAATTACCATCTTCAGACCAGAGAGTCGGAATTAGGTACAAGCTTAATTGATTAAGTTTAAGTTTTTTGGTTTTAGCGTACTTATTTTTAAATTCCTGCCAATAATCTTCAAGGCTTTCCTGAACATCCTGAGCATGTACATTATTTCTGAGATAAAATATTGCCGTACAATCAATAGAGTATCTTTTTCCATCGTGAACATAATAGCCGATATAGGCATCTATCTCTGCCCCTATCCGTTTAGGTGCACGACCAATCGCCTTGATAAACTGTGTAAATAAATTTTTCAGCGTACTCAATTCAAGACCACTCTCCCGATTATCAATCTTAAAGCGCAATAACACCGAATTTTGTTTAAAGCTGTACTTCAGATATTCCATAGCGGATTGACTATTTTTTTCGACCAATCTTGTCGATACTTTTAAACTGGTTAGGTTTTCTTGATTTAACAGCTCTCTTTTAAGTCTGCTCAGCTCTTTAACTATCGTCTTCAATGATTGTTCTGATTCTAGCTCTTCTTGTATACCTCTTATAGCTGGGTTACATCTAAAACTCCTATCTAAAGGCTCAAGCTCACAAACGGCTAGGTCACTTAATTCCAGATACGAACTATTCCAATCCTGAAGCAATAACAAGTAAATCTGAACTACATCAGCCCATTTTTGAGGTTTTGCCATTTTAAGCGTATCTTGCAAGCCATCTAAACGTGTGACCTCTAAATAAGCTATAAATAAATTCAACTTTTGAAGCTTATCAATATCGTCATTAGTCAACCCTTCAATATCCCTTAAACCCTGATAAAGGTAATGGATAGAACTGAAGTATGTGGGTACTTTTTTTAAAAGTTTGGCTGTATTCCAAGTTGATCTATTTTTCGCTATGTCTATCGTTCTTGCTTTTGTTCTGCGATCTAGCTCACCTTTTATATTTTCTAATTTTTTATAGTTAACATTTTGAATAACTCTGCTGTCAGCAAAGGACGTCTCTGCTTCCAAATTAGATGGCTGAATGATAGCGTCTACTTGATAAAAAACACCTAAATACCACTTCAACATCAAATCTACTTTTCTTTTACTGGGCAGTTTAATATTGCGAATTAACCCAACACCAAGCTGATCGAATATCTGATCTAACTGTACAACATCAAAAACAATAAATGGCTCAAACCAACTTCCTTCCAATCGCTGAGCAACATCATAAACTAACTGCTGCTCAATCCCTTTGGGCTCTAGTTCTTGATCAGTAGCATCCAATATCATCCCGATTGTAAATCGTACTTGCCTCCGAATATCTATCTCAGCCTTAGTCCATGTACATATCCAAGGTAATTTACCAACAATATGCTGCGGACTGAGCCATTCGATAAAATCTCTTAGCTTTTGTTCAGATTTGAAATCGGCTAGGAATGTATCAATTTTAAGATCTGCAGTTAACCTAGCAAGCTCATCTTCTGATAAATCAGCCACACTAAACTTTATGACATATAGTGCCTGAGTAATCCTCTTAAATTTACTTATCGCTTTTTCAACTTCTTTGGCCTGTTCTTTCCATTCGGATGGTATAAGAGCAGGACGATAACTCTTTTTTCGCTCTTCAAAATACTGCTTAAATTGGTCTACAGTTTTAAAAATTTCATCATGTGGAAAATCCTCAGTCGTCCACGGGTTTGCTTGCACATCCGATCTAAATCTACAGTTTTCCACACTGTCAACAAAATGAATAAATGCTTTTACTTTAGGAGCAAAATCATAACCCTTCATCCCGACTTTCATCAGGTCTACATCAATGACTAAGTCATTATAAAAATCGACGATTTCTTTTATTTTATTTTTCTTTTGTACTGTATCAGCATCCCTCCAATCAATTTTTGCATAACCTATAAAATCTGATACCTCAACCAAGCGATGATGCAACCGCTCTAATGTCTCAATAGCTTCGAAGTAAATACCCTCAGGTTGAGTTCGCACCCCCTCCTCAGAAAGCGGATAGGTATCGTTATAGTAGCGTTTCAAAAAACTGAAAATCTGATCACTACTTAGCCTCTTAAAATGAAGATTACTGTCGCTAACTTTATCAGTATTGGAATGGCTGTTTTGCATATCATTAAGTTATTGATTATTTTTTTAAGAATAGCGTATAAAAATATAGCTGAATACCTATAAACTATGGTTTTTTACTTTCTTTATAATTTTTTTATTTTACTGTTATACCCATTTATAATAACTATTACACACACTTTTATAAACTTTTAAACCTC
The DNA here is from genome assembly GCF_048552595.1 of Acinetobacter psychrotolerans. Lineage (NCBI taxonomy): Bacteria > Pseudomonadati > Pseudomonadota > Gammaproteobacteria > Moraxellales > Moraxellaceae > Acinetobacter > Acinetobacter psychrotolerans. The sequence goes on along the minus strand of NZ_JBIMDK010000016.1, from coordinate 11,086 downwards.
ATTTTAGATACTGTTATACCTTATTAAAAAATAAACATTCTGCATAAAAAACCACGCTTGATGGCGTGGTCTTTATGGTTGTTCTAGGTCGATTAATTCAACTATTCCTTCACACTCTCCTCATACCATTCCATGATTTTCACACGCTCATCCCAGTACTGAGCACGGTTATATGCAGAGCGAATACGGTTCTGAGGCACATGAGCAAGCTGACGTTCAATGGCATCGTTATTGAATAAATTTGACTCATTGAGCACAGTACTAAAGAACGATCTAAACCCAAGTGCAGTTATTCAGCAAACACAGCATGAATGCTTAATTTCCACTTAAATTGATTCACTGTGAGTAAAATGAATTAGCCAAAGATAAAATGATCATTATTTAGCCAGTTAATAAATACCACGAAATGACATAAGAGTACCCTCATTCAGTTGGGGGTATAAATGTGGGTATAATTAAAAATTTATTTTTTTATTTTATTGTATTTCATATATTTAATTTAAAAATATGACTCCCTCTCTCGCCAAGATTCAATTCTATAGCATCCACTGGAATCTAAAAAGACTTAGACTGTAATGGTCTAAGCTTTTTTATACCCCCAACATCACGACAAAGAATCAGACAAAACGACAAAATCTAAAACCATGAAAATAAAACTTAATAATCAAAATACAAATTTTGGCAATACTAATGCCCAATTTAAAGTAGCCGATCCATATCTAACAAAGAGCAGGTGTTCAACAAGATCAAGCTAAAGCACAACAGTGGTTAAAAAAAGCTGCTAATCAAGGTGGCTCTTTAGCACAATTAAAATTAGTAAAATACTAAAATATATATAATTTTTTACTTTGATAATGGATATCTTCAGTATCAATCACCCTTTTTCTACAAAAATAAATTATTGAAAAAATTCAAGTGGTTGTTTTTTAGCTTGCAATCTTACAGATTTTCTGTAAAATTCTCGCCACGTTGCCGGCATAGCTCAGTTGGTAGAGCAACTGACTTGTAATCAGTAGGTCCACAGTTCGAATCCGTGTGCCGGCACCATTTTTTACTTAGCCTCGCTTTTCTAGTGAGGCTTTGTTGTTTTTGAGCAATCTATTTTAAAAATTAAAACTATTTTTTCTGTCCAGAAATTTGGGCATATCGCACAATGCCATCCTCAAATAATGTTTTGCACAATTTCGCAGTCATTTGTATTTTAAACAGATCTAAGCTACTTTTTTGTGTCTTGGACAATGAGCCAATGTACTGGCTAAAACCCAACAAAACAGCGTCAGAAATATCTTGAATTTCAATGTTGTGCAAAACATTATCATGTAAAGTTTGTTGCAGTTGCGCCCTTGTCATTAAATGGTCGAAATTCACATCTGCCGCTTTTAACATGTAGTGATATTTCAATTTTTGTTTTGAACTTAATGTATGCTCAGACAACATCAGGTAATGAAAGCCCAAACGCCCATTGCTATTTAAAACGGAGATTGCCGATTTTAAAAATAAATTTAAATCACTGTGATATGCCGCATCAATACACATCACTACATCAAAATATTGTTGAAATTGAATGGTTTCTAAATTTAAAAATGATTGACAATATATATTTTTAATGCGCGGAGAGTGCTGTTGAATATTCTTTAGACACTTTTCAACACATTCAGATTGTAATTCAACTGCTGTTAAATTTTGAATCTGATAATGTTCTAGCCAATATTTTAAACTTGCACCCTGCCCACAACCCAAATCTAAAACACGATCTTCTGCGTTAAGATGAAGCTGTTGAGCAAGCTGCTGTGCCAATTGCTGACACGCTTGAGGATAGGATGATGTTGCATCATCCCAATAGCCTAAATTGGTCCAAGCACATTCTGACTCATCTCTCAACAATTTTGCATTAATTGCATATTTATGTTTCAGAAGGCGTTTCTGAATTGCTTGTAACCATTTCATTTCAAATCACTGAGGCTGTTAATAGCCAAGTTGTGGTGCAACCTCAACTTTAGGTTTTAAACCAACAAATGGCAATGGTGCACCAAAAACTTCTGCTATGTGCATTGCAGAAGTCACAGCAGATTCAAGGATTGGTAAACCATCGCATGACCAGGAACCGCAGTAAAATACTTTACGATTCGGTGCTTTATGCCGCTCTTGCAATTCTTTATTTAAAGCCACAGTTTCTGAATCGACCACCGCACGTGTAAGCTTTACACTAGAAATAACTTTCTTAGGATCAATATCTGTCACAGGACGCCATGTTTGGAATACGGGTGACTTACCCACCAAACTCGGTTCGATCGAATTTAGCCATACAGTGAATTGTTGTTTGGTAAATTTACGATCCATCATATAACTCAGTACACACCAATCTTTGCGATTCTGCGGCATGACCGATGAATCGGTATGCATGACCAACTCACCTTGCTCAAATTTAAACTTACTTAATAAAGCCAAATCTTCTGCAAACTGATCCGCATTTAAAAAATCGGTTAATTTATTGGTCGGGGTCGCAACAACAACACGGTCAAAGTGGAATTGTTCACCTTGCTCATTTTCCACCAAGATATCATTTTCTTGTTCTTCAACTTTGGTAATTACAGAGTCACTATAAATATCAATACCATCTATTAATTTATCTACAAAAGCAGGCGTACCACCATGTAGACGTAATAATGCATCACCGTCTGTTAATTGTTTAAGAAAAATCAATAAGGGTTTTGCAGGCCATTCACCAATGGTTTTAGGATCACATGTGCAAATGGTATAAAGCACGGGCATGACTGCACCATGCCAGAATACTTCTTCAATATTATTCTGATTCATAAAATCAGCAAGGGTAATGTCTTGATTTTTAGACTTAAAAAATTGATGAATTGCCGTTTTAAGTTGTAACATCCCTTTAACTAAGCGCCAACCATATTGTTTAAGCCCTTTACGATTATTGATAATTGGAAAGTTACCAATACGAGTTCGTGAAGTGGTTAACCACGTTTCACTTTTATCTTCAAATAACCACGTGCATGACATAAAGGTACGTACTGGAAATGCGGTTATGCCCAAATGAGCTGCGAGGCTGAGTGTATTTTTCCATAAGTGTGGATTCATCACACGTAATGGAGCATCAATCAATCCACCTTCAAACTCAATACTGTGGCTATCCATACCACGACCTGATAATGCTTCGAAGATCGTAATCTGATGACCCGCATCTTTGAGAATTCTTGCGGTAGCCAGTCCAGCCATACCACTACCAATCACTGCAATTTTCAAAGTTATTATCCGTGAGTAACTATTTTTTTTATTATGAGCTATTCATACTTAAATGAGGGTATTAAAAAGTTCCAGTTTTAACGCTTTTTCATCATCTAAAAATTTCAAAACCACGCCATAAGAGTGTTTTTTAATCAACTTATTCCAAACCTACAGCAGAAGACCAATGCAATAAGTCACTAATTTATTAAATAAAAATATTTATATTCAAAAAAAAACAAAAAGATAATTTAACTTTTTAGTAAATTAATATTTACAAAACACAATAATCTATTTATTATTTACAATGAAAATGATGTGTGGTTCACATTATTTTATAAAAAGAAACGTTAATAATAAAGTAAAATAATTGAGAAATAACAGCGTGAAGGGACCTCTAATGTGTGGATTAGAGATCCCTTTTTTTTTATTCAGATATAATATATTTCACATTTTTTTATAATGATATAAGAAAAATTGTTAAAAATAATAGGTATAAACCAACCAAACTCTAAAAAATGTGCTTTACATCACGTTTTTATTTTAATATGATATGTTTAACAAAAACGACAACTAAATCACAATATAACAACAATAAATCATAACAATGAAACTACAGCGTAAAAAGGGCCTCTATTGTGTGGAATAGAAGCCCTTTTTCTTTTCATAAAAGTTAAGCATTGATTTATATGAACTTTAAAACAGAAAGATAGATTTAAAATCTATCTTTCTAAAATAATGCTTAACCTGCTATTTCACCAAATTTACCACTATTAAAATCACTAAAAGCTTGAATGATTTCATTTTTGCTATTCATGACAAATGGCCCATGACCTTGAATCGGTTCATTCAATGGTTTACCCGTCAACACTAAAAATTTAGCATCTGTAGTCGCTTCAAGTTGTATTTCTGCTTCACCATCATTGGCGAACAGAACAATGGAATGATCTGCAACTTTCTGCGATCCATTGAGTGACATTTCACCTTCGAGTACGACCACCAATGTATTGTGATCGACAGGTACATGAATATACTGTGCATGCCCCGCTTTCAAAGCTCCATCCCACACATTCACAGGACTAAACGTCGACGCAGGGCCTGTCTGTTCTGCAAACTGACCCGCTATCACTCGAATATGCCCTGCACCATCATCAAATTGAATAACAGGAATACCCTCAGCTTCTATTGCTTGGTATTTCGGTGCTGTCATTTTATCTGCAGCAGGTAAATTGACCCACAATTGTACCATTTCAAATAAGCCACCCGTTTCGGCAAAAGTAGGGGAATGGAACTCTTCATGAACCAATCCTGCACCTGCCGTCATCCATTGCACATCACCCGTTTTAATCGTACCGCCACCACCATGTGAATCTTTATGCGTAACTTCACCTTGGTAAGCAATAGTGACCGTTTCAAAGCCACGATGCGGATGTGAACCTACACCACGTTGTGCTGTAGTCGGATCAAAATGATACGGCGCTGCGTAGTCTAGTAACAAAAATGGACTGATTGCCTGACCTAAACGATCATATGAAAATAGGTTTTTTACAGGAAAACCGTCACCGACCCAATGCATTTGTTGATTACGATAAACACCACTAATTTTTTTCATCTCAATACTCCTATCTCTAGGCTTTAATATGAATCCATTTTAGGTTTTTTAAAGTGATCAATACAGCAATCTACCAATACGCTGAATCCCAAATATAGGATATTCAACAGCCAAGGCTCAGCGTATTTTTCAATCAATCATCTTATTTATGAGATTATTAATCTCAGTTTATAGGCTTAATTATCATGATTAAGCCACGTAACATGAAATCCATGCAAAATAATTTGTTTTGTATTTAAGCACAATTTAAATTTTAGTGACTTCAAGGATATAAAAAATGGGAAAACCTTACGTTCGTTTAAACAAAGATGATGCTGCGGTATTGTTAGTCGATCATCAAACTGGATTACTTTCTTTAGTTCGCGACATTGACCCAGATAAGTTTAAAAACAATGTGTTGGCACTGGCTGCTGCGGCTCAATATTTTAACCTTCCAACCATTTTGACCACCAGTTTTGAAGATGGCCCCAATGGTCCACTGGTACCCGAGTTAAAAGCACTTTTTCCAGATGCGCCTTATATCGCTCGCCCTGGTCAAATCAATGCTTGGGACAATGAAGACTTTGTCAAAGCGGTAAAAGCAACAGGTAAAAAACAACTGATTATTGCGGGTGTCGTCACCGAGGTTTGTGTTGCCTTTCCTGCACTTTCTGCCCTTGAAGAAGATTTTGATGTCTTTGTCATCACCGATGCTTCAGGAACATTTAATCCGCTGACACGTGACTCAGCTTGGGACCGTATGAGCAATGCAGGTGCACAATTAATGACTTGGTTTGGTGCTTCTTGTGAGCTACATCGTGATTGGCGTAATGATATTGAAGGTTTAGGTACGCTATTTGGTAACCATATCCCTGACTATCGTAATCTGATCAACAGCTACACACAAAACACTTCTCAAAAATAAGATAATCGTTGTCGCTAGGAATGTAAGTCTTTGCATTCCTCGCTTTTGTTTCTGCATTTTATTTGTACAAATTTTAAAATATTTTCCTATTAATGATACTATTTTATCATCAACACACCTGAGATGAAGCTGTGCACTCTTTTGATGATTACTATTATTTCTATTTGGTGGTAAAACATGGTGGATTTAGTGCTGCCAGTGAATCCAGTAATATCACTAAGTCTAAACTGAGCCGACGTATTCTGGATTTAGAAGCCAAATTTAATGTGACTCTGATTCAACGCTCAACACGGCATTTTAAAGTCACACCTTTAGGACAAGAATTCTTTGAGGAATGTGCAAAGATTATTGAACAGGCGGATAATGCTCAGAATGTCTTATTAAAACAAGAAATTGAATTACAGGGACTAATTAAAATTAGTTGCCCACCGGTGATGATGGAACATCAAATTCGACCGATTCTAAATCAGTTTTTAAAAAAATATCCCAAAGTTCGGGTTGAATTGGCACTCACCAGTCGACGTATCGATGTGCTGCATGATGATATTGATTTAGCCATTCGTACTAACTTTTCAAGCAATGAAGACTCCAGCATTATCGTTAGAGATGTAATTAAAACCACGCACTGTTTAGTGATTAGTCCTGAACTTTTAGGCGATCGTGAAATTCAGCATGTTACAGAACTTTGTGAATTTCCAACCATTGTATTAGGTACAGATAAACAGCACTATCATTGGCATTTACATCATATTCAGCAACGAGAAGAAATTGATATTCCGTTACAGCCTCGGGTCAAAAGCAATGACTTAATGGGCGCGTATTATGCGGTACTCGATGGCTTAGGTATTGCTGATCTTCCCTATTTAACGGTAGAACGAGACATTGCTTCAGGACGTTTAATCCATCTGTTACCAGAGTGGTGTTCCAATATTGGTGTTGTACAATTGGTCTATGCATCACGCAAAGGTCAACGCTTAGTCATGGAAAAATTGATTGAAGATTTAGTTGAAGGTATCCGTGCCTATGCCCCTAAACACGATGGTTATATTTTATAAAGCCAAAAATCGAATAATAAAAAAACCAGAAGTTTAACTTCTGGTTTTCAATTTTAATCCTATGCAATGATTAGATTTTACCGATCAAATCAATTGAAGGTGCAAGTGTTGCATCGCCTTCTTTCCATTTTGCTGGACATACTTCGCCTGGGTGTGCGTGTACATATTGTGCTGCTTTCACTTTACGCAGTAATTCTTGTGCATCACGTCCAACACCACCGGCATTGATTTCAATAATTTGAATTTTACCTTCAGGATCAATTACGAAAGTGCCACGATCTGCAAGGCCTTCAGCTTCAATCAACACTTCAAAGTTTTTTGCCAAAGCCCAAGTTGGATCACCCACCATTGGATATTGGATCTTTTTGATTTCATCTGAGTTGTCATGCCATGCTTTATGGGTGAAATGAGTGTCTGTTGATACTGAATAAATTTCTACACCCATTTTTTGGAATTCAGCATAGTTATCGGCTAAATCACCTAATTCTGTTGGGCATACAAAGGTAAAATCGGCAGGATAGAAAAATACCACAGACCATTTACCTTTCAAATTTTGTTCTGAAACTTCTACAAATTCACCATTTTGGTAGGCTGTTGCATTAAATGGTTTTACTTCTGTATTTATTAAACTCATTTGGTATTCCTCAATTTCGTTTCAGGGAGTGCTTATCTTGTGAATTCACAATACAAAATTTATTTAAATCGGTAAAACAGAAAATATTTATAAAAATAATCGAATTTTTAAATTAATGGTTATTTTATGATGATCAATAATTCTGATGAAAATTCTTCCAGTGAGATCACTAGTGTCTAAAAACCTTTCTATTAAGCAAGGTTAAAAGCATTTCATCTGCCCGATTTCCTTATTATTCTGTGTCATATTTTTCTGATTCATGAATAAAGTAATCTCGATTAATTCTTAATTACTCTATTCATCTTCTTAAAATCTGCGCAATAAAAAAACCCTCTGTATTCACAAAGGGTTTTTATGATCTACCGTTTTAATCAATTAAAACGGATATACATGCCTTTAAATAATATATCATTTAATAACAACAACTTACAAATTAATGTTAAGTATTTTGTGAAATAAAATTTATTTCTAGATTTTACTGATCACAGAATTGGTCAAATACAACGTACTCTCATGTTATATGGATACCTAAAATTAAAGCGAATATTTTTCAAAACAACTTCACGCTAATATTTTTTAAAAGGGTTACCAAAAACACTCAATGCAAGATATCTTGATGGATCATTATTTCCACTATAAAATTCTCTATTTGTCTCAAAAACAGCTTGGGTTGCTGTTAACCCCTCATTAATCCATTTAACCAAGAAAAACTCAAACCATGTAGGAGTCATCATGGCATTTAATGGCCAGGGTGATGCAATTACTGTTTCACAACCATGCTTTAATAACTCACGAGGTAAACTCATCGTAGAAGATGAATAAGGATGATTGTCGAATCGACCAGCATTGCAAACAAAAAGTATAACCAACTCATTACTTGATATTTTTTGAGCAAATTCTTTGTAATGAACATTTATAGAGCCTTCATCACTAATAGAAGAAAAACTATTATTTCTGATACTCGTACCACCATGAGCAGTAATCATAATCATTTTAGAGTTATTTAAATTCTCTGGTATAAGATGATTTGTATTCAAAAAAATATTATAACTTTCCAAAATCCCACCATCTACATACATTTCACCTAATGTTTTTAAAGTTATATTATCTTTAGAGTCATCATTTGAAATCCAAGCCTTCATATTTTCATAACAACTATGTTTTTCCTTTTCCATTGCACTATTTAACCATGTAAGCGAAGGAGCAATAGAAACTGGAAACTCTGCACCAATAAAAACATCATTATTTAAAAAAATATTTGGAACTAATGAGTGAATTTCTGTATCAAAAATAAAAATTGTTTCGCGATTTAATTTTATATTTATTCCTAATGCCTCAATAGAATCAAAGAAAAGATTTGGATCATCTCTGATGTCAAAAAATCCATAATTTTTAGGAAATTTTTTCGACCATTCCACAAAGTTATCTATTAAGAAATCTTTTTCAACTTTAATTTCAATTTTTAATTCTTCATTTTTTGTTATATTAGCAACAACTAATTGATGAGTCTGACTTAACCCCATATATATAACATCGGATTTATCAATAATTTTATCTAAACTCGATATAAATCCATCAATATTTTCAAAGAACTTAATCTGAGAATCAACTTTATTTGACTTTATATCTTTAATACTTTGATCTGAAAGTAATTCAAGACAAAAAATTATGTCAAAATTATTTTTCCCCTCAATATTATTTAAGTAGCTTCTAGCTATAGTTCTTAGATCTTTAGAGTCAGACTCTAAATTCTCAGCATAATTACTCTGATTATTTTTATATAATGAGAATATTGAATTAAAATTTTCATCAAACAATGAAGAGTAAATTAATTTCAAATTACTACTTTCATAATCCTGTTGACTAAAAAATAAGTTATAACTTTCAACATTAATTTCATTATCTTTTAAAATTTTATAAATTTGAATAGCCAGTACTAAAGATGGATTAATATCTCTTCCAGCACTTCTTTCTTTATTATTAAACTCAATAACATCTTCTAATAATTTTTTTAATTTTTCTAAATTATCTTTAAGACTCTTTAGCATTACTTTAAATTGAATAACGTAACGCATAAATTTTAACTCCATCTCAATAGAGCCATAAATATTAATATCATAAACTTTGATTTTTGATTCTAAAATATCTAACACCGCTAATGCTTTATTTTCAAAACGAATATCTCTGAAGAGCTTAACTATTAACATTCCAGTCAAATAATAATAATTTACAGGTATATTTCCTCCTTTTATAGAGAGTGCCGAACTAACTAAAGCATCATTAAAGTCTAATAATCTATGAGAAACTTCAGCATAACCAATTAGACCAATCCTTTTTCTTTCAATTGAATTTGCTAATAATAATAGATATTGTGAATAATCTCGAATAGTTTGTTTATCATATTTCCACAGTATACTACTAAGTGTAATTCTTAAAAAATCTAAATCACAGTCTTTAAATGACGATAATTTTGCTAAATTATAAATAGTATATAAATTTTCACTATAGGATTGTTTAAAACTCTCTAATCCATCAAAATCCTCACTCAAAACATCAAGTGAAATATAAAATTTTAGGCATAAAATTTCATCTATAATATTTTTATCAGGTAGTTCAACAGTAAATGAGTGATAATCACCATCTAATTTAATATATTTCTTTTGAAATAAATCATCCTTCAGTATTTCATAATTTTCCTTAATAATTTCCTTAGATGAACTCACTAAACTTTTGCTTAACTCAGTGTTTGGTTGTAAGGTAAAATCTCCATTAACAAATTTTTTGAGAAGAAACTCTACTATGAATGCGAGACCATAACCATTATTTTTCGAGAACTCAACTATATCTACCAGTTCATATTTAATTTCATCCAACGTATATCCTTCTGAATTATCTAAAGAAAATAAATACTCAAGTGCAAAGTACAAATAATCAAATATTTCATCCCCCTCTTTAATTACATCAAAATACGTTAAGACTTCTTCAGCAAAAAACTTATATTCTAAATATATATTTTTTTTATTTAAAAATTCTGAAGATTTATCTATTAAAATAAACCAACCTTGAAAATTTTTTTCACTTTTAAGGTAGTCCTTTGTTAGCTTAAATAATGAATATAAGTACTTTTGACTAAGACCTTTATTTATCCCTAAAACATAAAACCCATAGAAGTCCTGTGACAAAACATGGTAATTTTCTGATAAAAAATCTAAATAAAGAATTACATCATCTTCAAAATTATTATTACAGGCATAATCATATGCTTCTTTAAATTTTTTTTCTTTAACCAACCCATTAATACAATATAATTTAGACCGAACACTATTTGGAAATAACTCTAAAATCCTTTGTGACACTTGCTCATATAGTTCAGAATCTAAACCATTTACTAGTTCTGAAATATCTTTTAAGTCATTATAATCAGAAGCTGAATTTAATGCTTTTTTTAAAAAATCAATAGCAACATTTTTACTAAAGCTCTTTTTGGCTATTTCTGCAATTTTTATACATTGTGAAGCTCGTAATTCCAGATTAATTACTCGGCGAATTCAAACATGAGGTGCGACAGTTTGAAAAGTCTTATGATAATCAACAAGCTGAGCAAATTTCTCTAATGGTGTAAGCCAATCTAACGCTTT
>NZ_JBIMDK010000015.1:0-83135 GCF_048552595.1 Acinetobacter psychrotolerans | reverse complement strand
TTAATCTTTTTTCCTAACAAATCACTTTTTAATCAAATCTTAAAATCTCATTCGAAATCTTAACAACCCAACCAAGCTATTGATTTATCAGAAGTTTCATTTAACATCACCGCCGATGGATGTGCATTCTACAGCATTTCATTTCCAGAACAACCCCTTTTTTAACTTATTTTCAATTAATCGCTTTAAGTGGGCATTTTTCAACCATTAATCATAATTATTCACACTTTTTGATCAAATTTGTTTTAATACAGGACTAATAACTACTGTTAGAATAGTGTTCGGTGTCATTAATATTATTATTGACGATCTAATCTTAAGAATATTTTCAGGAATTCTATGCGTCCTTATCATGTACTCTGGGCTTGCTTGCTTGGCATTGGTTTAACGAACCATGCATTTGCTCAAAAAATATCGCTCCAAGAAAATGCAGGCAATGCAGCATCGACAGATTTTGTTTCAGATGGTAGTTCGTCTCAAAATAATTCTTCTGATCCATCATATACTGAAGCTAAGCATCCACGTATCGAGGCTTTAAAAGACCTTAAGAATATTACCCGTCAAGATCTTAAAGTGAATGCGACTGCTGCTCAGGCTGACAGTGTAAAAGACCCTTTACAACCTTTGAACCGTGAGTTTTATCAATTTAACGATATGTTAGATCGTAACTTTATACGTCCTGTCGCTGTGCAATATAAAGAAAAAGTGCCTGACGATGTTCGTTCATCTTATAGCTTATTCCGTAAAAACTTGAGTGAACCGTGGAATGCGGTCAATCAATTGGCTCAAGGTCGCTTTAGCCGTGCAGCGAAATCACTCGGTCGTTTTACAATTAATACAGTGACTTCTTTAGGTCTAGCCGATCCTGCGCGTCGTTTAGGATTACCAACTGAAGAAGAAAGTCTAGGTTTAACACTCGGCTATTATGGTATTCCTACGGGTCCTTATTTAATGTTACCTATTTTAGGCCCAAGTACGCTTCGTCATTCTGGCGACTATATTGTTGAAGGTTATACCAACCCACTTTGGCAACAAAGTTATGCAAGTGATCAAACAGAACTTATTTGGGGCAATCGTATTCTAGGTGGTATTAATACTCGTTCTAAACTTTTAGATGTAGAAGAAGTGTTGCAAGGTGACCGTTATGCGGCAATTCGTGATATCTATTTACAACGTATTGCTTTCCAAATTGCCGAGAAAAAAGGCAATAGTGCTGAGGCTGTATCATTTGTAGACGATGATACTGATGATGCCGATCAATCGGATAAAGCACATTAACAACAACATTGTGAATATTTTGTTAAACTTATTTGCTAGTCATTCATATCGTTTTACTAGCAATGCTACATTATCTATAGTAAATCTATTCGATAATGCACAATATCTTGATTAAAGGATTACCCACCTCTTCTATGTATTTCATTCAGCCAACTCGCCAGATTTCCAGCCTTGAGCAAGTATTAGATGTGCTCCCGAGCGTGCAGATGATTAACATTGAAGACATTCATCTTTATGATCCGACAATTATTGCCATTGCAGATGTGCATGATTATTTACAATACCAATGGTCTTTACCGACGATTGTGATTGCAGAAGAAAATGAAGGAACGGAACTTTCTCAAGCTTGGGAATTAGGTGCGTTAGCAGGTTGGGTGTGGACAAAATTACCCGTTAATCTAGAAGGTTCACTGTTAAAAATTGATGCGCAGTATAAGCGCAATCAAGATAGTCGTGATTTACCCTCTGCTGCCGAGCTACAAAAAAAATTATTACCCAATCCTATCGAACTACAAAATTATAAAGTTGAAACACTTTTTCAGCCTTCGGCTTATTTGTCAGGCGATTGGTATGATTACTGGAAAATCAGTGATAAAGAGATCATGTTTTATTTGGCTGATGTTTCAGGACATGGCGTGACGAGCTCATTACTAACATCGTGGATGGCAGCATTTCATGGACGTTCTAAAACCCCACGTGAATTAATTAAAAAATTGAATGGTATGCTGGTTCAGGAAAATATTGAAAAGCACATTACCATGCTTGCAGGAATTCTAAATTTAGAGACACATGAGTTAAAGTGGTCAAGTGCTGGACACTATCCTCCACCTATTATCTTTGAGCCGAATCAAGCACCACGTGTTTTAAACACCAGTAGCTTTCCTTTAGGTCTGACTGAAGACTTGGAAGTTGAAGAAATGGTCTGCACTTTAACCAAACATGCTCGGTTCATTATTTGTTCAGATGGCGCACTCGAACCTTTCGATGGTGGATTGAATGAGCAATTTGCTCAATTGGTCTATCATTTGCAAAATCAATCATTCCAAGCACCCGATCATGTGGCTGATGATATTGCGATCCTCAGTCTTCGAAGAATGAATTAACTTTATAATCAATATCATAGCTATATATGGACTATTCTAAGACCTTAAGATGCTTGAGTATAGACTTGCGCTATGTGATAATTTTCAAATCCTTTCTGCAAATGGCATTTATATGTCAACAGGTCATGTTGAATATGCAAGCTTAAATGGAACGCATATCTTCAAACTTATTGGTGAAGTGCGAGCCCAGTCTTGTATTAGCTTAGACAAACTATTGGCAAGGATTGAACAGCAAGAAAACGTCATTGGCGCAATTGTTGATTTAACCCAAACCATATTTATTGATAGTACAGTTCTCGGAATTCTTGCGAAATTAGGCTTAAAGCTGAAACAAGTTCACCATATCCAAGCTGTTATGCTATCCACAAATCCAGACATCACCACTCTAGCCAATAGTATGGGCTTGGGGCAGGTTTTTGTGATCTTAAATTACTGTGGCGACCCAAAAGTATGCACAAATGCGCTGATGGATGACAATGTTAACCACAGCACAATGTTATGTACCGTACTTGATGCACATAAAACATTGATGAAGCTCAATGAAAATAATCAAAATATGTTTGAGCCACTCGTTAAGCAGCTTGAAAAGCAGCAAAATACGATGTGTACAGAATCTACAGATAAACAAAATGCTTAATTTCAAGTGATTGAAGTTTTTCAAGGATGCGCATGACTTTACTTTCCGTTGTTCAAATGAATTCTCAAGATGACATTGAAGTAAACTTCTGTGTGATTGAATCATTGATACAACAAAGTAAAGCTGATGGTGCTTCTTTAATTGTTTTCCCTGAAAATTTTGTCTGCTTCGCCGCAGGTAAACAGCGTGAAACTGCTGAGCGTTTTGAAGAAATTCAACAACGTCTTGAGCAACTGGCACAGCAATATCAAATTTGGATTGTTGCAGGTACTTTGCCCTGCCCATTCCGCCCAGACGGTTCGATCATTCAAGATGGTCGAGTGCGGACTGTGAGTTTATGTATTAGCCCTGAACGTACCGAAGCACGTTATGACAAAATTCATTTGTTTGATGTGCAAGTCAGTGATGCTGTCGGTGGTTATCAAGAATCTAGATTCTTTGAACCTGGTACAGATGTCGTTGTAGCAAAAACTCCGTTTGGCAATATAGGTTTAATGGTGTGCTATGATTTACGCTTTCCTGAGCTTGCTTTAACACTGCGTGCTCAAGGTGCAAATATTTTAACTGCTCCTGCTGCATTTACTTACACCACAGGTGAAATGCATTGGCAGTTATTGCTTCAAGCACGTGCGATGGACAGCCAATGTCAGATACTTGGTGCAGCACAACAAGGTTGGCATGGTGAAAAACGTCAAACTTGGGGACATGCGGGTGCGACAAACAGCCGTGGGCAAATTTTAAAAATCACTGATGCTGAAGGTGCTCAAGTCCTGATTGTACCTTTTGATTTAGATGAACAAAGTACTGTTCGTGCCTCTATGCCGTTGCTGCAACATCGTAAATTGATCACTTTCTAATTTGTAAAATACTCATCTAAGAATCTAAAAACAAAAACTTGTGTTTAAAAGCGGTTTCATTTCTAATATTTTCAAACTTCAATCAAAGTTAGAACAATGAAAATCCTCAGCTTTCTCATTCCTATATTTTTTCTTTGTGCTCACACGTCTGTATTTGCAAAAGACTATGTCCAACCTACCAATGCTAAAAACTCTCATTCTCAATATGCCAAAGCAAAACATAATTTTGAGACTGAATGCGTTCGTGGTTTAGCTCAACCTATATTACTGAAAAATAAAGTGCAAAATCATCATTTTCAAATCAAGAATACAACAGGTGAATTTCCCATTTTATATGGATTGGAAACTGCACAACTCGGTAATGGACAATCAATTCGTCTTGAAAATATTGGCTGTGAATCTTATGGTTTTGATATTCAATTGATACTGAATGCAAGCTCCGTTGAGAAAGATCAAAAAGTTTGCCAAAGTTGTTTGATTCAATCGTTACGTAAGATTTCTATATATTTTCAAAAAGAAGATCAGCAATTTTATTTAGATGGGATCAAAACTTTAGAACAAGAATATAAAAAGACTAAAAAAATAATAATGAACCGTGGTTTACAAGTTCAAGGTACGAAGGAAATACCTCAAATTATTATTTTTAATGAAGTTTCTAAGCAAAAAAATGGACAATACTCAATTAGATTCTCAAATAGTGTTGGCCCACTTTAAATTTCTCAAATTTATATCTTTCGTTTACAAAATCACTGCTTATTCTTTGTGTATTTTCAGACAGGATAATGATTCAGATAAAATTTGTAGGGAATCACCATGTCTTTAGAAAAAGTAGTTTATACAGCACATGCCAAGGCAACAGGCGGTCGTGATGGTCGTGCGACTTCATCGGATGGTATTTTAGATGTTCAGTTGAAAGTTCCTAAAGAAATGGGCGGTGCGGGTGGTGGTACCAACCCTGAACAGCTTTTTGCTGCGGGTTATTCTGCTTGTTTCTTGGGGGCAATGAAATTTGTTGCTAACCGTGATCATTTAAAAATCACACCTGATGTTTTTGTTGAAGGAGATGTCGGCATTGGCCCTATTCCAACAGGTTTTGGAATTCAGGTGACTTTAAATATTCATTTGGAAGGTTTGGAGCAAGCGGAAGCGCAAAAGTTAGTGGATGCTGCGCATATTGTTTGCCCTTACTCTAATGCAACTCGTGGCAATATTGATGTGACGTTGAATGTGATTGTTTGATGTTTTTAATAAATAATTCAAATCGTTGGGTTTCAAAAAAGCCGATTTTTGAAATTGGCTTTTTAAATATTATTTTGGATTTCACATAAAAAAAATATATATTTGATATGACATACTTTATTAAAAGTAATAACAAGACATATCAAAGATGATTTTAAAACAACATCCTCATGCTTTAAAAGTAGCTTTTTGCTTAACTATTGTTTCGAGTATTTTTATATACAACGGACTCAACAATAGACATCATTTACCATTTCTTGAAGCTGCTGGATATTTGGATACAATGTCTGGTACTGGCCTAGTTCGATGGTTATCTAATGATAAAGTTATTTATGGTGTTAATTCTAATGAAATGAAAGATAGCTACTCTGGAGTGGATAAATTACACCTTGAATCATCAAAGCAAGTAAATATTTTCGATATAAAAAACCAAAAAAGCTATCTATATAAAAGCGGTCAATTGATGGAATATAAAAATGGTCAGATACTTATTCGTTTATCTTTGGGTAATTACGACCATATCAATAATCTAGATACTTCCAAACCTAAATATTTGTATGGTTATTTAGGATCAGAAACACTAGAAGAGCCTGAAAAGAGACCCACAATATTACCTTCTCCTCATTTAGATAAATGCCCATCTGATAATACTGATAGCAAACCTTATCTTGCATGGTTACTTGGTTCTGAATATCCAAATGCCTGCCTACGCCTTCCTGATTTATATGACAAGGACAGACGCTGGATTTACTATCCAGCAACAGGGAATGCTATAGAACTTATAACTTCATCTAAAATGTTTATTCCAGAGTTTACGTGGATTAATTGGATGAAAGCGTATCTGCTTGATAACACATTTAACGGTGGGGCTAAAACTGTCATACTCCTATACCCAGATGGTAAGTTGAAAACTATTTATATTAATCAATCTGTTAAGCATGCCAAACCCACAAAAATGGGTGTCATTGGTGTTACAGACAATAAGCTTGTTCTGTTCTATGAAAAATCAGTATATCAAATAGCTAAAGGGAAAATTTATCTTACAGAAATATCGCCAGATGGATGTAAAGTTGCTTATGTAACAAATGCAAAATTACGTGTAATTAATGTATGTAAATTTAAATAACAAAGCTTAAGAAAATCAAAAAAAGCCTAACTTATACAAGTTAGGCTTTTTTATGATTATTCACGTTTCACACCTAGTATTTGATCATTGTTCCACGATTTTATTTAGGTGTAGTAAACAAACACATCACTCCGCTGCTTCATTGGTTACACGTAAAACCTCTTCCATCGTGGTTTTACCTTTTAATACTTTGCGTAAACCATCATCACGGATAGAACCTGACTGCTTACGTGCATAATCCTCAAGTTCATATTCCGCAGCATTACCATGAATTAAACGGCGCATTTGCTCATCTACAGGAACAATTTCATAAATTGCAGTACGACCTGAGAAACCAGTATGCGAACAATAATCACAGCCATTCGGTACAGGAAGTTTTAAATTTAAGTCTGTAGAAACCTGTTTAAACACATCTTTTTCAAAACTATCCGCTTCACGCCACGTATGACAATGTGAACAAATCGTTCGTACCAAACGTTGTGCAATCACACCAATGAGCGAACTAGATAATAAGAACGGTTCAATCCCCATATCTTTTAAACGCGTCACTGCACCAATCGCAGTATTGGTATGCAGTGTAGATAAAACCAAGTGACCTGTTAATGATGCCTGAACCGCAATTTCTGCCGTTTCAAGGTCACGAATCTCACCGACCATCACCACATCAGGATCTTGACGAAGCATGGCTTTCAAAGCACGAGCAAAAGTCATATCCACTTTGGTATTGACTTGCGTCTGTCCAATCCCTTCAAGTTGATACTCAATTGGATCTTCAGCAGTCAAAATATTTTTAGAACCATCATTCAAGTCAGAAAGTGCAGCATAAAGCGTCGTGGTCTTACCTGAACCAGTAGGACCAGTCACGAGGATAATGCCATGTGGACGATGTACCAGTTGCGTTAGACGATCATAGTCTTGTTGCATTAAACCCAAATGGGTCATGTTCAAACGCCCTGCTTGTTTATCTAGCAAACGCATCACCACACGTTCACCATGCGAAGATGGCAATGTCGATACACGAACATCCACCTCACGTCCTGCAAGACGTAAAGAAATACGACCATCCTGCGGAACACGTTTTTCAGCAATATCTAGTTTAGCCATCACTTTAATACGGGAAACTAACAATGGTGCAAGCTCACGGCGTGGTTGAACAATTTCACGCAACTGACCATCTACACGTAAACGTACAGAAAGTTTCTTTTCAAAAGCTTCAATATGAATATCGGATGCACCGACTCGAATCGCTTCAGATAATAAAGCATTGATGAGTCGCACAATTGGTGCATCATCTTCCTGATCCATCAAATCTTCAGTTTCAGGAATCTGATCGGCCAGACTCAATAGATCAGGGTGATCTTCAAGACCAGCTGCAACCTGTTGCGATTCGCCTGTTTCTCCTGCATAACTCGAACTGAGCATTTGGTTAAATTCAGTTGCATTACACAGTTGATGTTGTGCTGTACGACCAAGATAGCGACGTGCTTCCTGTATCGCAATTTGTGCGGTATCCTGACGGCGAACAATAAAAACTTGATCACCCTCATAACGCAAAAGCACTCCATGCCGTTTTGCAAAACTATATGGTATTTGTAATTGTTTAAGTACTTGCATTACAACTTATATTAATGATTAAAATTGCTTTGAGTGTACTCTATGCACATGACAGCGTGAAGTCTGTTTGTTAAAAGATTTAATCATGATTTTATGAAAGGGATGAACACTTTTGTCTAAACAGAATGAACATCTAGAACCAGAGCTCCCCGATTTAAAATGGTGGGGAGAACAGCATTTTGAACTGAACCAATCTAAAGCTTGGCAATTCGGTTCAATGATGATGCGAATTACACGCGGGTTACAAGAATGGCGTTTGGAATATTATCGTCCACATTTTCAATATGATTATGAACAACAATGGCATGAAATTAAGGATGTCTATTTTGGTTTTCCAGAACCTGTACATGTAGAACGCTATATGTTCCGTGAAACCCATAAAACATTTCAACTCATGCCACGTTTAGCAGATCGTTCTGTGGTGATTCGCCCTGTAGACCCGATTTATATACCCGCGGGACAACGTGGAACGCTATATATCAGTACACCACTTTGGGTGTCTGGTTTTGTGCAAGCACAGAAAGACCCTTTATTCGATATTCCTGTAATTTTGCCCAAAGACACATGGTTTGGGCCAGACCACCGCAATGGTGAAATGTGTTATGCCACATCGGTCGATGGTCGTACAGAACTAAACTTGCTCAAGCCACGGGCTTTCCGTGCTGTGACGCCTATCGATTTCCATAATGTCAGTAATCACCAATTACGCTTTGACCGTATGAATGTTCCCGTGCCTGCTTTGCCATTATTTTATAGTGAAAGTACTGGGCGACTTTGGACGTCACAAATCAAAGTATTGTATGAAGGCAATGATCGTCCAGCTCGTGTCAGAATTGAAAATCGCACACCTCCACTTGCAGGTGAAGTGATTTACGTACACCCACCACGTTCACCAGGTGGCGCATTATTTAATATGTTTGATTCATTTTTTTAAGGGATGAGCTGAAAGATGGCTGAATCCAATATTCCCAAAGACATTGCCGAAAGTTTAAAAGGCATTTTTACCAATGTGAATGTTGACCGTTTAAGTGAATTAGCGGTTGCATTGATTTTATGTTTTGTCGGTTTTGTACTGGCACGTGTTGTGTCGAATACTTTTATTCGCACCGTTGGTATACGTTTTAATGCACACCAACGCTTGGTGTGGCGACGTGGTATTTTCTACTTTATTTTCCTACTCTTTGTCATTGCCAGCTTAAAAGAAGCAGGTTTTAAACTGAGTGTCTTTTTAGGTGCAGCAGGGATTTTAACGGTTGCGCTGGGTTTTGCTTCACAAACTTCTGCCTCAAATTTAATCAGTGGTTTGTTTCTAATTGGTGAAGGCTCTTTTGAAGTGGGTGATACGATTCAGCTGACTTTAATTCGTGGGCATACCATTGAAGGTGAAGTGATTTCGATTGATTTACTCTCTGTGAAGCTGTTGACCATGGACAATGTCTATGTTCGCTTGCCCAATGAACAGTTAATTCGGGCCCCTGTACACAACTTATCGAAGTTTCCAATACGACGGCTTTCGATTACTGTTCCAATTAACTTTGATGAAGATATTAACAAAGTTCGTGAAGTTTTAATTGATGTGGCAAATCGCTATCCACTGGTTCTTGCCGACCCAAAACCACGTGTTACCGTTTCGGCATTTGGTGAATCGTCCATTGAGATTCTGTTTGCCTTATGGTGTAAGCAAAGTAATTATTTACAAGTTAAAGATGAAATACACGAGCAAATTCGCAATCGCTTTGTAGAAAATCAGATTGAAATTCCTGTACCTAAAATTGGTTTTGTAGACCGTCCAATACCTACAGCTACTGGATTGATCAATGAAGATGTGGATACCTATGCCAATGCTCAGGATTTAAAATTAGAGAAGAAACAAGATAAACAGTTGTAATAACTTCCAACAAAAAAGCAGAATCACATTGATTCTGCTTTTTTAAGCTCTCGTATTGTACCAACTAAGATAATTTTGATGGTTTATCCTGTTCATCCAAAGATGGTGGCAACGGTGCAAAATAACCAATCACTAACATGACTAAACCACTACCAATAAACGAAATAATTCGAGTGATGGTATGTGTGTGCGATAAATCTAAGAAAATCAGCTTAGCAATAACCAATGCCAATACAGCGATTCCGAGCATCCAAACATGGCGCAGCGCTTTTTTACTGGAAAAGGTCGTTAAAATAAGCGCTAAAATCACCCATAAAATCGTTAAACTGGCTTGAACCACTCCATTCTGCCATGCCTGCACCGACCAATAAGGCAACTGAAAATAATGATGTAAGCTGCGTAACATAATGCTGCTGATCAACATCAAGCCTGTCAGAATTATGGCTGCCATACTGGCAATTTTCAACTCACGAGACTGGTCTTCCAATACAGGTTTAATTGCCATTAACATCACAATAAATATGCCAAAACTGAGTAAATCTATTGGATTTAACAACGTAATATATGCAAAATTCCAATGACCATCATGCACTAAACTGACAGCCCATAAACTGATAAAACTCAGCCCTGCAATCGCGACATTACGAATCCAATAGGGTTGTAGGAATTGCAAAGCTGTGAGCTTTAGTGAAGCCAATAAAATAACCACAGGAAATAACAAAAGCAACGGAATATATGCCAAAGGATTCCATGCCAATATTCCACCAAAAATAGCCATTAACACAACAACGATTAACATTAAAATTTGCGCAACAGTACGGTTTAACTGTGTAGTAAATACTTTCAAGCAGAAAACAAATGCCACCGTCCACAGCACGATAATGGTAAGTATTGAAGACGAATATTGCGATGCAATTTTCCATAGTTGGAAATTAGAAACATTGAATGTGCAAATGACGGTAATTTCCAACGTACCGATCACAAGTAAAATAAGCGTTAAATTCAGCCAAGCATGATCCAGCAGCTTTTGCTTAGATTTATAGACAATGGTCAGAATCCCCCACCACAGCAACATAGGTAAAACAACACTGAATATATTCCACGATAGAATATTGAAAAATTTATTGCCTAAATACGGAATGAATAAAAAGGAAATAATAATATTCAACCAAGCAAATGTACGATCTGTGGCTACCGATTTATTTACAGTTTTATAATAAAGCCAATAGGCATTTATAGCTGTGGCAATCACCAATAATGCGAAAGCAACATAACGCAAAGATTCATCATAAAATACCGCAACTATTGCAGAAATAGCACTTGCAACAATCAACAATGAAGCACCATGACGAATTGATGGTATGGCATATATACAGGTTACAATCAGCATGATAATCGCCTGTACTGTCCACCAAATCGAAATAATATCGGCTTGCCACAACATCAAAGGAACCATTGCCAAGTAAAATAATGCACAGCCTGCAAATACTTGTACATCTTTAGAAATCTGCTGATGTAGCTGTAGTAATCGCCATGTTGTAATTGCGAAAATAGTAGTCAAAATCAACATCAATGTGGCATTGTGACTTAGGCTATTGAGCTGATACAACTTCACGGCATAAACGACTAATACGCATTGTAAAACAGCAAAACAACCGGCTTTCACCGCTCCAACCCATGAGCCAATCACTGTAATTTTTTTTCGATTTATCAATAATTCCGCTGATAACCCATTTTCATCTTCTTGAATAGGCTCATCTAACTGTGGCGTACTAAAAATATAGAGTGTTGCCACATAAGATAAGCTCAGGAAAAGCACAGCCAGCAAATTAATAGACCCATCGACAAAAATACTTTTTAGCCATGATGCAGTACTCAGTCCAAGTAAAGCCAAACCGAATAATAAACTGTTGCGTAAATGATGACGGCAACCAATCCAAATCAGTGCAATCGCCTGAACTGCCCAGCCTGTACTTGTCCATTGTGCGTTGAATGCAAAGGGTAAAACCAATGCAAAGAATGTCAGTCCTAAGCCATAAAAACTCTGAATTAATAATGTCAAAGATTGATATTTCTTATGCAACACATAGCCAATAATGAAATAAACCAATGCTAAAACAGCACTCGCCAAACTTAGTGCACGGTGATTGTTGTAGACCAAACCTGCATACAGCGTGAACGCCATAAATGGGGTAGCAAAAATTAAAGCAGTATCGATCAACGGAATATTTTTAAAGGCAATTTTATATTTAGAAATATTTAAACTGTAGCGAATAGAAATAAATAGATACAGAGCAAAATGCAGCCACACCAATATCGTAAGTGTAGAATATTGTTCAGGCTGTGCCTTCATCCAAATACTCAAACCACCCACACCAAAGGTTGCCAACAATGAAATCGTATTTAAAATTCGCCATGGCTTAAAGAATGCAATCACCGCAAGTGCACTATTTAAGACAAGATAGTAGCTGAATAAAGCAGGAATATTATTGCTCCCCGTATTCAGAATAAACGGCGCAACGAATCCACTGCCCAATGCAATAAACGCTAAAATTAAGGCATTTTGTCTTAATGCGAGTAATAAGGTAATAGCGAGCAAGATTATTAACAAACCATAGCTCATACCTACTGATATAATCACGGCGAGCTTAAAAGCACTAAATAAAACCAAGAACAATACACCGAGCCCCGCCCCTTGCACACTGATGGCATAGCCATAACGCTTGTGCCTTAAACGGTAACCAATCACCGTCATCACCACGCCTGCAACAGCAATCCCCACCATTTTTATACCAAGGGTCGGTTGCCAGTATTCGCTTGCAAAACGCAATAACAGAACAACACCAATCAATAAAATAATAATCGCAATACGGACAATACTATTGCCGCCCTTAAACCAATCGACAAAAGCGCTCCATAACGAGGTCATACCTTTTAGATCTTTAAGTAAAGAACTATCCTGTTCTGCTGATGATTGTTTTACTGATGGTGATTCTGATAAAGGCGGTTCAAGGGATTTTTCAGAGAATGTTTCTTTCGTCGATATTGCTGAATTTGAAGTTGCCTGATCTACCTGAGCTAAATGCTGCTCATCGGTATCCTGTTGCTGAATCCTGTTTTGTTGATGAAGCGTATTGTCTAATGTGGTATTTGTTAATGTTGCACTTTCTAAAGTTAGTTTTTCATTAACAATGTCTTGTGGTATCGCTTTGTTATTCTTTAAATGATGAATAGGCTGGTCAATAAAATTATCTAATTGCTCAGAAGATGCAGAAGCATATTGCACATCTGAATCTATAACCTTATCTACAGATTGCGCTACTTGTTGCTCCGTTACTTGTGACTGTTGTGGTACAGATTGAGATTGCTGCAATGATTTTAAGTTTTGACTAGCCAATAAATCCTGAATCTGCCGTTGCTGAAAACGGATCATTTTTTGCTGATTATTCAGTGCTTGTAATACAAAAGTAAAGATAAAACAGAAAAATATGGCAATAGCACATAACCAGCGTTGATCATCATTAACCACTAAAAAAGCCACTGCGAATATCGCAATCGCAATAAAATTAATGGTACTCAACCAACCATATTCATTATGTTGTAAATGAGCTGACCGTGAACCAAGCTGTTGATGATTGCTTGGTTTGGGCTGCTCTCGTTGTTCTTGTTTTGATTGCATGCATGATCCTGATAACAGTTAAGGATATTATCCAATTCATTTACGATTTATATATCGCATCATAGTACAACGATGTATTCACGTCACCTTCACGGAATTTTTCAAGTACACTATAGCCAGTTTAATTAATTAGAGAAATTGCCATGCCGCCATTTGTATTGGTCGATGGGTCATACTTTTTATTTCGTGCATTTCACGCCCTCCCACCATTAACCACATCAACTGGGTTACAAACCAATGCGATTCGTGGGGCAATTTCTGCCATTCAAAAACTCATGCGCCGTATTCAGCCTACACATATGGCGGTGATTTTCGATACCCCTGAACCTACTTTTCGTCACGTATTATCACCGATTTATAAAGGTGACCGTCCAAGTATGCCAGAGGAACTATCACAACAAATTCCTTATTTACATGCCTTAATTCGTGCACTCGGAATTCCTTTGCATACCTTACCTGGTGCAGAAGCCGATGATATTATTGGTACATTGGCAAAACGTGCGGAAAAAGCTGGACATCAAGTGCTTATTTCCACTGGCGATAAAGATATGGCACAATTGGTTACAGACAAAGTAACCCTTGAAGACAGCTTTAAAGACAAGCCGATGGATATTAATGGTGTAATTGAAAAATTTGGGGTTCGCCCAGACCAAATTATCGATTACTTGACACTGATGGGCGATGCTTCCGATGGTATTCGTGGCGTCCCTGGTGTAGGTGCAAAAACTGCGGCTAAACTTTTGAATGAATACGGCTCAATTAGCGGTATTTTAGAAAATGTTGACAGTATTAAAGGCAAAGTTGGTCAAAGTCTAAAAGATAATGTAGACGGCATTAAACTAGATCATCAATTGGCAAGTATTGTGATCGATCTTGATCTCAATATGAGCTATGACGATTTAAAAGTTTGTGATCCAGATGTTGAAGCTTTACGTAACTTATATACAGAGCTTGAATTCCGTAACCAATTACAATCTTTAGATCATCCGAATAATCCAAATAACGGCACCTATAAACAAGCCTCTAAACAAATTGAAAAGTCTTCAGCAACGATAGAAAACGAAGCTAAGACTGACAAAGCGACGAGTTCAAGTATCGATGATCATTTAGGCGAAGCAACGTACCATACGGTTTTAAATCAAAATGATTGGGATGCGTTATTTCAGCGTTTAAATTCTGAAAAACGTTTCGCTATTGATACAGAAACTACGAGTTTAGATTACCGTATTGCTGAAATGGTCGGTTTTTCTGTGGCTTTCGACGCCAAAGATGCTTACTACATTCCATTGGCACATGATTATGAAGGTGCACCTGAGCAACTTAACCGTGAAATCATTCTTCAACAAATTAAGCCTATTTTAGAAGATCCAAAAGTTGAAAAAATTGGTCATCATTTAAAATATGATGCGCATATTTTTGAAAATCACGGCATTCATTTACAAGGTTGGTATTTCGATACCATGCTGGCTTCTTATGTACTCAATTCTGTCGCTACTCGTCATGGTATGGATGATGTTGCGCGTGTTTATTTGAGTCATTTGACCACAACTTTTGAGCAAATTGCAGGTAAAGGCGTTAAACAAAAAACCTTCAACCAGATTGAGCTTGAAACTGCGGCACATTATGCAGCAGAAGATGCCCATGTAACTTATCGACTTTATGAAGTTTTAGATCGTAAACTGCAAGAAATTCCACAACTCAGCAGTATTTTACATAACATTGAAATGCCTGTTGCCAGCGTGCTTACCACAATGGAAGAGAATGGAATTGAACTCGACCTAAACTTTTTAGGTCAATTGAGTGTCGATTTTGCAGAAACCATTCAAAATCTTGAAAATCAAATTATTGAAATTGCAGGTGAAACATTTAACGTAAGTTCGCCAAAACAAGTCGGTGAAGTGTTATTTGAGAAATTAGGCTTAAAAGGTGGCAAGAAAACAGCAACTGGACAATACAGTACATCTGAAGCTGTTTTAGAAAAAATTGACCATCCAATTACAGATTTGATCATTGAATATCGTGGTTTAACTAAGCTAAGAAGTACCTATACCGAAGCTTTGGTCAAACAAGCAAATGCTGACACCCATCGCGTTCATACCAGTTATCATCAAGCTTTAACAGCAACTGGACGTTTATCTTCTACAGATCCAAACTTACAAAACATTCCAGTCCGTGAGGAAATTGGTCGTCAAATTCGTAAAGCATTTATCGCACCTAAAGGTCGTGTTTTATTGGCTGCCGACTATTCACAAATTGAATTACGTTTAATGGCGCATTTCTGTCAGGATGATGCACTTGTTCATGCCTTTAATCATGGTCAAGACGTACACAAACGTACAGCTTCAGAAGTTCTGGGCGTTGCACTAGAAGATATTACCAGTGACCAACGTCGCCAAGCGAAAGCCGTTAACTTTGGTTTATTGTATGGCATGTCTGAATTTGGTTTGATTCGTCAACTTGGTTTTACCCGTCAAGAATCGCAAGACTACATTAAACAATATTTCCATCGCTATCCTGGCATTTATGAGTATATGCAACGTACTCGCCAAGTTGCATTGGAACAAGGTTTTGTCGAAACGATTACAGGTCGTCGTTTATATACACCTGATATTGATGCTCGAAATATGATGGTGCGTAAAGGTGCTGAACGTGCTGCAATCAATGCGCCTTTACAAGGTTCTGCTGCCGAAATCATTAAAATGGCAATGATTGAAGTCGCTAAAATCCTGCCCAATGATCAAGCCAAACTGCTTTTACAAGTGCACGATGAATTGGTTTTTGAAGTCGATGAAGCAATTGCAGATCAATTGGCGGAAAAAATTAAAGACGTGATGCAAAAAGTGGTGACTTTATCTGTACCTTTAGTAGTTGAAGTGGGTAAAGGTCATAATTGGGATGAAGCACATTAAGTATTGAGCTCCTTCCTCTTTTAGCGAGTGAGGAGCTTTGCTTACCAAACATTATTTTCCCAATAAAAAAGGACTCAATTGAGTCCTTTTTACATTTCAAATCAGTCTATTAAAGACCAGTCAACAATGCAATCGCTGCTGCATCCATAACCTTTTCAGCAATTAATAATGTTAAGAACGCTAAAATTGGAGATAGATCAATCATGCCCATATTCGGTAAAATTTTACGAAATGGAGCGAGTAATGGCTCTGCAAGTTCCTGAATCACTTCAATATAAGGTGATCTAGACTGGGTAAACATGACCACCCAACTCAAAATAATCGTCGCAAAGATTAAATAACGACAAAAACGAATCAAGTCTTGGATCATGGTCACAAATGTGAGAATAATCAAATGCACAGGACTATTTGGCATCGTCCCTTGCAAATACATAATTCCAAAAATTTTGAGTAAATACAAAACAACAATCAGTACCAATGCGGCAGTATTCACACGACCTTTTGCTAAGGTTGGGAAAATACGGCTAAACAAATCTACAATTTTAGTTGCTTTCGCAGTCGATAAAACAACAGGATTGTATGGACTCACCATCGCCAATTGCATTAAAAAACGGAAGAATACGAGCAAAATCGCTACGTTAATAATAATGCCAAAAAAAATTTGCGCAGAATTTGCACCCATATTGGAACTTTCCTAAAAATTTAATTAATTATTGAATACTGTCACTTAATTCTATAGCCAATTCCTGACTACGCTTTTGCGCAGCAGCCAAAGCTGTTTGAATATTTTGTGAAATTTGAGCACGATCAAACACTTCTAAAGCTGCTTGCGTCGTACCATTTGGCGAAGTTACATTTTTACGCAATTCTGCTGGTGTATTCGAACTGGTAATCGCCATTTGTGCAGCACCTAGAGCTGTTTGTAATGTCAAAGCAGTTGCAACTTTTTCATCCAAACCCATATTTTTTCCTGCACGAATCATACTTTCCATCATATAGAAAAAATATGCAGGACCTGAACCTGAAACAGCAGTGACTGCATCTATTTGAGCTTCAGTCGCAACCCAAAGTGTTAAGCCTGTTGCAGCCAACACTTGTGTTGCCAATTCACGATCTTTTGCACCGACTTCTTCTTTAGCAAAAATACCATGTGCCCCAGTTTGTACTAAAGCGGGCGTATTTGGCATGACACGAACTACACGATCATTTCCAGTCAGCTCTGAAATCGTTTGAATTTCAGCACCTGCAACAATCGAAATAATCAATTTCTGTTCAAATAAACCTTGAAGTGGTTTAAGTACTGAACCTAAAACTTGTGGTTTCACCGCTAAAACAACAATATCCGCATCTTTAATTGCTGTAACATTATCTTCTGTTACATGCACATCTTTTTCAAGCAGCAATTCTCTAATTTGAGCTACAGGATCTGAAACTGTAATACGTGTTGCAGGTAAACCGCGACTAATCAAGCCACCAATCAAGGCTTGGGCCATATTGCCACCGCCAATGAAAGTAATATTACAATTTAAAACTGCACTCATGAATCACACTCGACCTTATTTTTTAACGCTGAGATTAAATTTGGTTGCCATCCGCCTGTTTCACAATATTGCGACTGCGCCAACCAAAATCCTTTTGGTGTAAAAACACCAAGCATAACATTATCTACACTTAATATTTGAATTGTATGACGCATCCAAGGAAAAATTTGTGCTTCTTGAATGGCTTTTTTCAATGGCCAAGCGCCCACCCGACCGTAGAGATGAATTTTTTCCCCACCTAAACGTGAGGTTAATGTTAACTCACAATTAAGTAATGCCAAAGACAATCCGACTTCAGCCATCTCAACCCCAAAACAACCTGAATCGACACTTATAGACTGTTGTAATTTAAAATGAATCTTCTGAGTTTGTGGAGGGACAGTTTGTTTCGACGCTAAATATTCTGCTTTGGCAATCCGATACAAGTGATTTTGATAACGTAGATAATAGAACTGATTCCACTGTAAAGCCGCTTGTGAATCTACTTTAGAATGAATCACTTCATCGGTAATACGATTCACCATATCTAATGCAGGACGATATTGCCCTTCACCTTTCATCCAAGCTGATAATAATTGTCGCTGTCTTGCGCTAGAAAGTTGTTGTAATTTTTCTAAATTCAATTGATCACTATTTCCACAAAATGCTAAATCTTGAATCAATACTTCTTTGAGAATTTCATCTGCATCTTGCATTAAATAACTGGTTCTAGCCAAAGATTGCTGCATTTTTGGATAGCGACTTTGCAAAATATGCCAAAGTTCATGTCTACACCATGCACGATCATAATGGGTATCTAGATTTGTTGGGTCATCGACATAAGTAATTCGCAGTTGCTCTACCCATTGGCAAATCTGCTCACGACTTGTATCGAGTAGAGGACGCCAAATCGTAAGTTGATGACGATAATCTACAGCTTGCATGGCAGATAAACCTGTCACACCTGCACCCGATAATAATCGTAACATTAAGGTTTCAGCTTGATCTTGCTGATGATGTGCTAAAACCAAGACCTCATTTTGAGCTAAATGTTGTTGGTAAGCCTGATAACGCGCTTCACGTGCTTGATTTTCAAGATTGCCTTCTGCAACTTGAACATTTTGAATAATATAAGGAATATTAAGAATTAAACATTGCTGTGCAACAAATTCAGCCCACTCATCACTGACTTTTTGTAGTTGATGATTAACATAAATTGCACGAATTTGAAGAGGGAAAAGTTGAGCCATCAAATGTAGCAATAGCATGGAATCCATACCACCACTACATCCGATTAGAAACTGGGTGTTTTCAGCAAATTGAGAATATTGCTTTAAGAAGCTAGACCTGAGTTGTCGCTGCCAAACTTCATTAAACGCTGGTAACGTGCTTCGCATCGCTCTTCTGCACTCATTGGCTCTAATTCATCAAGCGCTTGTTTTAACACATCCTTCAGTTTTTCCATAATTTCGAGTGGATGTAAGTGAGCGCCCTCACCTTCATCAACAACATATTCGACTATACCAATTTCTTTTAATTTTTCTGCTGTTAATGCCAAAGCTTCACTGGCTTGTTCTGCTTTATCTGCTGTTTTCCACAGAATAGAAGCACAACCTTCGGGTGAAATGACAGAATAAATACTGTGAGAAAGCATAATCACACGATCTGCCACGCCAATTCCAAGCGCACCACCAGAACCGCCTTCACCTAAAACTGTTGCAATTACAGGTACTTTGAGTCTAGAAAGTTGCGCCAAACTGGTTGCAATCGCTTCTGCTTGACCACGTTCTTCTGCGCCAACACCAGGATAAGCACCCATCGTATCAATAAATGTGAATACTGGGAGATTAAAGCGCTCAGCCATATCTAATAAACGCTGAGATTTACGATAGCCTTCAGGATTACTCATCCCAAAATTATATTGCAATTTTTCACGGGTACTACGACCACGATGTTGTCCCACAATCATTACAGGCTGACCATTAAAACGTGCCAAACCACCGACCATTGCACCATCATCGCCATACAAGCGATCACCATGCAAGGCATCGAATTCTGTAAAAATTTCACCTACATAGTCCAAAAATTGCGGACGTTCAGGATGACGTGCAATTTGAACTGTTTTCCAAGCTTTAGACTGAGCAGCTTTACTTTTCATGAGTCGAGTATTATCCCTAATTCACCGATGAATGACACATCGGAAGTTTAGAATTTGACGATCTTTAATCACATATGCGGTTTATTAAATCATCATCAAATTTTTTAGTTAATCGATAAACTGTTCCGACTGAATATTCAATTCAATGTCCCAATGCTTAAATTGCACTTGCTCATCATGCAAATCTGCAACGAGCAATGGCCATTGCTTGGCATCGCCAGAAACGCTGAGGTGCCATTGTTGCGCATTATCCACCGTTAATTCAATGGCAGGAAGCATCTCATCGCTACGACTATGATTGAGTAAAACGGCGAGACGAAGCAATAAACAAAGGTAAATAAGCTTGTTGCCACCAACCTTTAACACATCATTTTTGGCATCACCACGTAATTTACGACGATGATGAGCGACCAAATGTGACAAATGATTTTGATCAATTTGTGAAAAACCAGGAATATCTGAATGCTGTAATAAATATGCACTGTGCTTTTGATAACCACTATGGCTAATCGCTAAACCGATTTCATGTAAATACGCCGCGCGGCGTAAAAGATCACTATCATCACTATTTAAATAGAATGACTGAGCGACACTATCAAATAAATGCTGTGCAGTTTCCACCACACGCTGTGCTTGTTTAGCATCTGCGCCATAACGCCCCATCATCGCTTGAACACTACGATCACGAACATCTTCATGTTGGAAACGTCCCAATAAGTCATACATTACGCCTTCACGTAATGCGCCATCGGAATATACAAGTTTATCAATATTTAAAACTTCAAAAACAGCATATAAAATCGCTAAGCCTGCAGGTAATACTGCACGACGATCTTCTTTTAAACCATCAAATTCCATATCTGAAATATGCTTATATTTCAGCATTTTTTCTTTTAATTTTTCTAAGCCTTCACGCGTTAAGCTTTCTTGCTCATCGCTCCACCCCATATTCACTACAATTTGACGGCACGCTTTAATTGTACCACTCGAACCAACAACCGTATCCCAACCTTCTGCTTTATACGTATTTGCAATAGAAGATAATTCTTTACGTGCAGCAACGACGGCTTTATCAAAATCTTTTTGGTTAATGTCACCATCTGGAAAATACGCTTTAGTAAAAGCAACACAACCCATCTGTAAAGATTCAGTATGAATAGGTTCAAACTCTTCACCAATGATCAATTCTGTTGAACCACCACCAATATCAATCACCAAACGGCGACCGCTATTGACCATAGTGTGCGAAACCCCCAAATAAATTAGGCGAGCTTCTTCACGACCTGCAATGATTTCAATCGGTTTTGGTAAAATTTCTGCGGCTTTTTGAATAAATTCATGACCATTTTTAGCTTGACGCAAAGCATTGGTCGCTACAATACGTAAACGTGTCGGTTGCACAGAACCTAAACGCCCGACAAAACGTGCTAAACATGCTAAACCGCGCTGTTGTGCCGCTTCTGTTAAATTTTTATTTTCATCCAATCCAGCAGCAAGCTGAACTTTTTCTGACATAGAAGCAACTTTTTTGACTTCACCATGATCCACTCGTGCAATCGCCAAGTGAAAACTGTTCGACCCCATATCGATGGCAGCAAGTAATTCTTCATCAATCAAAAAATCAGACATTATTCATACAAACTCATACAGAAGTATGCGTAGATTAATTCACATACAAGCAATTTAAAAGCCATTTGTTTAGACAATTTGATGAGTTATTATTTTTTCAACATATATGACAATAATATGACAGTTTTGTCTATTTTTTAAAAGTCCGATTGTAAATATCGTGAGCATCAATTGGACAAACTCACAAATTAGAATGAAAATTTAACCATCCCCCTACATTGTTAAAGATGACTATGTAATACTTATATCCATTGATAGATTCATCTTTAAAATATTTTTGGAGCAACATCCATGTCTGGTAATATCGTAAACACAAGTGATGCTAACTTTGAAGCAGACGTACTACAATCTGACATCCCTGTAATCGTTGATTTCTGGGCGGGTTGGTGTGCGCCATGTAAAGCAATCGCACCGGTACTTGAAGTACTTTCAACAGAATACGAAGGTAAAGTTAAGATTGTTAAAGTTGATGTAACTGCTTGTGAAGAAACAGCGGTTAATTACAACATCCGTAATATCCCTGCATTATTGATGTTTAAAAATGGTGAAGTTGTTGCACAACAAATTGGTGCACTACCTAAATCAAAATTAACTGCATTCATTGATGAAAACATATAATTATTATCAGTTTATACTTTCTGGGTATAAATAGATGAAAATCAAAAATACGTTAGATAGCCTAGCGTATTTTTTTGACTATAATTTGACAAACTATCCGATCTCACTTATATTCCTTAATCAAGAAACATAGGAATTTTCTTCCTGTTTCTTAAATACACAACACATAAGATCGCCGCTCGGCAACAGAAATTGTTTTAAACGTTTCTCCTCGAAAGAACTACATAGATACTGAGTTTGTAATTGTGCACATATAATCACAGCTCAACTATTGCCAATGCGGACGACTTTTGCATCCTTTTTTTATCTGTTCCACATCATTATTTCAATCTGACCATATATGAATTTAACTGAACTCAAGAAAAAACCGATCGGCGAACTCATTAAAATTTCTGAGTTTATGGGCCTGGAAGGAATGGCGCGTAACCGCAAGCAAGACATTATTTTTGCCATATTAAAACGTCATGCAATGAATGGCGAAGAAATTTTTGGTGATGGTGTTCTTGAAATTTTGTCTGATGGTTTTGGCTTTTTGCGCTCGGCAGCCGGATCATACCTTGCGGGTCCTGACGACATTTATGTAAGCCCTTCACAAATTCGTCGCTTTAATTTACGTACTGGAGATACCATTACAGGTACGATTCGCCCACCCAAAGAAGGCGAACGTTACTTTGCACTCTTAAAAGTGAATCAAATTAACTATGACACTCCTGAAAACTCACGTAATAAAATCTTATTTGAGAACTTAACTCCACTTTTTCCAACTGAACAATTGATCATGGAATTAGGGAATGGTTCTTCTGAAGATTTAACTTCACGTGTCATTGACTTGGTTGCACCTATTGGTAAAGGACAACGTTCAATTATCGTTGCACCACCTAAAGCCGGTAAAACCATGTTATTACAAAACATCGCTCAGTCGATTGTGCGTAATAATCCAGAAGTTTTCCTGATCGTACTTCTTATTGACGAACGTCCTGAAGAAGTAACTGAAATGGAACGTACTGTTCGTGGTGAAGTCGTTGCATCTACATTTGATGAAGCACCTGCACGCCACGTTCAAGTTGCTGAAATGGTCATTGAAAAAGCAAAACGTCTAGTTGAGCACAAAAAAGATGTCGTAATTCTTTTAGACTCAATTACACGTTTAGCTCGTGCTTACAATACCGTAATTCCATCATCTGGTAAGGTATTGACAGGCGGTTTAGATGCACATGCTTTAGAACGTCCTAAGCGTTTCTTTGGTGCAGCTCGTAATATTGAAGAAGGTGGTTCACTGACAATCATTTCTACTGCATTAATTGAAACAGGCAGTAAAATGGATGAAGTAATCTACGAAGAATTCAAAGGTACAGGTAACCAAGAAATTGCGCTTGATCGCCGTATTGCTGAAAAACGCGTCTTCCCTGCAATGAATATCAAAAAATCAGGTACTCGTCGTGAAGAACGCCTCAT
This sequence comes from Acinetobacter psychrotolerans, assembly GCF_048552595.1. Taxonomy (NCBI): domain Bacteria; kingdom Pseudomonadati; phylum Pseudomonadota; class Gammaproteobacteria; order Moraxellales; family Moraxellaceae; genus Acinetobacter; species Acinetobacter psychrotolerans. The sequence goes on along the minus strand of NZ_JBIMDK010000015.1, from coordinate 59,425 downwards.
GAGTGAAGAAAACTTACGTAAGGTCTGGATTTTGCGTAAACTTCTACACCCTATGGATGAGTTAGCAGCAATGGAATTCCTACTTGACCGTATGAAAGAAACCAAAACTAATGATGATTTCTTTGATCAAATGAAGCGTAAAGCTGCAAATTAATTTATAGACATTGTTTAAAAGCCACCTATTTAGGTGGCTTTTTTATTTGGTTGACAATCTTTACATAAATACACAATTGTGAATTCTAAATGTTATTTTACTGTGTAAACAATTGAATACTCAAAGTATTGACTTATAAAACTCATGTTTTTTAATAAGTTATTTATCAATAAACCAATCTTAAAGTGAATATCAATTGTAATTTTCTGTTAAAAAGTAGTCGTTTTTTCACCATTTTTGGCAGATTTTTTTATATAACCAGTAGCAATTCAAAATGCGCAGTGATAGCATGTCGGCATACCAGTTAGACTGCACATGCAAATAGCAAAAAACAGGCTAACTTGGGTTTTTTGTCTCAATTTAATTTTATGAGAGTGATGCCATGTTATTCAAAAAAATCGCTATTGCTGCTGCAGTTGCTTCTACTTTAGCTTTTGTTGGTTGTTCTAAAAAAGAAGCTGCTACTGATACAGCTGCTGCTTCTGAAGTTGTAGCTGCTGCTTCTGAAGCTGTTGCTGCTGCTGACGCTTCTGCTGCTTCTGCTGTAGACGCTGCTGCTGATGCTACTGCTGCTGCATCTGATGCTACTGCTGCTGCATCTGCTGTTGTTGATGCTGTTGCTGCATCTGCTGCACACTAATAATCGCTTAGATTATTATCAAAAAAAAGAGAACCTTTGGTTCTCTTTTTTTTGCACGTATATTTGTATATCTTAAAAAAACAATCAATTCATTATCCAAAAATATCTTCTACGTTCATACTCCCATCACGCCAAACCATACAATAAAACGATCCATCAATTTCCAAGCAATAAAAAACCCCAAGTAAAAACTTAGGGTTTTTCCAGTACATACAATGAAGAATTAATCCTCTTGTTCAGTACCCACACGTTGTCTAAATTTCTGTCCTGCACGGAATGTCACAACACGACGTGCTGAGATTGGAATTTCCTCTCCAGTTTTTGGATTACGACCTGGACGCTGACGTTTGTCACGTAGCTCAAAGTTACCAAATCCTGAAAGTTTGACTTGTTCACCAGCAATTAATGCCTGGCTAATTTCATCAAAAAACAACTCGACCATTTGTTTTGCTTCACGGCGATTTAAACTCGTAAGCTCACTTAAATGATCAGCCATTTCTGCTTTTGTTAATGCTGTCATGAGGCCCTCAATGTCGCTTGATAAGTGCTTTCCAACACTTGAATAATATTATCCATACCGGACTTAATTTCAGCATCTTCAAGCGTACGTGATGGATGTTGCCATAATAAAGCAAATGCAAGTGAGCGTTTACCTTCTTCGACACCTTGACCAGTGTACACATCGAATAACCAAGATGAGTCTAATAGCTCTCCACCCGTTTTTCCGATAAGTTGCTGAATTTCACTAACATTAATCTTATCACTAATTACAAGCGCAATATCACGTCTAACCGATGGAAATCGTGATAATTCTGTAAAATTAGATACATAAGTTTGCAAAACAGCCAATTGATCGAGTTCCGCTACCCAAGTTGTGCTCAAATCGAGTGCATTTTCTAAAGATGGGTGTAAACGACCTAAATAGCCGATAGATTGGCCATCCACTAAAATTTCAGCAGATTGACCCGGATGTAGCCATTCACGCTCAGAACGAACGTATTCAACATTCACACGACCAGCAGCGAGTATTTCTTCAACTTCACCTTTAAAGTCAAAGAAATCCATAGACTGAACTTTGCCATGCCATGATTCAGCTTGCTTAGAACCCACCGCAACCATTGCCAGTGTTGGAATTTGTTTGAGACCATTAATATTTTCAGCATTCTGATAATCAAAACGTAAACCAAGTTCAAAGAAGCGAACACGGCTTTGCTGACGATTAATATTGTATTGCACACAAGGAATTAAGCTTGAAAGCAACGTTGAGCGCATCACAGCCAGATCACTTGAAATCGGGTTTGCCAAAGCCAAAGGATTTACATTTGGATTCAGCTGTTTTTCCAGTTTTAAATCGGCAAAACTAAAGCTAATTGCTTCTTGATAACCTAAAGTCACCAAAGTTTGGCGCAATTGTGGTAATTCAAACTGATCTTGATGTTTTGCAAGTTTTACATCAATCACAGGCAAGCTGATTTGAATATTGTCATAACCATGAATACGAGCAACTTCTTCAATCAAATCTTGATAAATTGCCATATCATAACGGTGTGATGGAGGAATAACCATCCATTCACCTTCAGCTTTTACAGTCACTTCACAACCTAAACGTTGCAGTGCATCTGTAATAAATGCTGAGTCTACTTTATAACCAAGTAATTGATTGACTTGCGCCTGATTTAGCTCAATCGATTCACGTTTTGGTAATAGTGCTGCATTTTCAGCAATCGTGATTGGACCAAACTCGCCGCCTGCAAGCTCTGCAATCAATTGTGATGCACGATTCATTGCAATCATTGGCAATTCAAAATCTACACCACGTTCATAACGTTGTGATGCATCGGTATGCAAACCATAACGACGAGCACGACCTACAATTGCAAGTGGCGCAAAAAATGCAGATTCAAGGAAAATTTCTGTCGTTTCATCCGTTACAGATGAAGCTAATCCACCCATAATACCTGCAATTGCCAATGCCTTCGCATCATCCGCAATCACCATCACATTCTCTGTGAGTTCGATTTCTTGTTCATTGAGCAAAGTTAATTTTTCAGTAGCCGTTGCTTGGCGTACATGCACAGCACCCTCAACTTTCCCACCATCAAAAGCATGTAAAGGCTGACCCAATTCTATGAGTACATAGTTGGTAATATCGACTAAAATACTGTGCTGACGAATACCTGAACGTGATAATGCTTGCTCCATCCACGCAGGTGTTGAAGCTTTGGTATTAACGTTCTTAATAACACGACCCAAATAACGAGGGCAACCATCGGTATTTACAAGCACTTGTTTTTGATCAGCTATCGTTGCAGCAACCTCTGAAATTTCAGGAGCTGTCACAGCAAGTTGATTAATCACACCAATTTCACGTGCGATCCCACGAATACTGAAGCAATCACCACGGTTTGGCGTGATACTGATATCGATAACATGATCATCAAGATTTAGATATTCACGAATGTCCGCTCCGACAGGTGCATCAACTGGAAGTTCCAAAAGACCATCAATTTTATCTTCTAGGTCAATTTCAGAAGCACCACATAGCATCCCTTGCGATTCAATTCCGCGTAATTTGCCTTTTTTGATTTTAAAATCACCAGGTAATACGGCACCAATGGTTGCAACAGGTGCTTTCATACCTACACGTACATTCGGCGCACCACATACGATTTGAAGTGGTTCACCTGTACCAATATTAACTGTTGTTACACGCAAACGATCTGCATCTGGGTGCTGCTCTACAGACAAAACCTCACCAACCACTACACCTGTAAATGGCTTAGCCGCAGGTGTTAAATCATCAACCTCTAAACCGAGCATCGTCAATTGGTCAGATAAAGTTTCGCTATCGATAGCAGGATTTACCCACGTGCGAAGCCAATTTTCACTAATTTTCATGCATTTATTCCTTAATCTCCCCTAACCCCTCTTTAAAAAAGAGGAGAAAACTGCTCACTTTATATTTATTCGTGACAGTCCCCCTTTCTCAAAGGGGGATTTAGGGGAATTTCAATATTTTAAATAACTGTTTAAACCATTAAGCAAATTGGCGTAAAAAACGCACATCATTTTGGTAGAACATGCGTAAGTCATTGATGCCATAACGCAACATTGCAAAACGTTCTACACCTAAACCAAATGCAAAGCCTTTATATTTTTCAGGATCAATACCTGCAGCTTGAAGCACATTCGGATGCACCATACCGCAACCCAAAACTTCTAACCAACGGCCACGTTCATCCATAATATCCACTTCCGCACTTGGCTCTGTGAATGGGAAATAAGATGGACGGAAACGCACTTTTAAATCTTTCTCGAAAAACTCATTGAGAAGATTAATTAATAAACCTTTCAATTCAGCGAAACTAGTATTTTCCGCAACGTATAAGCCTTCAATCTGATGGAACATTGGAGAATGCGTTTGATCTGAGTCACAACGATACACACGACCTGGACATACAATACGAATCGGTGGTTGATTCTTTTCCATGGTACGAACTTGCACACCAGATGTATGGGTACGGAGTAAATGATTTGCATCAAAATAAAACGTATCGTGCATCGCACGTGCAGGGTGATGCCCTGGAATATTCAAAGCTTCAAAATTGTGATAATCATCTTCAACTTCTGGACCCGTTTCAACGGTAAAACCTGCTTTGGTAAAGAACTGGCAAATGCGTTCTTGAACTTGAGTAACAGGATGAATACTACCTATAGTTTGTCCACGACCCGGCAAGGTAATATCGATAGTTTCACTTGCAAGTTTTTGTTCTAGTCCAGCTTTTTGTAATTCTGTCTGGCGTTCAGTCAGTGCGGTTGTAATGGCTTCACGTGCAGCATGAATCTGAGCACCAAAAACTTTACGTTCTTCGGCATCCATTTTACCTAAAGATTTTGACTGTTCCGCAAGCTGGCTTTTTTTCCCTGTAAATTGCACTCGGACTTGATCGAGTGTAACAAGGTCTTGAGCTGCTGCAATCGCAGCGAGCGCTTCAGTGGTCAGGGCTTCCAGTGACATAATAACTCTCAAAGCAACAATTTAGAAAAATAATATAACCGTGCATTCTAACAGTTTTTATGCAGATGGATGAAGCTTACTAGACAGGAAAATTAGATTAGTAATTTCTATTATAAAAAGTATAAGATAATCAGACTTACATAGAGACAGTCACCGAGATCTATAACAAATGGCACTCGACCCAATTTGGAAACAACAACTTACCCTAGTCACCTACGGTAATGAGTATCTTACTCAAAATTTGAGCTTTACCCGTTGGGTAAATCATGCAATTTTCAATCAGCATGCATTTAATTTTAGAGATTTAATACGTCAACATTTACTTGCCCAACATTTTCAAGTTTGGTTGGAAGGTATTAAAAAACAAGGGACGACTCGTTTAACTTTGCATAGTTCCAGTGTATTAAATGACGAAAAAAATCCCAATGCAAATGTAGAACTCTTACCCATTACCCATTTTATTGTCAGTCATGAGCAGAATAAAAAAACTGCATGGATTTTTGGCAAAGAACTGGCTGAATGGTATACCGCAGATAATGACTATGAAGCACCCAAAACTCAATGTAGTCCAATTCGCCAAGAAATTTTTTGGCGTTTTGATCTCAATTCAAAATATTTCAAACGAATTGACCAAGATTTGGTTCAACCCAATTGGGATGATATTCAAGCCTTTACTGAAAATGAGCTATTTGATACTCAATTTGCTCAAGGCTTCCAAGAGCCAAATAATAAAAGCTTACCTTATTATGGTATTCGTGCCGCAGACCAATTACTTGATGATGGAAGCTTGAAGCTTTCTTTACTACCAACAGACTATCAAGCAGATTATGCCCATGAAACTTTAAACCGTTTAGATGCATTATCACAGTTCTTAGAAGATAAAATTCAGCATCCTTATGATGAAAATGAACAAACGCTCAGCCCAGATGTACAAATGAATTTACGCCATTTTTCACAAAAACTGGATGATCTAACCGCAAAATTTGTAACCAAGGTCGCCAATCATTACAAGTCTGCACGTTTAACACCGAAAGAAATTGTGTCGCCATTTGAGCCACAAGTAAATGAATCACGCTCAGCATTTAGCGCAAAACCGCAAACTGAACATAAATATGCTAAAACCAGTGTCTTTACACTGATTTTCATCACTTTATTGATCTGCCTTGCAGCCTATTATTTTGGACTATAAAGTTTAAACATGGTTTGCTATCTATAAACGATTGTTTGCAATTACTGTTTGAATCCATCAATTTGAACGATCAATGAAAGCAACTTTAAATTTAGAGTTGCTTTCTCACTTCTATAAAAGCAAAACCTAAGAAATTTAAACTTTTCTATTGCAATGGTTTTCAGCATTTTCATCATCGTCGACTAACCAATTCCCCAAATTTTGTCATCAGGCGAAGCTTCAACAATCGTTTTATCAGAAGTATTGAACAAAAAGTTTAAGCGCTTCATCAGACGTTATGACTACCTGCTATTTTCTAAAAATTGCTCTATTTCTTTTGTAGATTTCAAATGAATGAATCGAATATGTGAATATTGAGGGTCATTCATCTTTTCCAGATACTTTTTCCGATTCTTTTGATGCGTTTTAATCATCCAGAGAATAATTGAATCACGACTTAACATTCGAGAAAAACTTTCTTTATTATTCGAGCTTTGCCATAGTTTTTTCCTAAAAAGTGAACGATTAACAGCCCGTTTTACTGATCTAAACAAATTGATATGAAAAGGTAAATCTAGCCAAATTGCAGTGTCTATCTCTTGCCACGTCATATGAGTGGTACGACTATAATTTCCATCAATAACATAACCATGTTTAGCCTTATCCATGCTCTTTCTCAATTTTTGAAAGAACTCGCCATCAGCCGTTTCCTGCCAATCATCCATCCACAATAAATCGTCTAACTCAATGTAGTTTAAATTCAATTTTTGAGCCAATTTTCTAGAAAATGTTGTCTTTCCTGAAGCTGAGGTTCCTATCACATTTATTTTTTTCATCACACACCAAATAAAAAAGTAGCTCACATGGCTACTTTTTATAAAAATTAACAAATTCTGTAAAGCTTTAGAATAAAAAATTTGCGAAATAAATGGTCTTTAAGTTACTCACACAAAACAACAGGACGAATTGTTAAAATCACTTTATGTTCATCGGCATGTTGGTTGATATTGTGCTGCAACCCTATTATCTCACCTTTGACTTCCGCATCAGCGCCATACATAACTTTTATCGTTTCGCCAATTCTTGGCAATAGTTGTAATTGAACTTCAATAGAACCCTGTGACACACCTTCAATTTCAACACGCATTTTCAATCTCCAATTCTTATTATATTTCTACTTTAGGTGAGCTGTGATAAAAGAACTATATTTTTCATGTTGATATTGTGTATATATTCAACAACTTTAAAAGCGTAAATAATAAAGTAACATTGTCATTCATCGTCGTAATCAAGATCATTTTCATCAATATTGATATAATCAGCTTCAGGTGTTAGCTGAAAATTTACAGCTTTGATTGTAAATAAATTCTGCAATTTGGCTTTTGCAATGCGATGCATACCATCCATCACACGACCATCTGCAGATAATATAATCGGATAACTTAAATCTGCGGCTTGAATAAGTTGAATATGTTCAATAATATTTTGTGTTGTAGGATGCGAGTTTGGAAACCAATAGGCTTCATTCAGCTCTTTAATATCTGACAATAGAACATCGTGAATTGGAAAATCCTGACTCAGCTCTACTAAACGATGTACATCCCAAATATATGTATCATCACCCACTTGGCGAAAATGGTATTGTTTGCGCATAAGTCACTTATTTATTTAAAAATTCAAAACACTTTATTATCTAATAATACCTTCAATAATTAATAATTTCAAAAATATGACTCAGCATTACTAGCAATTTATTTTAGCCCCCCCCCCATATCACACTCAATATTTTTCAAACATGAAATTAATTACTACGATATTCGCAACGATTGATGCTTGGAAACAAATAAAACAAACAATCATAAAAAAGACCGCTAAAAAGCGGTCTTTTTTCAATCATCAGAAGATGATTAAGCAGCTAATGCGCCTTTAGCGATAGCAGCGATAGCAGCAAATGCAACTGCATCATGCATAGCGATGTCTGCAAGTACGCGACGGTCGATGATCACTTGAGCTTTTTTCAAGCCATCGATCATACGGCTGTACGACAAACCATTTAGACGAGCACCAGCATTGATACGTGCAATCCACAAAGCGCGGAATTGACGTTTCTTTTGACGACGGTCACGATAAGCATATTGACCAGCTTTAATTACTGCTTGGAACGCTACACGATAAACACGTGAACGCGCGCCGTAGTAACCTTTAGCACGAGCAAGAATTTTTTTATGACGACGATGCGCCTGTACACCACGTTTTACACGAGCCATTTATAAATCTCCTTAGATGTATGGGCACATACGGCGAACTGAAGCAACGTCACTAACGTGAACCATTACACAGCCGCGTAATTGACGGATACGCTTAGCAGATTTTTTGGTCAAAATGTGGCGTTTGAACGCTTGTTTACGCTTGAAACCGTTAGCAGTCGCTTTAAAACGTTTAGCTGCACCACGGCGAGTTTTCATCTTAGGCATAACAACCTCTTTTGAACACCTGTTCGGAGCGTTCGCACCATTGCGATAACGACCTGCAGGTAAGGGAGCGAATATTCTAAAGCAAAAACCCATAAAACAAAAGCTAAACTAATGCTTATTTCATTGAAATCTTAGCTTTGATTAATGTATTTTCCGATCTAAAAATCATCAATAATTTTAATCAATGAATTTAACTATTTTTACAATAATGACATCACGATAAAATGGATCCCTTTAAAACTAATACAGATGTTTTTGCTGAGCTCTGCTTATCGAGATTTATCAATTATCACATTCAATCACTATGTTTATCACATTCAATCACTATGTTTATCACATTCAATCACTATGTTGCATGAATCTACAGTAATGACAATCATTGCAATAAGTCAGATAAAAACCACTAAACTATTTCTGCAAATATCACCAAAAAATTCATGAAACCCCGAATAAGTAATAAACTGGAAATAACATCATTAAAAAATAGTAAAAAATACACCTCTTGATACATTTTCTATTGCAGGATACTAAAATTCGATAAATACTTCGGGCACTAAAATCACTCACATGCACCTAACGGCATGGATCGCTAAAATTATGAACAAAGTTCTTACTCTTATCTGCCTAATCACCATTCCAACTTTTGGCTATAGCGCCGATAAACTTCCAACGATCCAAGTGCATGGTGTTCAATCTGAACAAGTCCAATCTCAACATTTGACCACGCGTATTCAATGGATCAAATTTCCTCAGATCAGTTATCAAGTTTCAGAACTTAAAAATCAGAATCGTTCAGCGATCATTCGTGTTCAAACTGATGCTTCAGGCAACGTAGTCAATGCAGACGTACAAGACAGCACTGGACTGCGTATTTTAGATGAGAAACTCGTCAATGCTGTCGAACAAGCAAAAGTTAAACCCATTAAAAAGAATGGAAAATTGATTCCAATGATAGGCTATCAAACCTTTAGCTTAAATTTGGAAAATGCTCAAGATCATACACAGACAACTCTATGTACTTATCATTTCATTTCACAAAATTGGGTGAAACAGGAAAAAAATAAATCCACAGCATTCAGCTACACCAAACAACCACAATTATCACTCGAACAAGATTTATTAAAAAATAAAGATCGTGTTGTAAAATTCAAATTTAAGGCGAATAAACAAGGTGAAATTAGCCATGTTAACTTAACCAAACGCTCTGGTGTTAATGCAATTGACCAACAAGTGATTGAAGCTGTTGAACATGCTCAGGTTGATGTCAAACGTTCTTACCGAACTTTATGGATATATAAACAATCTACTTTTAAAGATGAAATTAAATTTAAAATGAATGATTGTCATTAAAATCATCATGGATTGGGATATTGATATTCCAATCCTTTTCTCATTTTATAAAGGCAGATTCAACTACCAAATGGTTACGATTAAATAGGTTTTAAAACCAATATTGGCTTTTCCTTCTCTTGTGCCATGTATTGCTCAGATATGAGGGACGATTTCTCAAAAGATACCTACCCTTCAATATTTACAACCATCCCTGAAATATTAAGTAAATACAAATATATCTACCTGTTTTAGCAATAAAAACCATGAGTAAAAAACGCCAAAATTTTTCTCTAAACAATCCAGCAATCAAGGTAATTGGGTCGCCAATCATAGGTAACCAACTGAGTAATAACGACCAAAAACCATATTTTTGATAAATCTTTTCAGCTTTAATCATATTATTTTCTGAAACAGGAAACCACTTCTTATCTTTAAATCGTTCTATTCTCAACCCCAAATACCAGTTGACGCAAGAACCTAAAATATTACCAATAGAAGCAACGATAATTAATAATGCAACGGAATATTTATGCTGCATCAATAAGCCAACAAGTACCGCCTCTGATTGTAAAGGAAGTAAAGTCGCTGCCCCAAAGGCAGAAATAAATAATAAAAGATAAGCCATTGCGTTAATATGTAATTTTCTTGGATCTAAACATATAGATTAATATTGAAATAATCCAAGGTAAAATAAAAGCTGTCCAATAACTCCAGTCAGATTTTAAAATTTGTTGAATTAGCGTAAGTTTTATTCGCCCTTCCGAAACATCATTCCAATTGCTATCTAAATGAAGCTTGCTATATATAAAAAATACAATATAAATGGCCAGTAAACTCACTAAAAGAATAGTATTGAGAATCGTTTGTCCTAATCGCACTTGAATTAAAGCAAAGATTAAAGAAAAAATTAAACTAGGAATGACAACAACTGCTAAAACAATCCCCCACAAATAGTCCATCGCAGATTGGTATTGTACTATTGAACTCACTATTGCAGCACTACATAATATTCCTAGGGACAAGAAAAAATGCTGTATATACTTATATTTCAATAGCATATTAATCGGACTTCCATTCAGTTCAATAGCAATGTTATTTTAAATTAAATGCTTTTTTGTTTTAAAATATTCAAATACAGCCCAAAATATTGTAACTCCAACCACAGCAAAACGTGACCACTGATAACGTTGGACAATTGGATCAATCACATTTCTAATGGCTGCTGACTCTTGGCTATTCAGATGCCCTAGTACATTTTGAATATGAACAATTTCAATAATATATAAAATTACACAGCCTACGATGCCGACAATAATGCTCCAGTATATTTTCGAATTTGACTCTAAAATCTTGGTGAAATTTAAAAAGAAATCTTTCATTATCAAAGCCTACCTAGCATTAAAAAACGACTATCTAAAAATAAAAAACCACCAACGGTGGCTTGTTATCTTAACATAAAATACATTTTACACTTTGATTGATAATGCTCTTTGTACTGCAGGGCGAGCAGTCAAACGCTCAATATATTCTTTCACATAAGGATAATCTTCAAGCTGAATCTGTTGCCACTCATAACGTAGCAGCCACGGTAGAATCGCCATATCCGCAATCGAATACTCACCTGCCACAAATTTCTGCCCAATGAGCTGTTTATTTAAAACAGAATATAAACGTTTTGTTTCAGCCACATAACGATCAATAGCATAGGGAACTTTTTCTTTCGCAAATTGACTAAAATGGTGATTTTGCCCAAGCATTGGTCCCAAGCCACCCATTTGCCACATCAACCATTGTTCAACTTCAACACGATCTTGCTCATCGCTTGGATAATACAATCCTGTTTTACGACCTAAATACTGTAAAATTGCGCCCGATTCAAATACTGAAATCGCCTCACCATTTGGACCATCTTGATCGACAATGGCAGGAATTTTATTGTTTGGAGAAATTTTTAAAAAATCAGGTTGAAATTGATCATTTTCTAAAATATTGATGGGAAATATTTGATATTCCAATCCCATTTCTTCCAATGCGATGGTAATTTTATGACCATTGGGTGTACCCCAATAATATAAATCAATCATGTTCAGCCCTTCTTTTTTGCTGTATTTTTTAAATATTTTCATAATTCATGATACTTTTATATCATGTTTTTACTAACAAGACCGCAATATATTATGGCCTTTAAACCTTAATATTTTGTTATGTAAATGTATAACCTTTAGATTATTCATGATTTTTATCTATAAATCTAAACAACTAGAGCATATTTATTCCATAAAAAAAGCACTGCAAATGCAGTGCTTTCTCGGTATCAACAGAATATTACTTTTTCTTTTTAGGACCAAGTAACATACCCATTTGACGACCTTCCATTTTTGGTGATTGTTCAATCACACCAAAGTCAGCTACGTCAGCTTCAATTCTTTGCAATTGAGCAAGACCTAGTTGTTGATGCGCCATTTCACGACCACGGAAACGCAAGGTAATCTTAACTTTGTTACCTTCTTCAAGAAACTTATGAATGGCACGCAGCTTGATGTTGTAATCACCAATATCAGTACCAGGACGCAACTTAATTTCTTTCACCTGAACCTGATGCTGTTTTTTCTTGGCATCTTTCTGTTTTTGCTTCAGATCAAATAAATGTTTGTTGAAATCCATGATTTTACAAACAGGCGGCTCTGCGTTAGCAACAATCTCAACAAGGTCAAGATCAACTTCTTCCGCAGCACGCAACGCTTCAGCAAGTGAAACGATGCCTTTTTGTTCACCATCTGCAGCAACGAGACGAACTTCTTTCGCCTTAATTTCATCGTTCAATGCAGGACGATTGCTCTTAGCACCTTGTTGTTGGTTACGGTCAGGCTGTTTAATCTTTCTTACTCCACAATATACCGGCCGCGTTCGGCGACGGCTGCTTTCACTAGGTCAACAAATGCATCTATTGACATAGTACCTAAATTTGTTCCAGAACGGGTACGTACATTGACAGTACCTTCTTCCACTTCTCGATCCCCAAGTACCAATAAGTAGGGAATACGTTCTAAAGTTCGCTCACGAATCTTAAAGCCGATTTTCTCATTTCTCAAGTCTGAAATTGCACGAATTCCATTTTCTTTGAGTTTTGCGACCACTGACTCACAAGCAACTGCTTGAGAATCGGTAATATTCATGACACATGCCTGTACAGGAGACAGCCAAGGTGGCATAAAGCCAGCATAGTGTTCAATTAGTATACCAATAAAACGTTCGAAACTGCCAAGAATTGCACGATGTAACATTACTGGATGATCACGATCGTTATCTTCAGTTACATACGAAGCATCTAAACGTTCTGGCATATTCGGATCATACTGAATCGTACCACATTGCCAGATGCGACCTAAGCAGTCTTTTAATGAAAATTCGATTTTCGGACCATAAAATGCGCCCTCACCTGGCTGTAAATCCCATGGCAAACCTGCTTGATCCAAAGCATCAGACAATGCTTTTTCTGCACTATCCCACATTTCTTCTGTTCCCACACGATTTTCTGGGCGTGTAGACAGTTTCATTTGAACTTCTTCAAAACCGAAATCTTTATAAACATCTAAAGTCAGTTTAATAAAATCTTCAACTTCTTTGGCAACTTGATCTGCGGTACAGAAGATATGTGCATCATCTTGCGTAAAGCCACGTACTCGCATAATACCGTGTAATGAACCCGATGGTTCGTTACGATGGCATGAACCAAACTCTGCTAAACGGATTGGCAAATCACGGTAAGATTTCAAACCTTGGTTAAATACTTGCACGTGACATGGGCAGTTCATTGGTTTTACAGCATAGTTACGACTTTCTGAATGTGTCGTAAACATATTTTCCGCATAGTTTGCCGCATGACCCGATTTTTCCCACAAAGAAATATCAACAACTTGTGGTGTTTTAATTTCTTGGTAGCCGTTGTCATTTTGTACTTGACGCATGTATTGCTCAAGGACTTGATAAATCGTCCAACCATTGGCATGCCAAAACACCATACCCGGTGCTTCTTCTTGCATATGGAAAAGATTTAATGCTTTACCAATTTTGCGGTGATCGCGTTTTTCTGCTTCTTCGATACGTTTGACATAAGCAGCGAGTTCTTTTTTGTCTGCCCAAGCTGTACCGTAGATACGTTGTAACTGTTCATTCTTCGCATCACCACGCCAGTAAGCACCAGAGATTTTAGTGAGTTTGAATGATTTTAAAAATTTAGTATTCGGTACGTGAGGACCGCGACACATATCCAAATAATCTTGATGATAGTACAAGCCCATTTGAGTTTCTTCAGGCATATCAGCAATCAAGCGCAATTTGTATTCTTCGCCACGAGATGTAAATTCTGCAATCACTTCGTCACGTGGTGTCATTTTTTTAATGACTTCATAATCTTGATCGATGAGCTTTTTCATACGCTCTTCGACTGCAGCCATATCATCTAATGTGAATGGGCGTGGCATCCAGATGTCATAGTAGAAACCATCTTCTATGACAGGGCCAATCACCATTTTTGCTTCTGGAAATAATTGTTTGACCGCATGACCCACTAAATGTGCACATGAGTGACGAATAATTTCCACGCCTTCTTGATTTTTAGGTGTGATAATTTCAAGTGTAGCGTCTTCGGTAATTAAATCACTTGCATCTACTAAGCGACCATTTACTTTCCCTGCAACTGTATTTTTAGCCAGTCCAGGTCCGATACTTTGAGCAACTTCCATGATGGAAACGGCGTGATCAAAACTTTTTTGATCGCCATTTGGCAATGTGATAATAGGCATATTTAAAATCCTTAAGGAGTGATGCCCCGTACAATGGAGCATATCACCGCGAGATTATGATCGAGGAAAACCCTCAAAAGATAAAATCGGTGGAACAAAATAAAAGTGTGTGAAATTTTACACCTTAAATGATAATTTATAAACCTCTACAACGATCTTCTGTGAAATAGAGCGAAATTTATAGGTCTGTTGACATTTCATAGTGGGAGTGCGGTACTTTGAAAATTACTCCCTACTCCCTAAAACTTTCCCATGCTTCAAAGTGCCTATTTTGATAACAATACAGTTTAGAAAATTGCGGAATAATGGCTTCGCTCTGCGTCGGTCTTAAAAAAACAAAATCATCTACTTCAATTTCAGTATTTTTAGGTACATTCACCATTTCTTGGTTGGTACTACGCCCATATAATACATGCGGACGAATGCCTTTTGGATAGATATAATCCGCCATCCAATAACCACCATACACAAACAAAGCCTTATACGCATGAGGAAGTTTATTTAAAAAAGGCAGTCCAGGCAGTTGCGTATGAGGCAGCACCTTTAAAACGGGTGTCGCAATCCATAATGCAGGTTGCAAAACACTTAAAGTATCACCATCAAAATCACTGGGTTTAAGCAGCATTGAACCAAAAGATAAATCATTACACACGCTATGTTTCACATGAAAACTAAAACTGGGGCTTCCTCCCCCATTTAAACAAAGATCATCACGCCATAATTTAGAGAAGTCATTCTGAATAATAGAGATATAAGCCTGATAAATTTGTTGAGATTCTTGGTAAGCGTCTTCGGATTTTTTAATGATAGAAGGTAATTTTGTCACATGTGCGTCATAACCCATCAGTCCCGTAAACTCTAAATATTCAGTATGCTCCTGAATCACACCAAGCATCTGTTTCAATGATGACTTTGTATTAACACCACCACGATGTAATCCAACATCAATTTCAATATTAATTTTCAAACGAAGCGCAAATAATTTTGCGATATCTAGATATTCCAATAATCGTTCATGGCTATCGACCAACCATTGAATATTTGAACTTTGCCAATGGTGATTTTCATTATAAAAATATTTCACCAAGCTGACTGGCATGGGTTTACCAAATAAAATATCCGCTCCCGAAAAACTCTCCAGTATGGGTAACAATTGAGGAAGATGAAACACCATAAAACGCTGTGTCGAAAGCTTTTGACTGATTATTTTTAATAATTCAAGACAAGCTAAAGATTTCACCACAATTCGAGGTTGCAACTGTTTTGCATCTCGCAATTGCGTTGTGACATATTGCAGATTTTGTTCAAGTGCTTGAGCATCGACAATTAGGTGAGGTAATGCATATTCTCTACGTTTTAAATCACCATTCAATTGTTCAAAAAAAATAGTATTCAATCTACTCATCACACCCCTCCACCCTGCAATTTTATATTCACAATCGATATTCAATGTATAACTGACTCAAGCAATCCTATTGGTCAAACAATAATTCCAAATATGGATTTAAAAATTTTCCAGCAGGATCTAATTGTTGTCTTATTTGCATGAAATCCATCCACTTTGGATACAATGCACTGAGCTGTGAACTATTCATTGTATGCATTTTCCCCCAATGCGGGCGACCTTGAAACTTTTGCAAAATTGGTTCGACTAAGTCAAATAACAATCTCGGCTCTTGTTTATGAAATTGGTGAATAGAAATCGAAACTGAATCTCTTTGATAAAATGGACTCAACCAAATATCGTCACCTTTGACAAAGCGAAACTCTACTGGAAAAAATGTCGGATATTGCGATTTTTTCAAAGCTGCCAAAACTTCTTGCAAACACGCTATACCGTGTTCAGCAGGTATCTGATATTCCATTTCATTAAATTTAGTATTGCGTGGTGTCGGGAAAATCTGACTTGACCAATCTACAAAAGTCGTCGGTTTAACAAATACACCTAAAAGCTTTTGTAAATGAGGATTCAGTGTAGGAAAAGCACGGGTTAATTCACAACACATCGTCAAAAGCATATCTTCAGATGGCCACGACTGTTTACGTGGTTGAATGGGTTCTTCTGTAATATCTAAAGTTTTTAACATCAATTTTTCTGCATGTGAAAATGCAAAACACTCAATATGACGATGCTGTTTTTTCCACTGTTCAATATTAGTCACTAAATCGCTAACAGCGACCAACTCAACATGCTCTTTAAGCTTATAACGTGGTTTATTCTGCATGGTAATTTTAGTCAGAACACCCAAACTGCCTAAAGAAACCCGCCCAGCATCAAAAATATCTTTATTTTCATATTCATTACAACGCAAAATCTCACCAGACGCTGTCAGTAATTCAAATGCTTCTACATAGGCTGAAATACAATGTAAATCGATACCCGTACCATGCGTTCCAGTCGAAACTGCACCTGCCAAACTTTGCTGATCAATATCCCCTTGTTGTATCAATGCTTGATTGATCGGTTGTAAATACTGATCAAGATGAAACAATCTTGTACCTGCCCAAATACTGGCTTGTGATCGCTGCTGATCCGAATCTACAAACCCTGCAATGTGGTCTAATGACAGTAAAGTCGCATCCGTAGATACCAACGGAGTAAATGAATGCCCTGCTCCAACCACTCTTATTTTTGCATGTTGTTGCACGATTTGTTGTACTTGCTCAATATTTTGTGGCTTGAGAATATGTTCAGGTTGTGAGTGTTGATAACCAGACCAATTATTCCATTTGGACGTATTTTTTATTTCATTGATTTGGTGATGAGTCGTTTGATCTTCTGTCTGATTGATTGTTTGACCTGTTGATTGATTCATATTGCTCATCCTTTAGCGCACAGCAGTTTTTAAACTGCCATGATTGGTTCTTTGATCAATCTCATGCTGTGGAATCGTTGCAGGGCGATTCACTTGGTCATAGTCACGTTGTGATTTCTCAACATTGAGCTGCCGTGCAAGTTGCTGAAATTTGAATTGAATTGCCGCATGTGTCCATTGTCCAAATAAGGTATGCCCACCTTCATAACCTTGTTGCTGATATTCCTCATTGGTCGTGATATAACCCATATAATCATTACAATATGAAGCCAACCAAACCTTACTTACAGATAAAGGACTAGTCAAAACCTTATAAACCGTTTGTACTAAACGCTGCCCTGCGGTGGTGGTGACTTCGCCTGGACAGCACACCAATACAAGCTGCCCAAGTTTTAAAATTTGAAGGGGTGAAACACGCGGAACTAATGGGCTATTTTGAATAGCGCCTGCTTTAACCTGACGATTCATTTCCGCAATCAATGGGTCTAAAAAACTGGGCTGAAAATCTAAGTCTTTACCCAATAGGCGATTATCAGGACTTTCTAAAACAATATTTTTGGGAGCTTGGGAATCATATAAGGCTTTGTATTTTAAATAATCTATTCCGTTTGGATTGGCTAAGCGCTTTTTACGAACTTGCTTCGAAAGCAGTGACATGACCATTGTGATTGGCTTTGCTGCGCCTTTACCATCTACAGGTGTTCCGCCAAAAAATGCCACACCATGACATGCAGCACTGGTTTTGGCATTGTCGATCCCATTGGAAAATTCAGTCGGAATTTCAACTTGACTCAAATCTACATAAGATAAGAGTCCAGCCAATTCACCATCCATTTTTTGCTCGCAATGTAGCAATGCTTGAATTGCTAAATCACTTTGATAACGACCATTTTGTTGTGCATATTGATATTCTTGCTCGCCCTGAATTTTATTACGAATCCTATCCTGATTTAAGCCATGAAAATGCGGTGAAACATCGCCTGCCGAAGCCTGAGCAAAAATAGTGACAGGATTTAAATTACCTTTGCTTTGTAAATATTGCTCACTAAAACTAGCTGCATAACCTTTATTATCGCCATCATAAGCTTTTAATTTATTACCCAAACACGTTGCATGTACACCGAATAATGAAATAAACGAACAAAGCTGATCATTGCGATAAAAACCAATCAATTGCATTTCACGATTCAATGCTAAATGTGTTTCTTTAATGCTTCTTTGCTGAACGTCTGGATTACGATTATAAGACTTTAATGCACGATTCCATGCAACAGGAACATCTGTATCAAACTGACTGGTTCCATAGCGAATTTCAGTTTGTTGCTCGGCTTCCAGAGCATAAATAATACTGGTTACTGCCGCATCCACAACAGCTGCTAAATGTTCAGGTACAAAACCTGGTGTCGGCATATTATATAAAGCCTCATATGCACACCCACCCGGCCCAGAATGAGTATGCGTCGCTAAAACAAGTAGTTGTTGCTCATCAAACCGATCTTTTAGTTGCTGCTTTAGCGATTCAACCACACCACTTCGCATTGCGTAGGTAATACAGCCAAAATCCAAACAACAAATAATGATAGGTTCTGTCTTTTGAGCTTCACGAATCGTAAATGTACGTGCGTATAAAGGGCTGCGCTTTTCATAAGCTCGATGTGACCACATACCATAGCCAAACATGGCATAACCCTTCGGTTGAATCTGTATTTCTTGTTTATTCCAACCTACCATATACATGCAGAAATATTCCTTTATCTGAATTATTATGCTTATCACGAGATGCGAATTGAAAGTTAAACAAAAATATGCGATATCAACTAGGGTAAAACAAACAAAAATATGGGGGGTTAATCGGACTTTATGAACAAACAGCAAACGGAATTTGCAGATCCTCACTTTTTAATCCCGCCTATGCTTCTAACCAGTTTGATTCATTATGCAGAACAACAGCAATGGTCTTATGAAACATGGTTTGAAAATTTAAACCTAGACTTAGCACAGATCCGTCAAGGGCAAGGATTTGTTGGTTTTTTAGAGATTTGTCATGTCACACGACAAGCGGTGAAGCAAACGCAGCTCCCTCATCTCGGTTTATTACTGGGCAGTCATGAAGGTCAAGTTTCGATGGGAATTTTAGGCTTTGCCATGCAGGCCTGTAGGACTGTGACTGAGGCAATGCAAACGGCTCTGCATTATCACCCCATTTCTGGCAGTGTCTTAGACCTCTCTTTTAATATTGTGAATGATTATTGCGAAATTGAAATTTCAGAACGTAGCCCTTGTAGTGATTTAAAAGCTTTTTTTTGTGATGAAGTTTTTGCCAGTATTATGACCTGTTTACAGATGATGCTTGATGAACACCATGATCTGATTAATTTAGAACTCAGCTATGATGGTTCTGCCTATTTAAAAGATTACCAACACATTTTTAATTGCCCGATTCAGTTCAATTGCAATAAAAACCTCATTCGATTTAATCAATCTATACTGTCTAGACCACTTAAAAGTTATAGCCCTGCCAATTATCAAACAGCCATTCAAATTTGCGATACAGCCTTAAATCAAGTCAATCAAATCAACCAGCGCAGTTTGGTTAAAGTTCTACAACATTTGATCTTGTCGCACTTGCCTGAACGCTTCGATATGCTCCAAGCAGCGCAACATTTTCATATCAGTGAACGGCATCTCAGACGTTTATTAGTCGAAGAAGGGCTTAATTTCCAACTTATTCGGCAACAAGTTTTAGAAAATAAAGCCAAAATTTTACTTAAAAATGATTACTCAATCAGTGAAATTAGTCAAATTTTGGGGTTTAGTGAGCTACGTGAATTCCGACGTGCATTTAAAAGATGGACAGGTTATGCACCCAGCGACTATAAGAAAACTATACTCTCAAGTTCAGTTTTTTCGTGATTATGGTCATTTTTGGTTCTTGTAATTATCAATTAAACCTGCAACCAAAATAAAATAATGATTTTAATATCAATATTCTAGATACATCCAGTCGATTTAATGGATTGCTATTCTAACAATATTTTTTAAATTAGAATAAATACTCGACTAAAGAATAACGGCATTCCTTGGCAGTTGTGGGTATCTTTTAGCCAAGGAAATTACAACAAAATAGAGATGGAGTTTAACCATGGTTAGTGCATACGATGAGTTACCGCGTACCCCTGCAAACTTTGTGGCGTTATCACCATTACGTTACTTAGAACGTGCGGCATATATTTACCCAAATCAAGATGCGATTGTACATGGTTCTCGTCATATATCTTGGCGTGAAACCTATACACGTTGCCGCCAATTTGCGCACCAACTTCAAAATCTAGGTATCAAAAAGAACGACACGGTATCTGTTCTTTTACCGAATATCCCTGCAATGGTAGAAGCACATTTTGCAGTTCCTATGTCAGGTGCCGTGTTAAATACGCTCAATACTCGTTTAGATGCGAAGACTATTGCATTCATGCTCGAACATGCAGAAACCAAAGTACTTTTGGTTGACCCTGAATTTGCTACATTGGCGCAAGAAGCTGTTTCTCTTGCCGCACAAGATATTTATATTATTGATGTTGCAGATGTAGAATATGAAGCCAATGATGCTACTCCTCGTATCGGTCAAATTGAATATGAAGACTGGCTCAAAGACGGTGATGTTAATTTTGAATGGCACCTTCCAAATGATGAGTGGGATGCAATTAGCTTAAACTACACATCAGGTACGACGGGTAATCCCAAAGGTGTGGTTTATCATCATCGTGGGGCATATATCAATGCAGCAAGTAATATCATTGCTTGCGGTATGACTCCACGTTGCAAGTACCTATGGACGCTCCCACTTTTTCACTGCAATGGGTGGTGTTTTGCTTGGACAGTAGCTGCCAATGGCGGCACGAACATCTGTTTACGTAAAATTGATCCTGAACTCATTTACAAACTCATTAACCAATACAAAGTAGATTATTTCTGTGGCGCGCCAATTGTATTGTCGATGTTGATTAACACACCAAAAGACAGACAAATCAAATTTGATCACCATGTAGAAGTGATGGTGGCAGGTGCTGCGCCTCCTGCTGCGATTATTGAAGGTATGCACCATATTGGTATCCAAGTGAACCATGTGTATGGGTTAACTGAAACATACGGCCCTTCTGCACTCTGTGCTTCACAAGCAGGTTGGAGCGAACTATCCATTCAGGAACAAGCCCAGTTGCATTCTCGCCAAGGTGTACCATATCCATTGCAAGATGGTATGCGCGTACTTGACCCAGAAACAATGCAACCTGTACCCAATGATGGTACGACCATGGGTGAAATCATGTTCCGTGGCAATATTGTCATGAAAGGTTACTTAAAAAATACCCAAGCGACAGAAGAAGCTTTTAAAGGTGGTTGGTTCCATACAGGTGATTTAGCCGTTTGCCAACCAGATGGTTATGCAAAAATCATGGATCGCTCTAAAGATATTATCATCTCTGGAGGTGAAAATATTTCATCCTTAGAAGTTGAAGAAGTGCTATATACCCACTCAGCAATCATGACTGCCGCAGTGGTTGCAAAACCTGATTCACGTTGGCAAGAAGTCCCTTGTGCCTTTATTGAACTTAAACAAGGTGCTGAAACTACACCAGAAGAAATCATTGAATTTTGTAAACAACATTTAGCACGCTTCAAAGTACCAAAAGATGTGGTGATTTGTGAAATTCCAAAAACATCGACAGGTAAATTACAGAAATTTATTTTAAGAGATTGGGCAAAAGAGCGTTCAGTTGCTGAATTGAGTTAAACCTATTTTTTGATAATTTTATCAGATAAATAAAATACTTACTTATTATTTATGGTGGAACCATTCACCCCCATCTCCTTTTGGGAAAAGGTTAGAATGAGAATAGATCTTTAAAAAAGATGTAAATAAAGTCTTGAAAAGTAATTTATTAGACAAATAAAAAAGCGACCTCTTTAGGTCGCTTTTTATCAAGATTAATCACTTATTGATCAGACAATAATGCCACTTGTTGCACATAGTTTAAAAATTTAAGCTTAGATTCAGCCAACTCTTCAGCCGTCAGTTGCAAATCAATATCACGGTGAATACGCAATACATGCTGACGCAACGGATGGCTTTCTGCCGCATTATAAGTCTTACAAAACTCTTTAATCGCAGGATCACGTTGTTCAATCATACGTTCAACCCAGCGACCTAATTGCGCCAATTTCTTCGCACCTTGTTTAGGTGTGAGATAAGACAAAATTATTGTCTCATTTTCGTTGCGTAATAATTTACCGATTCGTAGAAATTGACGACGACGAGCTTCATAAGCCGTGATCAATTGCACTTCTAACAATGCATCAATCAAACGCTCTTCCACAGGTAAAGCTAAAATTTGTTTCTTAGGCAACTCAGAAAGTTGCTCACCTAAAGCAGCCATGCGATGCACAGCTTTCTTTTGTTCGGTTTTACTTGCACGCCCTTCCAAAGAATCAAAATCATCTTCAGTAAAACGCTGCGTACGACGTGCCACGATTATTCTGCCTCGTAAAATTTATCTGCGAAAAGTGCTTGAACTTCAGACAAAGCTTTTTCTTCATCTGATCCGTCAATCACAAGACGCAAGGTGGTTCCTTTACCAGCTCCGAGCATAAGTAAAGAAAGGATATTCTTGGCATCGACTAATTTGTCGCCCTTACCAATCTGAATAGAACATTTAAATTTAGTAGTGACTTCTATTAGTTTTCCGGATGCACGCGCATGTAATCCTAATTTATTAATTACGTCAACAGTTGTGTCAATCATGACCAGTGCTTCATTTCTCTATGTAATACTTGAATAGTCCATTTCGACTCAAGAGCCTTCTTCAATCTATCCACAATATAAACTGAACGATGTTGCCCGCCTGTACAGCCAATCGATACCGTAACATAGTGACGATGACCTTCAGAAAAAGTTGGCAACCACTTATTTAAAAACTGATAGATGTCTTGATACATCTCATTTGCTTGGTCATTGCTTTCTAAAAATTGACGTACAGGTTCATCTAAACCTGAATATTTACGCAACTCTAAATCCCAATGCGGATTCGGCAAATGTCGCACATCAAAAACAAAATCTGCGTCTAAAGGAATACCGTGTTTATAACCAAAAGACTGCAAAATTAAAATCAGTTTATCCGACTGACCCAATTTGGACAATAAGGTATCTTTTAAATCATGCACACTTTTATCGGTTGTATCAATGTGTACCGTTGCTCTGAGCTGAATAGGCAACAATAAATTTTTTTCTTCTTGAATACATTCATTCAAACTTTGAAAGCGATTTGACAATGGGTGCGGACGTCTTGAGGCGCTGAATCTGGAAATAAGCTCCTGATCACGCGTCGTCAAATAAATAACATCTACAGTACCATGCTTTTGCAAATGCTGAAAAACTTGATCAAAGCCATGCAAATCTTCTTTGGCACTTCGTACATCAATACCCAGTGCTAATAATTCTAGATTATTTTCTTTGTCTAGTTTTTCGACTATTTCAGGGAGCAATGCCAACGGCAAATTATCAATACAGTAATAACCTAAATCTTCAAGCACCTGCAAAGCAGATGACTTTCCCGAACCAGATTGTCCTGTCACGATAAGTATACGCTTCATGGCATAGCGATCCTAAAAAGCAAAGTTTTAAGCAGGACGTTTAACCTGCAAATTATCAATCAGGCGAGTTTTGCCTAATTTTGCTGCAACAAACAATACAACATCTTGGTCGAATTGATCAACCTTTTGTAGCATTGGATTACGTACTTCAACATAATCTACAATAAGACCTGCATCTGTCAAACTTGCACGAATTTGGCCTAGTGTATCTGACAATACTTGACCAGAATGTAAATTTTGTTCAGCCGTTTTCAATGCTTTAAAGATAACAGGTGCAGTTTGACGATCTTGCTCAGTTAAATAACCATTACGAGAACTTAAAGCCAATCCATCTTCAGCACGTGCAATCGGCACACCAATTACTTCAATCGGTATACTCAAATCTCGAACCATCTGTTTAATTACAGCCAATTGTTGATAATCTTTTTGCCCAAAGAAAGCAAAGTTCGGCTGTACAATATTAAACAGTTTCGTGACGACAAGTGCCACACCATCGAAATGCCCTGGACGTTGTAAACCACATAAATCATTGGTAATTTCACTCACGCTAATATTGGTCAAACGTGGATATTTACCATACATTTGCTCGACTGATGGTGCGAAAACGATATCGCAGCCAACTTCCGCAAGCAGATTACTGTCTTGTTCTAAAGTACGTGGATAATTATCAAAATCTTCATTCGGTCCAAACTGAGTTGGATTCACAAAAATACTGACCACCACCACATCACAAAGCTGACGCGCTTCACGTACCAGATTTAAATGTCCTTGATGAAGATTCCCCATCGTCGGAATAAATCCAATTGTTTTACGTGTCGCTCGAGCAGGATTCAACGATGCTGTTAATCCTTGAATGGTCGTTTCTGTTTTCATGTTTACAGCTCGATTTGAAATGTATGTTCTTTCGCAGGAAAGGTTTTTTCTTGTACAGCAGCATGGTATGCCTTGAATGCATCAAGAATTGCTGTTTCACCTGATTGTTCTTTCATAAAATTACGCACAAAACGCGCCACTTTACCAAAAGTCAGCCCAAGCATGTCTTGAACAACAAGAACTTGACCGTCTGTATCAAGGCCTGCACCAATACCAATCACTGGTATTTGTGGAAATAACTCAGCAATTTCTTTACCCATTTGTGCAGGTACACATTCAAGCAATAATACTGCTGCACCAGCTTCGACTACAGCTTTACAGTCTGCAATCAGTTGATTAGCCGCTTCACGTGTTTTCGCTTGCAGTTTATAACCACCAAAAACATGTACCGATTGTGGTGTTAAACCTAGGTGTACACAGACTGGAATACCGTTACGTGTTAATACTTGAACGGTTTCTGCGAGCCAAGCGCCACCCTCAACTTTAACAATCTGAGCGCCAGCTTGCATCACTGTTTTAGAATTAACCAACGCATCATTTAGCGTTGCATAACTCATAAATGGTAAATCACAAAAGATGAGTGAATGTTGATTCGCACGGCGCACCGCAGCAGTATGATATGCCATATCAGCTACAGTTACAGGAAGTGTCGAATCATGACCTTGAATGGTCATCCCCAAAGAATCGCCAATTAAAATTGTATCAACTTCAGCAACTTCCATCGCTCTTGCCATACTTGCATCATAGCAAGTTAAGCATGAGAATTTCCGCCCCTGAGCTTTAAATTGTCTTAAATCACTTAAACTGATCATGACGATATTCCTCTATCTTTGAGAGTTCTGTGGCACATTCAACTGATCAATCTGCCCAAGTTTGATCGGCTAAGACAGTCAATGTCGAATGTTGCACAAGTTCTTGGCTTTGTAGTGATTGTCCGTTTATTTTTAACTCAGAGTCTAAGTCCAATAAAGGAATCACCACAAAATCACGCTCTAAAATACCAATATGCGGTACGGTGAGTCGCTCATTTATAATGTTTTTTTCTGCATAAAGCAAAAGATCTAAATCTAAAGTTCGCTCACCCCAACGACGTGAACGCACACGACCCGATTCATTCTCAATGCTTTGCAATGCATCCAATAAAGCCAAAGGTGCTAAATCAGTGATTAACTGTGCAACAGCATTGTGATAATTCGGTTGATCTTGTGGTCCCATAGGAGGGCTTTGGTACAACTTCGAAACTGAAACAACGCCAAGTTCTCTGAGCTTTTCCACAGCTTCCCGTAAAATTTGCTCAGAGTCACCCAAATTACTACCTAAACCAATAAAGGTTTTATGCATCATTGCGTCGGTCCAAAAACCACCTTGCTTAGATCACGCTGTACACGTCTACGCTTGGTGATTGGATGATCCGCATTGATTTCACCAGTTTTAACTGGAGATTTATAATCATTTCGGCTTCTTGAATCATTTGAAGAAGCACGAGAGGTCGGCTTATTATTACGTGAACGACGACTACGTGTTTCTTGTTCTTTTACCAACGGTTCAATCTGTGTTGTGACAGCCTTAGGATCTTCGACTACAACAGCATCCGAACCTTTACGACGACTCTTCGCTCGTTGACGGTTATACGCGCTAATAGCACGTTCTTTTTCGTCCACAGACATATCTTGATAAGCTTCCCACCAAGCCCCCATACCATGGGTTGAAGGGTCGTTCGACTTCTCTCTTAACAATAAAAAGTCAAAGCCTGCACGGAAGCGCGCATGACTTGAAAGTGCTTCAATTTGTTGCGGTTTTGGATTAAGCAAACGACTTTGCATTTCCCAAACTTCACGAATAAAAGTTTCGGCAAATCGAGGGATAATGGTTCGCGTTGCTTGTCGTTTAAGTACATCTAAGCCTGCTTGAGCACGAGCTTCCGTGGCAACCACACCTTTTTCATGATAATAATCACAACGCGCCAGAAAATTATTCCACAACAATACAGCATAGAAAAATGCAGGATTGATAGTTTTACCCATTTGAATACGTTGATCGGTATTTCTAGCGACACGCTCCATAAATGGCGTGATTTCAGGCGTAATATCTGTAAATAACTGTTTCCAAATACCAAACTCAATCAGCATTGGCATCACACGTTGCAAATGCCCCATAGTGAATAATTTTTGTGATTCATCATAAAGACGATGTGGTGACACATCACTCAATAAATCAGTCATTTCATGAGTGAAAATTTTAATAATTTTAGGATCAATACTAAAATTCAATTTTGCAGCAAAGCGTAACGTACGTAACATACGCACAGGATCTTCTTCAAATCTTAAAGTTGGATCGCCAAGCAGACGTAATGTTTTGCTTTTTATATCGTCAATCGCATTACAAAAATCGAGGATCTCATCTTTACGTGGCTGATAATACATTGAATTAATTGAAAAATCACGGCGAGAAAAATCTTGCTCTATGGTTCCCCAATTATTATCACGTAAAATCATCCCTTGAGCAGAAGTAATTGCCTTTTTCGGTGGTGCACGAAAAGTCGCCACTTCAATCAATTCACGTCCCGAATAAACATGAGCCAGTTCAAAACGACGCCCAATGATTCGACAACGACGCCCAAATACTTCTTTAATTTGGGATGGCGTAGCATTGGTCACTGCATCGTAATCTTTCGGATTCAAACCGAGCATTAAATCACGCACACCGCCACCGACTATATATGCTTCATAGCCTGCTTTGGTGAGTGAATCAATAACATCTAAAATGGAAGGAGGTAATTGGGCGGTGGATAATCCACACTTTGACGCACGCAAAGTTTGCAAAAGACACTGTCTCCTACGTCAAGACGTAAAAATCATAATTACGCTAATGATATCGCTTACACAGCTAAAGGGCAA
The DNA here is from genome assembly GCF_048552595.1 of Acinetobacter psychrotolerans. Classification (NCBI taxonomy): domain Bacteria; kingdom Pseudomonadati; phylum Pseudomonadota; class Gammaproteobacteria; order Moraxellales; family Moraxellaceae; genus Acinetobacter; species Acinetobacter psychrotolerans. The sequence goes on along the minus strand of NZ_JBIMDK010000015.1, from coordinate 31,603 downwards.
TTTTATTCTCTAAATCTTAGTCTAATTTTCAAATTACAATACACATAATCCATCTAAAATACCGTGATTACAAGCTTAGTACAGCACGATTTTTCTCTATAAATTTTGCACCAATGCCTTTAACATTACCTAAATCCTCAATAGTTTTAAACTGACCATTTTGATTACGGTAATCAATTATCGCCTGTGCTTTTTTAGGTCCTGCACCGTTCAACTGTTGTAATTGCTCCAAACCTGCTGAATTAATACTAATTTTAGTACCTGAGGCAACCGTAGAATGAGTATTTGCCTTTGCCGATGGACTACTTACAGTTGGTCGTGACAAATAATACTGATCATTAGACTTATTCAATTTGGCATCTTGTGCCTGTTGATCAGCTTTCCATTTTAAATATGCATTATCAAATTGTTGAGCTTGCACCGTAAAAGGCATACTCAACAATAATAAAGATAAAAAGATATTACTTAGCCTGATTAATAAATAAAAAATCGATTTAAAGAAATTCATGAATGACCTATTTTTTTAATTTTTGCTTTGCTTGATCCCAAAGTTGATCCATTTCTTGTAAAGTTACATCTTCTAAACTTTTATTTTTTAAATTAATTTGATCTTCAATATAAGCAAAGCGTGTTTTAAATTTATGAATGGTACCTAACAGTGCCATCTCACTAGAGATGCCTAGTTTACGCCCAACATTGATTAATGAAAATAAACAATCACCAAATTCTTCAACTATTTCATCCGTTTTTTCCGATTGCATTGCCTCTTCAAACTCAGATAATTCTTCTTTCACCTTGTCGTAAGCTTGCATGACATCTGGAAAATCAAAGCCCACCTTTGCCACATTTTTTTGAATATCTTCAGCTTGCGTTAATGCAGGACCATGTTTAACTTCACTTAAACGTGATGGTGCTTTGCCCTGTTTTACTTGTTGCTGCTTTTCTTGTGTTTTGATGTCTTGCCACAAAACAGAGACTTGATCCGTTGTTAAATTTTCAAATTGCGCTTTTTGAAAAACATGTGGATGTCGTCGGATTAATTTTTGACAAATCGCCTCAACCACATCATCAAAATTAAAAGCATCTTGCTCACTATACATTTGCGACTGAAAAACCACCTGTAGCAATAAATCCCCCAACTCATTTTTGATGTCATTCACATCACCTGTGCGTATCGCTTCTTCTACTTCATAAGCTTCTTCTATAGCATAACGAGTCAGAGTTTCAGGTGTTTGCTCACGATCCCAAGGACATTCTGCACGTAATTGCTTCATGATTGCCAATAACTGTTCCATTTTTATGTCCTTAAAGATCAATAACAAAAGCGCTTTCAACGCTTGTCGAGATACATATTTTATGTTCAACTCAATGTATTCATTTTCAAAATAAAAAAGGAATAGTAAATGAGCCGAACTATCTTAATTAGTGGCGCTGCACAAGGGATCGGCGCTGCAATTGCTCGTCTATTCTACCAACAAGGTTATAAAGTTGGTATTTATGATATCAATGAAACGCTCGCTCAAACCTTGGCAGACCAATTGGGAAGCAATGCCAGAGCAGGAAAACTGGATGTCAGTGATTATTCACAATGGCAGGTGGCGCTTGAAGACTTTACCCTTTGGGCTGGTGGTTTAAACATTCTGGTGAATAATGCAGGAATTTTATATTCAGGTGATTTTGAAAAAACTGACATTAATGCACATCATCGAACTATAAATATCAATGTGAATGGTGTTTTGAATGGCTGCCACGCCGCACTTCCTTACCTAAAAAAAGCTCAATTTGCACGTGTGATCAATCTTTCATCGGCATCTGCTATTTACGGGCAAGCAGATCTTGTTTCATATTCTGCCAGTAAGTTTGCAGTTCGTGGAATGACGGAAGGTTTAGATATCGAATGGAAAAAATATGGTATTCGTGTTTTGGATGTCATGCCATTATTCGTTCAAACTGCAATGGTTAAAGACATGGATGCAGGGGCGATAAAAAATATTGGCATTGACTTAAGTCCAAAGGATGTAGCACAACAAATACTAAATTTAGTGAATGCTAAAGGGACGATTCTGACCAATACCCATACACCAGTCGGCATAAAAACCAAAATCATGTTCAAACTATCAAGTATTAGCCCACAATTTATAAATCGTTTTACTAATCTAATACTTACAAAGAAATCTTAGTAATTTGATAACATTACAATCAAGCAGTGACAGATACCACCTTAAACAAAATTCAATAAAGTGTGACAAAACACACACAATCGATTAATATGCATATGCCTCATGGAGGTAATTTATAATTTAAAACTTTTTAAGTGACTATAAAATATGAAAAAAATCATTATATTAGCAACCATTGCTACACTTTCCACTTCAACTTTTGCTGCTACAGCATCTGCTTCTCAAAAGTTAAGTACATCTGAACTTAAAGGCATGGATTGTGCAACACTTTCTGTTGAAAAATCCAATGCTAAACAATCTTTAGAAGCTGCTGATAAAAACCTTGCTAACATCAGTGCAAAAGCTCAAGACCCTTCTGCAAAAGTCAGCAAATGGGCTGGTATTGCTGGTGGCGCGCTAGGTGCATTTGGCAAAAGTGATTCTAAAGCAGGACAACTTGCAAACTCAATTGCTGGTCAACAAGATACTTCTGATGCAAGTAATCCTGATATTCAACAAAAGCTTAAAGCAGATTCACAAGCAAATTTTGATAACATTGTTGTTTACCAAAAATCTAAAAAATGCAAAATCTAATCTAAAAATGCAATTGCATTGTAGAGTAATAAAAAACCTGCTTAAAGCAGGTTTTTTATTACAGATTTTTAAATAAAATTTATGAGTTACCTTGAACCAATCTTCGTGCGCTAATAATGCCAGGTTGCTGCTCTAATCTTGCCAATAAACGAGACAATTGCGCCAAACCTTTCACTTCAATCAGCAATTTCATATTGGCAATACCATCTGCCTCAGAAATCGTATTGACTTGACGGATATTAATTTGATCTGAAAAAATCACTTGAGTTAAATCTTTCAACAAACCACGGCGATCATAAGCCTCAACCACGATTTGTACACTTTGACCACGTGTAGGCTGCATTTCCCAGTCTGCTTCTACAGCACGATCAGGTTCAAGTTTAATCATTCTGAGATAATCACCACAAGCCACTTGATGGATGCTGACACCACGATTAAGCGTGATATATCCTGCAATAGCTTCGCCATGTACAGGCTGACAACATTGTGCAACGTGCAACTCGACGTTATCCAAACCATCAATTAAAATACCATGTGCAGATAATGTATGGCTCGCACGTGGATTCAATGTCGGCTTAAGTACAAGTTCAGGTTCGTCTTGATCCAAGTGCATATGGCGATTTACTTGATTAATCAAGGCATGAAGACTGATATCTCCACTCACCAATGAAACGAGGATATCCTCACCAGATTTAACATTAAAATGATTGCAATAATCACTCAAGTCAATGCTCTTTGGATGGATAGCTAAACGTGATAACTCTTTGTTGAGTAACTCACGCCCAACCTCAATATTTTTACTCCGATCTTGCTGTCTAAACCAATGGCGAAGTTTGTCTCGTGCACGTGACGTTTTGATATAACCCAGTGAATTTACCAACCAATCACGGTTTGGCTCACGATCTTTCTTGGTTAAAATCTCAACCTGTTCACCCGTTTTCAAGGTATAGGTTAAAGGCACATAGCGTTGGTTCACCCGTGCCGCATAGCACTTATTGCCCACTTCGGTATGCACATGATAAGCAAAATCGAGGACGGTTGAGCCCCGTGGTAATTCTTTGATATCCCCATCACGGCTAAACACATAAATTTTTTCAAAACCTTCAAAATCTTGAATTTGTTCAAAATCTTCAGGTTCATCTTCATTTGCATGCGCACTTCTTTCTGTACGTTCCTGATAATGTTCAAGAACTGCACGTAAAGAATGTAACCTATGGTTAAATGAATAATCTGTGGTTTTAGAGCCTTCTTTATAATTGAAGTGTGAACACACCCCTAACTCAGCTTCATTGTGCATTTCTTTGGTACGAATCTGAATTTCCAAAGATTTATTTTCAGCAATGACAGCTGTATGTAAAGAACGATAGCCATTGGCTTTCGGATTGGTAATATAATCATCAAATTGATGCGGAATATGACGCCAAATTTGGTGCACAATCCCTAAAGCGTGATAACACTCAGGCACTGTTTTAACTAAAACACGTAAAGCACGAATATCATAAAGCTGATCGAAACTGAGATTCTTGCTCTTCATTTTGCGATAAATCGAATAAATATGTTTTACCCGACCTGTGATTTCAGCCTCAATCTCATGTTCAGCCAACACATCTTTAAGTTTATCCACTACAAACTGAATGTATTGCTCACGCTCTAAACGTTTTTCATTCAGCAATGAGGCAATTTCTTTATAACGCTCAGGTGCTAAATAACGGAAAGCCAGATCTTCGAGCTCCCATTTTAATTGTGCAATCCCTAAACGGTGAGCCAATGGCGAGTAAATCGTGAGAATTTCTCGCGCGACACGCTCTTGACGCTCTTTTGGAGAATCCGCTAATTCACGTAATGCAAAAGTACGCTCAGCCAATTTAATCAATACCACACGAACATCTTCAGTCACTGAAATCAGCATTTTATAGATGCCAGTCAAATGTTCACGCTGATCATTATTAAAGTGATCTTCTAAGCGTTTATTTTTTTCAATCAAGTCAGAAAGTTTACCCATCGCCAAAGTGCCTTTGACGAGATTGTAAATATTCTCTCCGATTTTTTGCTGAATTTCTTCAAGTGTGGTCAAACCTTCACGCACACTACGGTAAAGCACGGCTGCTGCCAGCGTATCTTCATCGACACGTAAATGCGCCAGAATATCCGCCATACCAATCCCTGTCACGAAGGTATTGGTACGATAATTGACGGTTGTAGCCAACTCTTTTTGTAATACTAATTGAGCGACTTCTTCTAACTGTTCAAGTTTAGCACCGTCTAAAATTCCACGCACACGATCTAACCAAGTGGCCAAAGCGTGCTGCGCTTCATCGGCATGTTCTACAGTCGCTTCCTCTGATAACTCATTAAGCTGATCAGGAAGTTGTTCACGTACTGTGACCATACCCTTCTCCTATAACTCTATACGTCATTATAAATCGTTTATCTCTAATTTCTTTTCAAAAAAGGCTATAGATTCAACATGCCCCGTATGGGTAAACATATCCATCACACCTACCTTCTTGAGCGTATAACCGTGTTGTACCAATATTCCCGCATCTCTTGCCAAAGTCGCAGGATTACATGAAACATACACAATTTTGTTTGCACCAAACTTTGGCACATATTGCATAACTTGCTCTGCACCTGCTCGAGGAGGGTCAATCAATAATGCATCAAATCCTTGATTTGCCCAAGAATAATGTGAAAAGTCTTTTGTTAAATCTTGTGAATAGAATTTAACATTGGTTAAGCTATTGTTCAGTGCATTTTCTGTACCACGCTTAACCATTTCCGCACTACCCTCAACCGCAACAACCTTTCCAGTCGCTCCAACTTGCCGAGCAAGAGGAAGTGAAAAATTCCCCAATCCGCAGAATAGATCTAGAACTTTTTCACCTTGTTTTAAATCCAGCAAATCACATGCCAATTTAATCATTTGATGGTTTACCGTTGGATTCACTTGGGTAAAATCTGTTGGATTAAACGCAAATTCAACATCAAAATCATCCAAACGATAATGTAAATGCATCGCTGCCTGAGCATCATCCACCCGGTGTAAGCTTTCTACACCAGATGGCTGCAAATATAATTGCCACTGTTTCTGTAACGCATATTGTTGCAATAGGTTGACATCATGCGCTTTTAATTTTTCAGTATGACGAACCAATAAAGCGATTTCACAATCACCTTTGGCTAATTCTATATGACCAATGCTACTTTTGCCTTTTAGACTTTCGAGTAATAGCTTGATTTCGGGTAAAGCTTGATTGAGTTCTTTGGCTAAAATTGGACACGTCTGAATTTCAGTTAAATGATTGCTCTGCGCTTCACGAAAACCAATTAACAATTTATTTTGTTTAGGTAAATAACGCACACCAATACGGGCTTTATGACGATAATCACTTTGTAATGAGCGAATAGGTTCAAGCCACTGTTCAGGTTCTAAGCCTGCAAAATGACTCAAATGTGATTTTAAAACCTCTTGTTTTAAACGAATCTGCTCATCTGGATGAATATGCTGCATATTACAACCACCACAAATACCAAAATGTGGGCAAAAAGGTGTTACACGTTGCGGATTTGGAGCACTGATTAACGTAATACTATCGGCTTCTTCTAACTTAGAAAGTTGACGAGTAATCTGGGCTTTAACCATTTCACCTGGCAAAGCATAACGAATAAAAACTTTCTTGCCGTGTTTTTCTGTTGGATGCTGCTCATCCGTTCCATAGTGTGCAATCCCTCGCCCTTCATGTGAAAGTCTCTCAACTTTAAAAATATATTGTGGCAGTTGAGATGATCGAGGTTTAGCGCTATGTTTCAAAGGAATACCTAATTGGGGATTGAGAGAAAATCTGCTGAAGTAAATTCTGTGTTCTGCGACGTTTCACGCCATACTTGCAAGAACTCTTGTTGCTGCGTTTGACCTTGTAAATAATGAATCGTAGCTTGAACCCATAAGTGATGATCTTGCGAAGACATTTGTCCTTTTAACAAAGACCATCGTAGATAGATCAACCATGTATTCAAAACATCGCCTTCACAATAACTGGTCAATTTAAGCCATTGCTGCTGTTGAACATACTCAGGAATAAAATAACCTGAAACACCACGTTTACCGGGATAGCCGAGTAAATGTGCAACATCATCTAACTTTTGAAAATGACGACCATTAAACACCGCCATCACGTCCATTAAGTCGACATGACGATTGTGGTAACGGTTCTGATAGTTATTATACCTTTTTTGTGTGTCAATCTCACCCTGATCAAACAGACTTGGTGCAGAAAGTCCGTGATACATCGCGCGAAATAAAATCACAGGAATATCAAATTGTGAACCATTCCAACTGACTAGCGTCGGATTTCGCTTATCAAAAATTGATAAAAACTTTTGTAAAATTTCAGCTTCTGAATACTTCTCTCGACTAAATGAAAAGAGTTTTATCGTACCATTTTCATCTAACCACAACCCAGAAATGCAGACAATTTCATGCAATGACAAACGCTGAAAATCGCTGCCTGATTCTTGACGACGTAATTTAGCAAGTGCCTGCTTTAAATCATCCTGAGGTAAATCCAAACCATATAAATGCGCCCCAGACTTAAGATCAGTCAGGGTTTCAATATCAAAAACTAAAACAGGTAAGCGCATAAAGTCAGGTTACTCAATGAGTTAAAGGTTCTTAATTTATCAGTTCAAATCAATAATAAATCAGAAACAACTATCAAAAATTAGATTACTCGTCATCAATAACAGAGAATAATCCAGTAGATAAATAACGATCACCACGGTCACAAACAATGCACACAATGATGGCATCTGGATTTTCTTCTGCAATTTTAATCGATGCCCATACAGCACCGCCAGAAGAAGTTCCTGCACTTATACCTTCTTGACGTGCTAAACGGCGAGTCGTTTTTTCTGCTTCAATTTGTGGAATATCCATAATGCGGTCGACACGCTTTGCATCAAAAATAGTTGGAAGATATTCTTGTGGCCAACGACGAATCCCTGCAATATTTGAACCTTCAGAGGGTTGTAAACCAATAATTTGAATCTCAGGATTTTGTTCTTTTAAATATTTTGAAATGCCCATAATCGTGCCTGTAGTTCCCATAGAACTCACGAAGTGGGTAATTTTACCGCCTGTTTGTTGCCAAATTTCTGGACCTGTTGTGAGGTAATGCGCTTCAACATTGTCAGGATTACCAAACTGATTCAGCACTAAGCCTTGAGCTTCTTTTTCCATTTGAAGCGCCATATCACGAGCTTCTTCCATATTGGCGGCTTCAATCAATTCAGCGCCATAAGCACGCATCGCATCTTTACGTTCTTGGCTAGATGCAGCAGGCATAATCAAACGCATGTGATAACCACGCATCGCCGCAACCATTGCCAATGCAATACCCGTATTACCACTGGTGGCTTCAATTAAAGTATCACCCGGTTTTATTTGACCACGCTGTTCTGCTTTCATGATCATATTGTATGCAGGGCGATCTTTGACTGAACCTGCTGGATTGTTACCTTCTAATTTTGCCAATACAGTTGCTTGAGTATGACTTGCCAAACGCTGTAGACGCACCAAAGGAGTTTTTCCTACATAGTGATCTAACAAAAATTCGTCGGCTAAAAAATCTGGTTGTGCATTACTCATGGGTCGCACCTATATTGAGGTGGACGTATTGTATGAAAAAAAGCGTCTGACTGCACAACTTTCAAATTGGTTTTTATAAGCATGATCAAACTAAATACAACATAGACATTTGATAGATAAATTAAATTTTAAAATTAAATTAAGCAAAATGAATTAGATAAACTTAAAACACAATTCCTTAGCACTAGAAGAGATAATCTTATCTTTAAATAAGCATAACCATTTCCAAATTTAAAAGATTTTTAATCATAATGTCATGCACTATGAATAAAGCATGTTAATATCGCCGACATGGGGAATGAGCTGCTGGAACCATGTCGAATTTCAATAAAAAACTCTTTAAACGATTAAAACTCAATCACGCTTATGGACAGCTTATAGCGTTGATTTTTGTGCCAATTATGATTATGGCATGCGTCGGTACTGCATTGGTTCTCTCTGAAACATCTGCTTCGGCAAAGTCTAAACAGCGTTTTGCTGCAATCGCAATTTTAAGCCGTTATCAATATACAGCAGAACAACTCACACAAATTATTGGACAAACACCTGAACAACAAGCCAAAGCTGAAAGTATTCTGCAAAAAATGTTCAATGAAAAACATTTAGTCAGTGCTGCTGTTTTAGATGAAAATAAGGTCAATCATTTAAGTATTGGTTATCAAAGTAAACGTGATTGGCCAGACTTTCCCAAAAACAGTCTATTTTTCGGCCCAATACCCAGTCAAAATAATTATATTTACGGTTTAAAACTCAATCCGACCAACACGGCTAAGAATATGTGGTTGGTGATTGAATTAGATAATCAACCTTTAGAAATCGCTCACTATCGTGTCATGATCGTGCTGATTTCTACAGCATTAACGACCTTACTACTCCTTTTATTGTGTTTGAATTTTTATTCACGACGTTGGATTGCACCCATGTACGAAATTCGTATGCAATTACAGCGTTTGAATGCAGATACTCTTGATCAGCATATGATCATTAACAGTACAGGTGAGTTACGACTCTTACAGCGAGATATTGCGAACGTCGTCAAACGCTTACACTTTAGTTTTTTAGAATTAAAAGAGCATACTGAACAAACTGAAGATGATTTACGCCGTACTTTAGATACTTTAGAAGTTCAAAACATTACCTATAAACAAGCTCGTGACCAAGCCATTTCGTCGAATCAGGTAAAGTCTGTTTTTCTTGCCAATATCAGTCATGAATTAAGAACGCCCTTGAATAGTATTGATGGTTTTATTCACCTAATGTTACGCCAAGATAATTTGAGCAACGACCAAAGTTTATATTTACAAACCATTCGTAAATCTTCAGCACATTTATTGGCATTGATTAATGATGTATTGGATTTTTCAAAAATTGATGCTGGAAAATTAGAACTCGAAACAGCACCTTTCGATTTGGAAGAAGCAATTTTCGATGTAATGGATATGTTGTCACCCTTGGCAGCGCAAAAACATATCGAAATGGCGTTCTACTTTGCAGACAATGTACCAAAGTATGTCATTGGTGATGCACTTCGTGTGAAGCAGATTTTAACCAATTTAATTTCTAATGCGATTAAGTTCACCCCAGATGGTGAAATCATTGTTCGTGCTCGCATGGAACATGATGACATTGGACAATGCTTACTACATTTTAGCGTCCAAGACAGCGGTATTGGTTTAAGCGGAACAGATCGTAAAAAGCTATTTGAATCGTTCTCTCAAGGCGATGCTTCCGTCACTCGTCAATTTGGTGGTACAGGATTAGGACTCGCCATTTCCAAGCAACTTGTGCATTTAATGCAAGGTCAAATTGGCTTTGAAGATAACCAAGAACGTGCACCAACAGAAAAAGGCTCAACCTTTTGGTTTACTGCTAAATTTATTGTAAATGAAGATGAGGAAACCATTCACCCATCATTCAGCAATATGAAAGTGGTGTCTTATTTAGCACACCCTGCTACTGCGAATGTTCTACGTCATTATTTAGAAAATTACCAAGTTCAACATAACGAAGCGCAATCTATTCTAGATTTATTTAGTCGTTTGAATAATTTAGATGATAATACTGAGAATACCTGGCTGATTGTAGACCACAGCGGTGATACCGAAGCGTTATTAAAAGAAATCCGTGGGCGTTATCAAGGTCATTTGGCTGTTTATGGCTATCAAATGTCACTTGATCAAAATATGTTAAATGAATACAAAGCACGACCACTCTACCAACCATTAAGTCGTAGTTCTGTGATCCAACTGTTGAGCAATCAACCTGTATTTGAGCAAGAACAACACAAGAATTTTAAAGGTCGTGACTTACATATTTTAGCGGTTGATGATCACTTGCCGAACCTCATCGTCTTAGAAGCATTATTAGGCGAATTAAATGTTAAAACGACCAAAGCCCAAAGCGGTCAAGAAGCATTAAATATTATCCAACAAGCTATAGAGCAAGGTCATAAACCTTATGATTTGGTCTTTATGGATATTCAAATGCCTGTCATGTCTGGTATTGATACCACTCGTGCCATTCGTTCATTAGAATCAACTTTAGATGGTATGCGACTGCCAATTATTGCATTGACGGCACATGCTTTAGCGGATGAAAAGCAAAAGTTGCTTAAAGTTGGTATGGATGACTATGTCACTAAACCTATTCAAATTGAACAAATTATCCAAATTTTAACCAATTGGACCTCGGACAAATTTACACAACAACAGCAAGTAGAAAAAACAGTACTGATTGATGCCTTTGATTCAGACATTTTAGATTGGAAACAAAGCTTGCAATTGGCTGCAAATAAAGAAGATTTAGCTCAGGATTTACTCAAAATGTTAGTCGATAGTTTCCCGACTGAATTAGAGGAAATACGGCTGCTCATTGAGCTTGAAGATTTCCCACAACTTGAGCATGTATTACATCGTTTATATGGTGCTACACGTTATGTTGGCACGGCTAAACTACAACGTGCGACTGGAGATTTTGAGCAATTTCTCTCCACCCTGCGTAAAGAACGACGTAAAGCAGATGAGCAATTTATTCAAGAAGTGTTAAATCGATTGGATCATTTACAATTGGTTATGCATGAAGTTGAAGCGGCAGCAAAACAGATTTTAACAACTTTATAAAATAGACTGCATCAGCATTTTTTTTTGATTTTAAGCATTCATTTTAAAATAAATATTTTGATCCGTTTTTGATTTTTAAATATTCATTTTCCAATCGTGGTGATTTGCTTTAGAGACAACTTTCTGTGACTGTACTGTCATGCATCAAACAGACTGACATGCTATGCTGATTCATAGGAAAAATAAGAGTCTACATCATGGCATTACTACGTATTGAAAAAAACAACGGTATCGCAACGGTTTTCTTAAATCGTCCAGATAAACGCAATGCAATGAGTTTTGCACTACTCAAGGAATTGGTTAATACTGCAAAAAAAATTAAATCTGATCGCAGTATTCGTGCTGTTATTTTAACAGGTGAAGCTAATGTGTTTAGTGCAGGCATAGATCTAGCGGATCTAAATAGCCCTAAAAATACGGCTTTTGCAGCTTGGGAACTGATTAAACCAGGACAAAGCCTATTCCAAAAAGCATTTTTAATTTGGCAAGAACTTCCTGTTCCAGTCATTGCTGCAATTGAAGGGTTTTGCTTTGGCGCAGGTATGCAACTTGCCTTAGCTGCTGATATTCGTATCGCGCACCCTGAAACTCAAATGTCAATTATGGAAAGCCGTTGGGGTTTAGTACCCGATATGGGTTTAACCCGTTCAATTAAAGGTGTCATTGGTTTGGACTTAGCCAAAGAACTTACCTTAACTGCGCGTATTTTTGATGGTCTCTATGCCAAAGAAATCGGCTTAGTGACCCATCTTGATAAATCTCCATTAGCTAAAGCACAAGCCATTGCAGAAGAAATGCTGCAACGCTCACCCGATGCCCTCATGGCAGCTAAACGTGTACTCGATGCAATGGAACATGAACCAAAAAAATCTTTACGTTTAGAGAAAATTTGGCAGCTTAAACTTCTAATCGGTAAAAACAGCCAAATTGCCCGTAAAAAAGATAAAAACCCTGAAATTCAATTTTTACCTCGCCAATATAAATAAGTGCGCTGTAATAACAATTTTGTGAATAGCTATACTTTGATTCAATGTTTTGAGATAGCACAACATATCTACATTTTGAAATATAGAAATTGAGTTTAATTAAATGATTTTTGATCGAAATAACAAAATTGCATTTTTAGGAATGGGTTTAATGGGCGCTCGTATGGCTGCCCGTTTAATTCAAGCAGGTCTTCACATTGCCGTTTGGAATAGAACCGCAAGTGCTTGTGCTCCACTCATTGATATGGGCGCACATGCTTTAAATATGGATGATATTGCGGAATATCCGCTTATTTTAACCTGTCTTGCAGATGATCATGCAGTGGAAGCTGTTTACAATCAAATCTCAAATAAATTACAAGCAAAACAAATCATTGTCGATTTTTCTAGTCTGTCTGTGAATAAAACCAAACAACTTGCAAATCAAGCCAAGGCACAACAAGTCACATGGATTGATTCGCCAGTTTCTGGCGGAACTGCAGGTGCTGAACATGGTACTTTGGTTATTTTTGCAGGTGGCAATGCAGAAACCATTCAAGATTTAGCAATCGTTTACAACATACTCTCGCAACGTGTAACACGTATGGGAGATACAGGTACAGGACAAGCCACTAAAATTTGCAATCAACTCATTGTTGCTGCGAATAGCACCCTGATTGCCGAAGCTGTTGCTTTGGCAGACCAAGCAGGTGTGGATACTCACTTACTTGCACCTGCGCTTGCAGGCGGATTCGCAGATTCAAAACCCTTTCAAATCCTGTCACCCCGTATGGCAACACATACTTTTGAGCCTGTACAATGGAAAGTCCAAACACTGTCTAAAGATTTAAATAATGCTGTTCAACTTGCGCAACAATTCGGTTTAGAAATTCCTGTTGCACAACGTGCATTAACCCAATTAACCAATCACCAAGCAAATGGGTTTGCCGAGGCAGATTTAGCCACTGTCATTATTCAAATTGAACGGTGTTCTAAAAAGTATGCTGCGAATAAATAGAAGTGCCAAAGCACAATTCGGTTATATTTAAATGTGTGAAAATCGGAATAGAACTTCATTGTCCTTGGTGCAAAGGTACATGTATAAAGAAGAATGGCATCAAACACATTGGTAACTAAAACTACCGTTGTAAAGCATGTAATAGGCTTTTGTTGGTGAACATAATTTGACATTTTATATGTTCCACCCACAGTGGCATCGATATGATGAACTTTGGCAGAAAAATCATGTGGCGGTATTCATTTAACCAAAGCATCAGGATTTAAAAAAAGTACGATATACACGCTCGGGAGGTGCACTAAATACACGATGTAATTTGACTGTATTACTCATTTTTCAAATCCTTGAATTTTATTTTTCTCACCAAAATGATATTTGTATCTTTTTTATTTCATATGGCTTTGTCTTAAACCCAAACTTTGCAAAAAAGTGAGCAGAATCATCTAACTTTTCTAGCGCACTTACCCAACCTCCCGTTAAACTGAGAGCATAACCATTTTCATTTTTCTAATGACCAACTGAAATTATTGAATTTAAATAAATATTTCCATCGTGATATCTGTATTATTACCAAAAAGTTCACAGATACACGATGTAAAAGTTAATACGTTTTATGAATGATTATTCTTCTTCGATATCTTCATCATCAAAGATATAAGTCGTGCACCCCCAACCATCATATTCGCCTTCATATTGCTCAGCAATTTTTCCAAACCACTCTTCAAGATCAACAATATCTTCATAATCAGGTAATAAGTGTACATATACAGTAATTACCCATTCATTCGGCTCAGTTTCCTCATCCAAATAAAGTGAAACTTTTTGCTCTTGCTGTAGCAAAGATAAGGCGCATTTCTCTGCCAATTGTTGCGTCTTAAAATACATTGAAAATTCAATTTCATGCACTTCATTCAAGTCATCGCCATCTTCTTGCATTTGCCAAAGCAGATTACCGTTATCGTTATCTGGGAACTGTTCATAATTACGAGACATGCTTGAATCCTCTATATATTGAAAAAGGCTATAAAATGATTATTTTCAGCCTAACAAATCTTTATGACAATTTAGAATATTCATGATTCCTCAATAAATTGCCACTTTTATTTGAGCAGATTTTGTAATAAAAATTCATTAAAGAATAAATAAAGCTAAATCATTTTAAATTTTTTGATCCTTCTATTGTCTATAATTTCAAAAATAAAAGTTGAGTTACTAGCCAATCGTCAACACTTTCATTATCAATTCAAAACTTTAAAAATGATTTACATATTAGCTTAATTCAATAATATCGATTGTTGGCGGAACACGGAAACGGAATGGCACACCAACCATGCCCGTTCCAACACTGACAAATACATTTGCATTTTCATGTAAATACATGCCTTTTTTATGCCCAAGAATGGATACTTTTTTCATGATATAACTGGTTAACCACGGCAATTCGACTTGTCCACCATGTGTATGGCCAGACAACATCAAGGGCCGTGTCGGCAATTCAGGCACCATATCTACAGTATCGGGATTGTGCGATAAAATCAGCCACGGCTTATCTTGTGGTAATTCAGGCATATAACGCATGTCTGCCTTACCTGCCCATAAATCACCAACTCCAATTAAGCGAAATTCATCAAATTCAACAATTTTCCCTTCAATATCCATCACATTATTCACAGCTAAGGCATTTGCTAACAAAGCTTGAATCGGTGGACCTGGGTACTGTTCATCATGGTTACCATTCACAGAATATATGGGTGCTTGAATCTCTTTCAGAATAGCCAATTCTTCGGCTAACTTATTTTCAGGTTCATATGTCCAATCACCTGCAACCACCACAAAATCGGGTTGTTCCAAATTGACTTTTTTGACAATGGACTTCAATTGACGCTCGTGCCCTGAAAATAAACCAATATGTAAATCGGCAAGGAGTGCAACTTTTATGGGTTTTTGAAAAGGTTTATTTTGATCAAATTGATAATGTAGATGCTGAACATGTACGGTATGTGGTTCAATAAATCGTGCATAAATCAGTAAGCTACTGAGTAAAAAAATAAATATTGATTGGTGGAGCGAAAAAATATCCATCCAACCGGCATAAATGCTAAAAAACAACAACGGAATTAATAAATAAGATAAGTAAAATGCCAGTAAATGTACGAAAGATTTAAAAGGATGAATTGTTTCTGTTCTAGACTGACTAATCCAAGCTTGTGAAATACCCCAAAGTCCGATCAGAATAAAACTCAAATAAAACATTGTTGTAACGTTAAATGTCGTGAACATATTCAATCTCTCAGATGTTAAACATCTGTCAGCTCTCTGTTTATCTTTTTAGACTTGGCAATTATACTCTAGCTCATAGAAAACGCAGAACACATTATGGAACGAAAATTCCCGCAAAATACGCAAATACAACAGCAGTACAATACAAGGAATAGCCGTTCCAAAATTTTACTTGCGCTAAGTTGCAGTATTTTGTTGAGCCTTTCTGCCTGTACGACATTGCCCAAGCAGCAAAATATTCAACCTGAATATGCGTATGATATCGATACGCAACAAACAGATTTAGCTAAAATCATCACGCCACTCAAACAACAAAACCCAGAACTGACAGGCTATCACGTTCTTTATGACCCTTTAGAAGCAATAGCAGCACGTATTAACTTAATTGAAAGAGCTGAAAAGACTTTAGATTTGCAATATTACATTTGGGACAATGACAAGATTGGATCATTGGCACTCTATAAAATAATTGAAGCGGCGGATCGTGGGGTCAAAGTTCGCCTTTTAATTGATGATAATAATGCAGGAAAAATGGAAGGTGTCTATTTGGCACTCGACCAACACCCTAATATCGAAGTAAAACTTTTTAATCCATATCGTTTTAGACGTTTACGCCCTATTGATATGGTGCTTGATTTAAAACGTATTAATCGTCGTATGCATAACAAAACCTTTACTGCCGACAATCAAATTTCCCTGATTGGTGGTCGTAACATGAGTAATCAATATTATAACGTCAGTGACAGTTACCAATTTTCCGATGTCGATGTCATGCTCGTTGGACAAGCCGTGGATGATATTACCCATTCTTTTGATGAGTATTGGAATCACAGCTACGCCTACCCTGTGCGAAATATTATCAATCATAATACTTACACACTACGCTACGATGGATTAAAAGAACAATTAACCAAGCATTATCAAGAAATTACGGTTCAAAATTATCTAGATTTAAGCAATAGAACACACGATTTTGACCAATGGCTCGATCACAATATTCAACTCGATTGGGTCAAAGCAGAAGTGGTTAAAGATGCACCAGATAAAATTCGTGCCAGAGCCAAGAAAGAACAGCATTTAAATTTCCAAATGGTCAAACGTTTAGAAAATCCTGAACATAGTGTTGACCTAATTTCGGCTTATTTTGTACCGCAAAAACAAGGCGAAGCTAAACTTATTGAATTGGCGAAGGATGGTGTACAAGTACGCGTACTCACCAATTCATTTAAAGCCAATGATGTCGCATTAGTACATGCTTTTTATGCCAAGTATCGTATTGATTTGCTTAAAAATGGCGTTGAATTATATGAGTTTTTACCTGCGATTTCAGAAGAGAATTTATATCCAAACTCTAAAGAAATCTCCAAGCAAACCAAAGTGAGTCTAAAAGGTTTAAGTCGTTCAAGCTTACATGCCAAATTAATGGCACTTGATAATAAACAAGTTTTTATTGGTTCTTTTAATTTTGACCCACGTTCTGCAAATTTAAATACTGAAATTGGTGTGATTATTAACAGTCCACCACTGGCAAATGCTGTGCATAAAACAATGGATGTTAATCTGAAAAAATATGCGTATAAGCTCGTGTTAGATTCACAACAAAAAATTAATTGGCTGAAAGAAACACCGCAAGGTATTGTCACTCTGCGTAAAGAACCCAAAATGAAATGGTGGCAAAAAGCGGGAGTTAAAATAATTTCATGGCTACCAATTGAAGGATTTATGTGATTCGGTCACTCTAAACTTTGTATTGATCAATCAAAAAATCTCAACTTTAAAAGCTGAAATTTTTTGATTTTATGCACAAAAATTTATAGATTGTTGATCTTATCAATGCTTAAAACATGTCTAAATAAACCCATTATTGCTGAACCAAAACTTCTTTTTGCAAATCTTCTAAACCTTGTTGCATCGTGTCTTGAACCAATTTAGTCAAGGTTTCCACCGTATGCCCTTCTGTAGCAATAGCAGGAAATGTTTTTAAATGGGCTGTCACTTTTGGCATTTCAAGTACCGCCTGTACGTGATCGACAAAAGTAGCATCACCAATAAAAGGTACAACAGTATCTAATTGACCTTTTTTATTCACATAACAAATCACACAGACTTGAACAGGTTTGTTCGCTTCAATGGCTGCACCTAAAATACGACCATGGACTTTTTTGACTTTACTTCCATCAGTTGTAGTCGCTTCTGGAAAAAACAAAACTGGAATATCTTTACTTAAAAAATCAGTAATTTGCTCACGAATACGGACTGAATCACCCGAACCACGGTTGATGAATAGAGTGCCGCCACCTTTGGCTAATTTTCCAAATATAGGCCATTTTTCAATTTCAGCCTTGGCTAAAAAGAATACTCTTGCACCCGAACCCAATACGGCAATATCTAACCATGAAATATGATTACTGACCCATAAAGCTGGTTCACGCGGCATTTCACCATGTATCTGCAGATCCATATTAAACACATCACATAGACGGCGGCAGAAGTGCTGTACATAACGTGTATTGTGCGGATTATTCGGATCTTTATAGAGTTGATGGCGATACACCAAGTAAAAACCTTCAGAAATTGCTGAAGTCCCAGCCACCAATTTTTTACCATATAAAAACAGCTTAGCGAATGAACTTAAATTCGAAGAATTAGACTTTTTGATTGATTGTTGTTGAGTCATAGACGCTCACTAAACAGAATATATTTCATATTAACTTTCAGTATTGTATACACATCCACATAAAGTTGCATGGGTCAAAAAAGCATAAAATACAATTTATTTTATACAAATTTTTAAATATTAAAAAATGAGCCACCATTATGCTTTGAAGCTATATTAAATCAATATCTTTAGATGGATGAGGATTTCATTTTTATTTCAAAACTTTAACAATGCTTTGGTATTTCAATCGTAATATCCTTTAGAATATCTATTCTCATCCAATTCTGAGTTTTAATATCTGTGGAATATTTTAGTCAAAATAAAGGTGGTGAAAAAACCATTTTAGTCAGTGTAACTGTACAAATATTAGAAGATTTGGACGCTGAAGAATTTCGACTATTGGCTAAGTCTGCAGGTGCTAATATCTTTGAACATATTACAGTTCAACGCATCAAACCTGATGCAAAATATTTTATTGGCACAGGTAAAGCAGATGAAATTGCAGAACTTGTAAAAAATGAGGATGTTCAACTGGTCATTTTTGACCAAGCGCTGTCCCCTGCACAAGAACGTAATTTAGAACAAATTTTAAAATGTCGTGTGATTGACCGCACAGGTCTTATCCTCGATATTTTTGCACAACGCGCACGTACCCACGAAGGGAAATTACAAGTTGAGTTGGCGCAGTTGGATCATCTTTCATCTCGACTGGTACGCCGCCATAGTAATTTGGATAGCCAAAAAGGCGGTATCGGGTTACGTGGGCCAGGTGAAACAATTTTAGAAACAGATCGTCGTTTATTACGTATTCGAATGGATCAGCTCAAAGACCGCTTAGAAAAAGTTCGCAAGACCCGTGTCCAAGGTCGTGCTGCACGTCAAAAAGCCAATATTCCGACAGTATCATTGGTTGGCTATACCAATGCAGGAAAATCGACGCTATTTAATATCTTAGCAAAGAGTGATGTATACGCAGCGGATCAATTATTCGCAACACTCGATCCGACACTTAGACGATTAGATTGGGATGGTATAGGCACATTAGTTCTCGCCGATACTGTTGGTTTTGTACGCAATCTCGCTCATTCTTTAGTCGAATCATTTAAAGCAACACTTGAAGAAACTTTAGAAGCAACGCTCCTGTTACATGTTATCGATTCAAGTAGCCCAGAAGTGATGGAACAGATTGAGGCAGTCGAAAAAGTACTGCATGAAATTGGTGCAGATATTCCGACATTGAGGGTCTACAACAAAATTGATCAATCTGGTGAAGATGCAAAAATCGTTTATAAGAACCCACATGAACCCGAGCGTGTTTATGTCTCCGCCCATACTGGGCAAGGCTTAGATTTATTGCGCAAAGCTGTTCATGAATGCTTAATGGGGCAAATTCAGAATTTTGATGTTCGATTAAAGCCGGCCTATGGCAAATTTCGTAATCAGCTTTATGACTTAAATGTGATCCAATCTGAACATTATGACGAGGAAGGAAACTTGCAATTAACGGTTGCAATGGCACCTCACAAACTTGAGCAACTCATCAAACAAGCGCATTTACCTATAGATGAAATCTTAGGAAAAAAAGCTGAACAATTCAAAAGACCGTTAGAAGAGTTTGAAATAAAGCGCTAAATCGGTTAAAACGTGAAAGATTATATTTTATAAATAAAGATACATGGAACTGTTAAAACGCATTGATTGGCAAGCATGGATTTTTACCATTGGGTTAATTATCTTCTTCCGTGAGGCTTCTGTTTGGGTCATGTCCCAATTTAATCATCCAGAATTAGGCAATTTAACAGGCTTGCTCAGCCTTTTATTTGTCTTGGTTTTATGGCGTAGATTTAAAAAAATCCCTGCACGACTGGTTGATACCAACAATAAATTGATGAAAGAAAGTGGTTTCGCTTTTTTACCCATTTGTGCCGGCTCACTGATCATGCTGGTGAGTATGGGCAAAGAAATTCCTTTATTTCTACTGGTGATGTTTATTAGTACGCTGATTCCATTGTGGGTTTATGCAAAAATGGCTAAAAAGTGGTTATAGGAGATTGATATGTTAAGTGTTCTTGCCGGTTTCCTCATCACTTTACTTGCTTACCTTGCAGCAAAACCAGTCAATAAAAGACTTCCTCAAGTTCCGTTATTGGTCATTGCTATGTTTTTCGTCATTGGGCTGTTAATGATTTTTAAAATTCCCTACGAAAAATACAATCTTCACATGAATGGTTTGTTTAGCCACCTTTTAGGTTATGTCACTGTTGCATTGGCAATTCCTCTAGCCTCTATGCGTTATGATGACTTACCCCTTAAATCTGTGGTTGGAATTTTAGTCTTTGCAAGTGTTAGTGCTGTTGCATTACCCATGAGTTTGGCTTACGCCTTGCATATGTCTGAACCAACCATCATGGCATTTGCCACCCGTGCTGTAACCACACCGATTGCAATTAACATCGCAACTTTATTGCACTCACCAGTCACACTTGTCATCCTTATTGTGATTCTATCGGGTGTTATTGGTGCTGCATTTTCATCAATTATTTTACGCAATATTAATGATGAACGTGCTGTTGGCTTAGCTTTGGGGCTTGCTGCACATGCAATTGGTACAGCTCAAGCATGGCAACGTGGCACTGTTGCAGGGCGTTATGCAGCGTTTGGAATGGCAGTCAATGCCGTATTTACTGCTATCTGGTTGCCGACCTTTATACTTTTAATTCAATAAGTGCGACATACTTCACTTTTCACATGATTGCATAGAATATTTATTCGACTTAATATAAATTTATTCCACCCCATTTTGATAAGGAACTCATAAATGAGGCTCAATAGATTTATTTTAGGCACTTTATTCACGGTTCTAAGCTGTAGCAGTATGGCAAAAGATATCTCTGGTATTTGGAAAAATATCGATGATAAAACAGGTTCATCCAAAGCTGTTCTTGAGATTCGTAAAGAATCGAATGGAACATTTACAGGTAAAATCATTAAAGTAACACCACGTCCAGGTTATACACCGAAAGAAATATGTATAGATTGCCCTGCACCCTATACCAATAAACCCATTTTAGGTATGGACGTACTTAAAGGTTTAAAACAAACCAGTGAAGAAGATTTTGTTGGTGGAAAAATTCTAGATCCACTAACTGGCAAAGTTTATTCAATGAAGGCCAAACTCAGCCCGAACGGTAATCGTCTATCATTAAGAGGCTATATTGGCGTTTCTGCATTGGGTCGCAGCCAGACTTGGATCCGTGAATAATCATTTGTTTATTCATTAAATTATTTACAATTTTTTGAAAATAGACAAAGTCTAAATACAGTATTTCTCAGCTGATTAGCCCAATGGCAAGCAGTTGAGTTATACGATACTTAAACATACGATTGATAATAAAACAGTCGTTTTAAGTGCCTTTATTCATCTACCTATATAAAGAAAATATGAGGTGAAAAATTGGTTATATTTAGAATACTGCCAAATCACAATCATTCAAAAACATAATCAATATCCAGAGAATAAAGCACCGTAATACAGCGATGAACACACGATCAATTTCAAGTCACCATAAAAATCACAACGATTAAAAATGCAGAAAAATACTCCAAATTAGCCCAACAATTTAAAGTATTTTTAATAATATATTCAGAAATGTGAACTATGGTATTCACTCATCATCTTTATTTTTTGTCGATAAATTGAAGCACTATCAACTTAAATGAATACTCTTCTGTACTGCTTCTAGCACTAAAAAGTCTGTTACTCGTTATAGATCAATTATTTTGTATTAAAAGGAATTAATATGATGAAAAATTTGAATAAATTATTAAGTTCGATGTTGTTGCTCTGTTTCAGCAATATCGTTTTAGCCCAAGATATCATTGGTTCATGGCAAAGTGTTGATGATAAAACTGGCGCTCCTAAAGGAGTAGTCAAAATAACCAAAGATGTAAATGGCATATACACAGGAACAGTGACGAAAGTTACGCCTCGTGTGGGTTATACGCCTAAAGAACATTGTATAGATTGCCCTGCCCCATTTACCAACAAGCGAATTATTGGTTTAAACGTGATTAATGGGCTTCAACAAGTTGATGCTTCAAATTATGCCAATGGCAAAATTTTAGATCCTAATACAGGTAAAATTTATAGTGTCAAAGCTAAGCTATCCCCCAATGGAAAAAAATTAGTCCTAAGGGGATATATCGGGATCGCTGTTTTAGGCAGAAGCCAGACTTGGATTAAAATAGATTAGCTCTAGACGAGACAGCTTAATTCAAAACAAAAGCCACGTTGTGTGGCTTTTATTTTGAGAATGGCTATGTATTAAAAAACAGGATTATCCACTTTAAAAAGTTGTTGATCCTCTAAGCGATAAGCAATTAGTTGATGCTCCCAGACACAGCCGCCATCTACATTTTGAATCTGTGTAGTAATAGTTTTACCTTGCAGTGCAGCCCAATGCCCAAAGATAATTTGATGTGTTTTTACCGCTAAAGAAGGATACTCAAACCAAGGTTGGAAACCTTTAGGCATTGGCTCATCCAATGCATCTTTAAAGCTGAACTCTAAACGCCCATATTTATCCGTTAAACGCATACGAGTCAAATAGTTAGTAATACAGCGTAATCTGCTATTACCTTGTAAATCATTTGACCAAAGGTCTGGTTCACTACCATACATTTCTGTGAGGAATTGATCTAAAACATCAAAATCATCATCTGCCAATACCGCTTCAACTTCTTTTGCCAAAGCTGCCACCTGTTCAGCATCCCAAACACACGGAATACCGGCATGGGTCAGAATCGTATTTTCATTGGGAAATAAACATAATGGCTGTTTACGCAACCAATCAATCAAGTCATCACTTTCTAAAGCATGAATGACATCATCAATATTGTCTTTTTCTTTACTTTTTTTAATGCCACGAGCAACTGCCAGTAAGTTTAAATCATGATTTCCTAAAACTGTTGCAGCAGCGCCACGCTCACAGAGTTTTTTAATGAATCGTAATGCACCTATTGAGTTTTCACCACGTGCAACCAAGTCACCTGCAAACCAAATAAAATCCTGATCTGCATCAAACTGAATGTCTTTTAACAATGTTTTCAGCGCTTCAAAACAACCTTGCACATCACCAATCACATAGTTATAACGAATATCAGAGCGAACGCTGTGCTGTGCCATTTACGCCACCATTTGATCTGATAGTGCAACAAACTGCGCCAATGACAACGTTTCTGGGCGCGCCATTGGATCTATACCTGTAATTTCAAAGGCTTCTTCTACAATCATGCCTTTTAAGCTATTACGTAGTGTTTTACGACGCTGTGTAAAGACATGCGAAACCAAACGTGCCAAAGCTTTTTCGCTTTTCGCAATGATTGGTTTTGTTGCGTAAGGTTCTAAACGGAAAACTGCTGAAGTCACTTTAGGTGGTGGATTGAATGAACCCGGCGGTACTTCAAACAGGAAAGTGGGTTTACAGAAATATTGAATCATCACCGACAAACGACCATATTCTTTGGTATTTGGTGATGCCGTAATACGATCAACCACTTCTTTTTGCAACATAAAATGCATGTCTTTGACTTTATCGCCAAATTCTAAGAGATGGAAAAGCAAAGGAGTCGAAATATTATAAGGTAGATTTCCAACAACACGTAGTGGACGACCATCCTGAAATAATTCAGTAAAATCATATTTTAAAGCATCAGCTTCAATAATCTTCAAACGCTCAGGATGTGGCACGCGTCCCGGTAAGCCAGCAGCTAAATCGCGGTCAAGCTCGATCACAGTCAAAGCTTCACATTCACCATTTAATGGTGAGGTTAATGCTGCAAGTCCAGGACCAATTTCAACAATATTTTCACCATTACGTGGCGCAACTGAACGTACAATTTTAGCAATTACACGCTGGTCATGTAAAAAGTTCTGTCCAAAACGCTTACGCGTATGATGCCCTTCATCTTTTGGGTTTAAGGCATTAATTTGATACATAAAATTTATTCCAACATGTGTTAATTGCGTGCAAGTTCAAGTGCCAAATCGACAGCAACATGCAGACTAGAACTTTTCGCTTGTCCTGTGCCTGCGAGGGAGAGAGCTGTACCATGATCGACTGAAGTTCGGATAAACGGTAAGCCCAATGTAATATTGACAGCTTCACCGAATCCCTGAGATTTTAACACAGGTAAGCCCTGATCGTGATACATCGCTAAAACAGCATCGGCATTTTTTAAATGTTCAGGGGTAAATAAAGTATCGGCAGGCATGCTTAAACTCAGGTTAATACCTTGTACTCTATAGCTTTCAAGCACTGGATTGATTGTATCAATTTCTTCATGCCCTAAATAACCGCCCTCACCTGCATGCGGATTTAAACCACACACTAAAATATGTGGATGCTCAATTTTAAATTTACTTTTTAAATCGTGAATAAGAATGTCGATGACTTGATGCAAACGCTCTATGGTAATGGCATCTGCGACTTCTCGCAAAGGTAAATGCGTTGTCACCAATGCAACACGTAATGATCTGGTTGCGAGCATCATCACCACACTTTCTATACCTGCAAACTCCTGATAATATTCAGTATGCCCACTAAAATGAATACCTGCGTCATTGATCAAAGATTTCTGTACAGGAGCTGTTGCAACACCGACACTCAGTCCTTGCATGGCATAGTATGCAGTTCGGCGTAATTGTTCGATCACATATGCAGAGTTTTGTGGGTTTAACTCACCTAAGACAACATCTACAGCTAAAGGAACATGTTCCACATAGAGCTGACCTTGAGCCAAACACTCCATCTGCCCTTGATATTCAACGAGCTGAACGCTTTTGTTTAAAATTTTGGCACGTTCCCTCAACATATTGATATCAGCCAATACAACAACTGGACGATCATCAATACGATCTGCCAAATCTAAACAAATATCTGGGCCAATGCCAGCAGGCTCACCACTGGTTATATATAAAGGAAGCATCTAGAACTCTTTTAATAGACCTTGCATAGACAGTATACATCGGTTCTAAATTATCATTTCCAATTCAAGTTCATTTTTATATCGAATATAACTAAATCACGTAAAAAATGAACCAAAAAAAATTCTCAAACCACCTATATAAGACCATTGCAAACAATTTTTATATTTCATCAGACTTAGATGTTGGAAACTTAAAATGCTTTAGAGCTGACTTTTAGACGCTGGCCGAGTTCCTGGTTGAACTTGCTGTTGATCAATTTCAGAAAATTCAAAAATCGATTCAACGTCTTTCCCACACTTGGCTGGGTCAATATGTTGAGCAAAGATTATTCTGACTCGATGGTCTGGTTCAACTTTTCCATAGACTGTATATTCGCCACTTTGACTTTTATCATCGTCATCCTCCCATTTCACGACAGCATCGACTTCTTCACCAATAGTGATATGTTGCGTTTGAATAAGTAATCCAACCGCTTGGCAAGGATATGCGGATTGAATTTCTTCACTAAAATCGACAGTCATCCATTTCGCATCAAGGATCGTATCTGGTTCTCCTTGCTGCTTTTTTCTTGCTACTTTTTCTTTCTTGGTTTTTCCTGCTTGTTTTATTTGTTTATTTCCCCATATTTTTTCATTTTCCAATATATTCTTTGAATTGCTTCGATTGAACTGGGCTTTATTTAATTGACTTGGCTTTAACTGGTTTCGCTTTAAAGAGAACGGTATCTGTATGTCATTTTTTTGAGCAAGTTTGCTTTCAACAGTTTTAGACGGCGTCGCCTTCTCATTTGGCACTGTAATAAAATCATGAAATGCTTCTGGCTCACACAAATCAAAAACAACTCTTGCGATACCATCTGCACCTACTGTCCCCCTTAATTTATATTCGCCTTCATTTTCATTTTCTGGATCATATAGCGTAAGTGGAATCGTTGAGCCTGCAACGATATCTTTTGTGGTCGCTTGAATACCGAAAGGCTGGCAATTGATAGCCACACTGCCTTTTAATTCTTTTGAAAAATCTTCCGTCATCCATTGAACTGCGATAAGCTGATCTCCGAGATCAGCTTTACTTTGATAATGCACTGGAACACTTGGATAAAGTTTCGGTAAAGATGATGCCTGATCCTGCAAATCAGCTTGAGCAAAACTGAGATTTAAGTTGCCTACACCCAATAGCAGTAGAACGAATTTTATTGAATTTATTATTTTCATTTTTGCCTGACTTATTTTCTGTATATCACCTTAATTATTCATGAAGTCCGTCACAATTCCAATATAAATCAAAAAACCTTACAACATTTTATCCAAACTAAGCTTTGCTTTTGGGTACGTTTATCCATATAATGGTGCGCTTGAAATTCAATATTTCAATTGCGACTCTAACTCTTTTCAGATAGAATTCGCGCTCCTTTTTGTTTGGACAGATTCCATAGTCCAAACCAACTATAATAGGTAGTGGTTTAATGAAAACTCTCAGCGCTAAGCCTGCTGAAGTTCAACATGACTGGTATGTTGTTGACGCTTCTGGCAAAACTTTAGGTCGCCTTGCGACTGAAATCGCTCGTCGTTTACGCGGTAAGCATAAAACGTCTTATACTCCTCACGTTGATACTGGCGATTATATCGTTGTAATCAATGCTGAAGAAATTACTGTAACTGGTAAAAAAGCTCAAGACAAAAAATACTATCGCCACACTGGTTTCCCTGGTGGTATCCGTGAGACTAACTTCGAAAAGTTAATCGCTCACAAACCTGAATCAGTTTTAGAAAAAGCTGTTAAAGGTATGTTACCAAAAGGTCCTCTTGGTTATGCAATGATCAAGAAAATGAAAGTGTATGCAGGTACAGAGCATCCACACGCTGCTCAACAGCCACAAGTTTTGGACATCTAAGGGATACAGCACATGGCTACTAATTATGGTACAGGTCGCCGTAAGACCGCAACTGCACGTGTTTTCCTATCAGCTGGTACTGGTAAACTCGTAATCAACAACCGTACTCTTGAACAGTATTTCGGTCGTGAAACTGCTCGTATGGTTGTTCGTCAACCACTTGAGCTTTTAGAAGTGACTGAAAAATTTGACCTTTACATCACTGTTGCTGGTGGTGGTATTGGTGGTCAAGCAGGCGCTATCCGTCACGGTATTACTCGTGCATTGATCGCTTCTGACGAAACTTTAAAACCTGCTCTTCGTCAAGCTGGTTTCGTTACACGTGATGCTCGTGAAGTTGAACGTAAGAAACTTGGTTTACGTAAAGCTCGTAAACGTCCTCAGTTCTCTAAACGTTAATTCGTTAACAGAATCGGACAAAAAACCTCGGCATTTGCCGAGGTTTTTTTATGCACAAAATTTCTATTTTTAGACTCTTTCTTTTTAACGAATCAGCGAGCCTATCAACATAGAATCATCACCTTCCAATTTTTCGCTCATTTCTTTTTACTTTTCTTTGAGCAGTCTTTTACAGCATCGGTCATACCGTCTGCTGCAACTGACTCAGTAATAATGCAACCATTCTCCTCATAAGTACGTACATTTTTTGAGAATTTATGATCTTTAGGGATAGGAGCATTACAAGGTTGATCTGTTTTTTCGTTGACCATTTTAACCGGCCCATCATTATAAATTGTGACTTTGCAGCCTTTTACGACATATTCTCGCTCAATACCACCATAACGATCATCATCTGAAACAGATGTAGCAACATCACAGTTTTCACTTGCGCCACACGCTGTATATGCTGCCGCATAATCTGTACTCATTGCGACAGCTTCAGTAGCGGCGGTCTCGACATCATCCGCGGCATATTCTGCCACTTGAATACTTTTTGCATAACTAGTTGAAATCACCATCATCAATAATAATGGAGAAAGGGCTTTAAAAAATACGCTCATCAAATGATCCTTATCATCTTTTTACAGTTCCAATTAAATACTTAACATAAGGTTTTAAAGTTAAGGTGATTTTATTGTCTATTTTTAGTATTCTAGTCTATTCACCTTACCAAGTTTTTGGAATATGTCAGTCGAAAATGCACCTCAACAAGGGATTACGTTGTATAGCCACGAGGATGACTTTCGTTCACATTGGATTAGATTCCTGCTTACAGAAAAACAGATTAAGCACCATCTCATCATCGTTGAAGAAGACGATGAGGATTTAGCCAGTTTAAATCCATACAATCAACTCCCTATGCTCATTGAAAATGATTTAAAACTTTTTAATACCGCTATTATTTCTGAATATATCGATGATCGTTATCGTCAAAATAAACTTTATGCGGATGCACCTGCGCCACGTGCCGAACAACGACAATATATTTGGCGCTTAGAGCAAGATTGGCTCAGACTTGCAGACCTAATGTTACGCCATTCTGATACTTTAGACGCGGCTGCAAGCCAAAAAGCCAAAAAGCAATTACGTGATACCTTAATTTCACTAACCCCTCTTTTTCAGCATTATCCTTATTTTATGTCTGAAAACTTTACAATTTTAGATTGCATGTTAGCGCCAATTTTCATACGGTTAAAACATATGGGAATTGAGCTGCCTAAGCAGCAATGCCGTCCAATTTTTCTCTATTGCCAACGGATATTTAGCCGCCCTGCTTTTTCCAAGTCGATGACTTTGAAAGAAAAGAATAGATATAGTGAATTTTTGGCAAAACCCTAAATTGCAAATCAATTGAGTATTTTCGAATGTCTGAACAAGAATTGAACGTAACCCCATCTAGACCATATCTTGTACGTGCAATTTATGAATGGATTTGCGATAACAATTTAACCCCTTATTTATTAGTCGATGCAACCAAACCCTATACAGATGTGCCCACTCAGTTTGTGAATGATGGGCAAATTGTTCTCAATATTGTTCCTCATGCTGTACATATGCTTAATATACATAATGACGCTGTGACTTTTTCAGCACGTTTCGGCGGTGTATCTAGAGATATTTATGTACCCATGAATGCTATATTGGGTATTTATCCAAAAGAAAATGGACAAGGATTATTCTTTGATCCTGACGAATATGCCAATGTAAAAGTAGATGAAGATGCTTTAAAATCAAATACTAGCGATGAAACAGAAACAACACCTGAGACATCGAAGAAAAAACCAAGTTTAAGAATTTTAGAATAAAATTAAGGAGAACTCGATGGCTTTTGATCTTGTACAATACTTTGCTGAGCAGATAAAGATTCAAAAGCCTCAGCTCTTATCCGAATTAGATGCGAAACAACGCGACCAAAATATTAATGAAATCAATTCATTAACTTTGGGTAAGTTGATCAGCTTATGGAAAAATAATGAAGATAGTTTGTATCAAGAAATACAAACTCAAGATCATTTGTATATCCAAGAAATTGCTCGCCACTTAACTACATCTGCGTCTAATCAATCAATTTTAGAAAAATCAATTCTTGAACCTTTCACCACAGAAGTCCTTGAACTACAAATTGCGGAACTGAAACAACTGGATCAAGCAGGTAGTTTAGGTAAACGTGGATTAAGAGAATTGGTTATTGGTCAGATTGAACACCTTTCTGGTACAGCAAAAGATTGGGTTTGGTCAACAAACGAACTAACTGAACTCATTGGCTCTCAACCTATTGCTCAAGAAGAGATATCATTGGAAGAGACGATGAAGGAGTTTAATCAAATGGTCAATGTTCAAAAAGCAGAAGTCGATACAGATCTTCATGAAGTGACTGAAGTAGAATCGCAAAACCCAACTTGGGCCAAAATTGCAGAACCGATTGTTGCATTAATCGTGCTATATATACTCTATATTGCAGTCAGTAATATATTTGCTTAAATCATTCAAAAAGTAATAAAAAGCGATTTCAATAATCGCTTTTTTTCATTATAAAAAATATTAGAAAATGCAACAATAATTCGTGATGAAAATCACACTTGCAAATAAATTATCGCTATATTTAACTAAAAACCACCTAATATTAAATTTAAAATGAATAATTTATGTAAATTAAATATTATAACTAATGAATTATTTCTTTATCGCCTATAGATTAATGATAATGACTAATGTTAATTTAAAGTGATATAAAAACCATGTATTTACATGGTAAGTTTAGTTTTAATTTAAACACTTATTAACCTGTGAATAAAACCGAAGCAATCTACATACACATAAATGAATGACTTTGTAAAATCAAAATCTTAAAATATGAGAGTATCGGCAATTCATTTCACTCAACGATAACTGCTAAACTATAACAAGTTCATTTGAGTAGAAATAATAGACAAGTGATATTATGAATAATCAATGTATCAATATTGCAATCTCAGGCTTAGGTTTAACAGCCTCTGACGATCTTAAAATACGACTTCGAAAAATTTTACCCAATAATATTGGTATAAATTGGACAAATGTGACCGATCAAAATATCAACTGTATTTTGATTAATGAGCAATTTTTCGATAATGATAATATTCAAAATATTATCCATAACAAAAATATTCCATATTTAAAAATTTCAAAACACTGCGAGCACAATGAAAGTGCCGAAGATAATTTATTATGTATCCCTATTCATGATGAATTAATACTTAGAAATTGGATCAATATTCAACTATTGAAAAAAAATGAACAATCTGGAGAAAATCAAATTGATTCGGAAAATTTTGAAGATGAAAGACTTGCTACTGAAAAATCTATAAATGAACAATACGAAATCAAAGATATTCATTATTTCACAGACATGTATAACCAAGAAAGTCGAAAACTCATTCTCAGTGACCAGTTAGGGGCTGTCGCTATTATTGATCATTATGCACATTTTGCATGGCTAGAAGCTTCACGAGAAGAATTCAAAACGAATCCAACAATTGAATATAAAGCTGCAAATATCAATGATTTTATAAAAGTATCACATAAAAGCCAATTTAACTTAGAAAATTGGTTATTCAATTTAATATGGCGTTGCCCCGAAATAACCACTGTTCCTACAGTAGGTCAATACTACCGTTTAAAATTTTGGCCACAACCAAATGAAGTCGATAAAAAAATATTATTACAACTGACTGCTTGTTTTATTTTAGGCGCAGAAATTGAACAGGGGCGAATTCAAACATGAGGTGCGACAGTTTGAAAAGTCTTATGATAATCAACAAGCTGAGCAAATTTCTCTAATGGTGTAAGCCAATCTAACG